>JAICIG010000185.1 GCA_025924495.1 Pirellulales bacterium | reverse complement strand
GCGGTAAAAACGTTCAGCGGCGGGCTGGCCCAACTCAAATGAATCGGCCAGTTCGGCATCGTAACGCTGCTGATAGGTGCGGCTGTTTAGAATCAGCCGGATCGTGTGCTGCAGATCGCAGCCATGTTCGAGAAAGTCATGTGCCAGCCACGCGAGCAAGTCGGGCTGGCTGGCTGCCACGTCCTCGCGGAAGTCATCGGCCGGCTCGAAGAGCCCGAGGCCCAAGTAGCGCTTCCAGAGCCGATTGACGATCGTCTTGGCAAATCGCGGATTCGCCGGATCAGTGAGCTGCTGGGCCGCGAGATGCAAGCGTCCGCCTAGCACGCTGGGCGCTTCCTGGGGGGCGCCGGGCAAATCGAAGGGAAACTTAGCCGGCACGAATTTGCCGGTTTTCGCATCGCAACGGATGTGTTCCAGATCCTGCGGCGCAAACAGCCCGGCGAACGCCAGAAACCGGTCCTGCGGCCATTCGGCGTTTTCGAAGTGATCATGGCAACTGGCGCACTTCATGCTTGTGCCCAGAAACACCTGGCCGACGTTGGCCGCCGTCTGCAGCGTGACCTGATGGTCTTCATTCCGCACGTAGCCGATCAAGTATTTCGTGCCGAGCAAGTCTTCGCTCGTCTCGCGATGCCGACCTGGCATGGCCGGGTCGATCAGCTCGGCCACCATTACGTCGTAGGGGCGATTTTGCTCGAAGCTGTCGAGCAACCAGTCGCGATAATTCCCGCGGGTCGGAATGCCGCCCTGGCCCAGCACGGGTTGGCTGGCCAAGGCGTCTTCCCAGAACGGCGTCCAGTTCGCCGCATACTCGGCGCGCCGGCCTAATAACTGATCGATGAGCTTCGACCTTTTCTGCGGCGAGCGATCGGCCTGGAATCGATTCATCTCCACGACGGGCGGGATTACGCCGATCACGTCGAGATACACTCGTCGCGCAAATGCAGCGTCATCGCACAGTTCAGGCGGCTCTTTCGCGGTCGGTAGATCCGCCTTCTGCCAGGAAGCAACGATGAACTGATCGATGGCGTTGTTCGTCGGCAGTTCGACTTTGGGCGGCGCTGGCGGCGCCGGCAGTTGTTTGAGACGTTGCGTCCGGCGGTCGATCAGCGATTGTTCCGCGTCGGAGCTTTTTTGGGGAGCCTTGCCGGCGCTGTCGCCCGCGCGTACCGTGCGAGCGTCCGCGAGAGATAGGATCGACAGAGCCGCCAACAGCCCCGCGGTGAAACGCAGTTTTTGGCGAACGGAATCAGTAATCATTTGACGGCCGAACCGCGCCACGTGTCCTCTAAATGCTGCAACCGGTTTGACGCGCGAACTTGAGCGGATGAGCGACTCGGGCTACTTAGGATTCTTATACGAAGGTCCATTGATGTCGGAGTCGGCGATGATCTGGTGCTCGACCGTCAGCTTCGGCTCAACTTTGCCGTCCGCCTTCACGGTCTGCGGCGTATAACGGACATATTTGCGATGGAAGGGGTCGAGGAAGCGATCTCCCTTCTGAAAGATGGGCCGGTATTCGGTCATTTCGCCGAACCATTCGGGACCGACGACCTGGGCCGGAATCCAGTGCCCGCGACCTTCTTTGTCGACCAGATAGAACTCCGGATAGTTGTGTCCTTCAACCCACACGCTGCGGGCGACCACTTTCGACAGGCGGCACATGCTGACGAACAGCGCGCTCATCTCTTCGCAATCGCCGCAGCCTTGTTCGATGGCGAACAACGCGCCGCGGAAATTGCCGTTCTGAAAGTCGACATTGTCGCGGGTCCAATCCCAAAAGCCTTTGACCGTTTCCCAGGCGCCGTCTTCTTTATGGCTCTTCTCAAGATCGCGGGCCAGGTTGACAATCTTCGGATGTTTCATTTCCAAGCCCGGCGCCGGGCCGGCGAACTGATCGCGGACTTCGCTGGGAGCCCCGTGGGGCAGGCCGAGTTCATCGGGCGGAGCGACAAACTCCATCCGCCAACGCGTCATTTCATACAGCAATTCCACCGAGGCTGACTTGCCCGCCTCGATGGTCGGCATGATGAATCTAAAGGTCTTGCATTGGCCGGGCTTGACGGTGTACTCGAGCTTGCCCCCTTCGGTGTATTTCTCGGTTAGCAAGCGCGCCTGCTGCTCGGGCCAATCCATCGGAGTGGGCGCCACGACTACCACATTCTCGCAGTCGCTGTCGGCTGGGGCGTCAATACGCACCAGAACCTTCAAGCGATAAGTGCGCGGATCCGTCAGCTCCAGGAACGGGTCTTTCTCAAATTCCTGATTGTTGTCCGCCGTTTTGCGGAACGTCTTGGCCGCTGGTTTGCTCCCTCGCGTGGCGCTCGAACCCTCTGCGGGCTTGGCCGCGCGCGAATCGTCAGGGGCGCTTGAAATCCCCGCGGCATCGCCAGCCCGCGCGCCGGAACCTGCCCGCTCTGTCTTCTCTTTGGCAGCGACGGGCGCCTCGAAACTCGCGCTATAGCTCGACGCTATCAGAGCCAATAGGGCCAAGGCGGCGAAGTGTCGCAGATGCATAGAGTCCTCGAAGCAAGACAGGAATGGAGTCGACCTTCTTTAGCGCTTTCAGGACTCCGTTCCCAAGCTATCGCCGAGGGCGTGAACCATCGCGGGGCGCGGCGTCGGCAGTGTCGCCAAGATTCAAGTCTGCAAAGCACAATCATCGCGCCTAGAAATGGCAATATGGTCAGTATGCTAGAGATGGGAAAGATTGTCAAAGTATCAGGTCGGCCACCTGCGGGGTGATCTCCAAGGCCGAAACGCCTGCGGTTCACCCCTAAATCGCTAAACGGCAATTAGTTGAGTTAGATGCCCGACAAGATGACCAGGTCGCGGTTCTCGCAAATACTGATCTTTTCGATTCGTCCGCTTTTAGGTATTTCAACGCCTCCTTTCAGCTTCCACTTCTCGGGCGGGTTTACCGCTCAACTTTGGTTTCGGGCACGGGAGATTCTGCGCGATGCAGGTGGTCATTCTTTGCGGCGGACAGGGAACCCGCATCCGCGACGTGGCCGACGATATCCCCAAGCCCATGATTCCAATCGGCGGGCGCCCGATCTTGTGGCACATCATGAAGTCGTACGCTCAGTTCGGCTTCACCGATTTCGTGCTCTGCCTGGGCTATCGCAGTTGGGTCATCAAGCGTTATTTCCTCGAATATCACCTGGCCGGGGTCGATTTCAGCCTGCGCCTCGGTTGCCCCGACGAGCTGCAGGTGCACGATGACGTGGCGGAAGCCGATTGGCACGTGACGCTGGCCGAGACGGGCGCCGATGCCATGACTGGCTGTCGGGTCAAACGGATCGAGCCGTACGTTACCGGCGAGCGGTTCATGCTGACGTATGGCGACGGAGTGGCCGACATCGACCTCCGACAGTTGCTCGACTTCCATTGCCGCCACGGCAAGCTTGGCACTGTGACGGCAATTCAGCCGCCCAGTCGCTTCGGCGAGATCGAACTCCATGGGCCGCGCGTTGTGGAGTTCATGGAAAAGCCGCTCACGGCGCGAGGCCGGATCAGCGGCGGTTTCTTTGTCTTCCAACGAGAATTTCTCAGCCGCTTGCAAGATGATCCGCAGTTGATTCTCGAACGCGAACCGCTGACCAGGCTGGCTGACGACGGCGAACTGATGGCTTATTTGCACGACGGCTTTTGGCATCCCATGGACAGCAGCCGCGATCACCATCATCTCAACGCTCTATGGTCGCAAGCGAGCGCGCCTTGGGCGACGTGGGAGAAGCCGCGGCTTCGCAAAGCGGCCTGAAACATTCATTACAGACAAAGCTTGAAGCAGGAAATCCTCTTGATGACTGAAGCGAATGCGTTTTGGCAGGATCGTCGCGTGTTCGTCACGGGCTGCACCGGGTTGGTCGGCTCGTGGACAGTACGAGCGCTGTTGGACCGAGGCGCTCACGTCGTGGGCCTCGTTCGCGATCGCGTGTCGCACAGCGAACTGGTGCGCGGCGGTCTCGACCGCCGCATCGATATCGTTCACGGTTGCGTGGAAAACGAGACGCAATTGGAACGTACCCTTGCCGAGTACGAGATCCAGACGGTCATTCACCTGGCCGCTCAGACAATCGTGGGCGTGGCCAATCGCAGCCCGTTGTCGACATTTGAGACCAACATCAAAGGCACGTGGTGTCTGCTGGAAGCCGCCCGTCGCTGCGGTTTGAATCCGCAGGTCATCGTCGCGTCGTCCGACAAGGCTTACGGCGAGCAAACGGCGCTGCCGTACACCGAAGATGCTCCGCTCGAAGGACGGCATCCGTACGACGCCAGCAAGTCCTGCACCGACATCCTCGCACTGACTTACCATCACACGTATCGTTTGCCGGTTTGTGTGACGCGTTGCGGCAACTTTTATGGCGGAGGAGACCTGAATTGGAACCGGATCGTGCCGGGCACGATTCGCTCCGTGTTGCGCGGCCAGCGGCCCGTGATCCGTTCCGACGGCAGTTACGTTCGCGACTATTTTTACGTGAAAGACGGCGCCGCAGCCTATCTGCACCTGGCGGAATGCATGGCCTCGAACCCGGAGGTGGTCGGACAGGCTTTCAACTTTTCGACGGAAATTCAAGTGACCGTGCTGGAGCTGGTCGAAAGAATTCTGCGGCGAATGGGCGCGTCGCTGGAGCCGGACGTGCGCGGCGAGGCCTCCAACGAGATCAAGCATCAGTACCTGTCGGCCGCCAAAGCACGCGAGCTGCTGGCCTGGAAATCTCGCTACCAGCTCGATGAAGCGCTGGTGGAGACGATTGACTGGTATCGCAGCTATCTGACCGCGCTCGACGCAGCTCGGGGCGGCATTCGGCTCGCTCCTTTGCGCAAGGCGGGTTGAGCGACAAACGCCGCTTCGGAATTCAGCGGCAGTTCTCGGGAATAAAAGGCCTGCGATGAATCGCGAGAGAGTCTTGATCACCGGAGCGACCGGCTTTATCGGCGCTTGCCTTGCGCGTGACCTGATTGACGAAGGGCATGAGGTGCATTTGCTCCTTCGCGACCAATCGCCGCGCTGGCGATTGGCCGGTTTGGAAGGCCGATTCGCCGCGTATCTTGCTGACCTGCGCGATCTGGCAGCGGTGCAGCGGGCCGTGCAAGCCAGCCGACCCGAGATCGTCTACCACCTGGCGGCTCACGGGGCGTTGTACCAGCAGCAGGACCGTGCAGCCATTCTTGCCAGCAATTTGCTAGGCACATGCAACTTGCTCGAAGCGCTCGATAAGCACGACTACCGCATGCTGGTGCAAGCGGGCAGCTCGTCGGAATATGGCCATAAGGCCGGACCAATGCATGAAGACGATCGTCTCGAACCTCGCACGGATTATGCCGTGTCGAAGGCTGCCGCGACGATGTTGTGCCAGGCGGCAGCACGTCAGGGGCGCCCGGTAACGACCGTGCGAGTCTTTTCGGCCTATGGACCTTACGAAGATCCGAGCCGTCTTGTGCCTTATGTGATGGATTGTCTCTCGCGCGGCCAAACGCCGCGAGTTACTTCTGGCAATCAGCCGCGCGATTTCATCTATGTCGAGGATTGCCTGGAGTTATTCAAGCTTGCGGCGAATTCGCCGGCTGCCCGCGGGCAGGTTCTGCATGCCGGCAGCGGCCGCCAACACTGCGTGCGCGACATGGTGGAAACCATCGTCGAAACCTTCGCGACGGGGAGCTGCATTAAAGCGGAATTCGGACGCGAGCCCGCGCGTCCTGACGAGCCAAGCGCATGGGTCGCCAGCATCGATCGCACCAGCCAATTGACCGGCTGGCGTCCGCGTTACGACCTCCGTACCGGAATTGAGTGCACCTGGGAGTGGCGCAGCCAGTTTGCAGGGGCGCGGGCTGCCTAGAGTAGACGTTCATGCCAACCATTCAAATCAACGAATCAACGTCAGGCGACTATGAATAACGCAAACGCCGATCGCCTCTTCAGCATGGTGGTTCCGGTGCTCAATGAGCAGGAAGTGCTTTCCGACACCTACGCGACGCTGAATCGCGTGCTGGAAGGGCTGAATATGCCTTTCGAAGTGGTGGTGGTCGACAACGGCAGCACCGATCGCACGCCGGAAATGATGCAGGAGATTTGCCAGCAAGACGCTCGCTGGAAATTCCTGCGGTTGAGCCGAAACTTCGGCTATCAGAACTCGATTACCGCTGGCATGCTCGCCGCTCAGGGGGACGCCATCATGGTGATCGACGCCGACCTGCAAGATCCGCCCGAACTGATTCCGACCTTCGTCGCCCGCTGGCTGGAAGGTTACGACATCGTCTACGGCGTGCGCGAGAAGCGCACGGGCGAAAGTCAGTTGCGCATCATTCCTACGATGATGGCGATGCGGCTGATCACCTGGATGAGCGACGACATCAAGTTGCCGGCGCACAGCGGAGACTTTCGCTTAATCACCCGGCGCGTGCGAGACGCGTTCGCGCAATTGAGCGAAACCAATCGATATGTTCGAGGACTGATCCACTGGCTGGGTTATCGCCAGATTGGCATTCCTTATGTGCGCTGCGGACGAGCGAAAGGCGCCAGCAAGGTGAACCTGGCCTATCTGATTGGCTTCACGCTCAATGCGATTTTCAGCTTCTCAATTAAGCCATTGCGAATGTTCAGTTTGCTCGGCGTGGGCGTGCTGTCGGTTGCCGCTGTGCTGGCGATGGTGTACCTCGTCATGTCCTTTCTGACGAGCCCGCCGCGCGGCGTCACGACGGTACTGATGCTGCTTCTGATCAACCTGGGCGTAATGTCTTTGGGCATCGGCGTGCTAGGCGAGTACATCGCCAAGATCTACGCGGAAAGCAAACGCCGGCCGTTGTGGCTGGTGGACTACGCACTCAATTTCGAGCCGCCCAGCGAGTTGCCGCGGCTTGATGCCGGGCATCTTGCCTCGCCCGTGGCCGCCTGGCATGTGCGCTCCGCGTCAAAGCAACCGAAGGATGCGTGAAGAGTCGCGCAGGCCCAATCCCATTCGCAACCATCAAATTTCAATTCATAGGCCCGCATGACATCCCCAACCCAGAATTATGCCGAGTCGCAGAGAGGCAGACGGCTGCCTGCGCTCTGGCCTTACCTCCTGGTTTGCGCGGCTGCTGCTTTGTGGATTGATCTGGGTTCATTGCACCGGTCGCAGCACTCCGATTCCTTATTGCCGGCGCTCATCAGCTTGTATCGCTGGATGCCGTTTTATTGGGACCTGGATCGCATCGGCATGCTCGGCCCGCTCATTGCGCGACCGGTAAAACATCCATTGTTCAATCTGCTGCTCCAGGACGACTTGTATCTGTTTTGCGGCCTGTCCTCGCTCTTCCTTTTGCCACGTTACTTGCTGCGAAACGTGACCTTTCCGATTGCGGGCATGCTGAGTGTGGCGGCATTTGTGGCTTTAACGCCTGATTACTACCGCTTCGAGTACTTCATTGACACGCAGTATGGCGTCTGGCTGTTCCTCGGCCTGAGCAGCTTGATCTTGCTTGAATCGGCAGCGGTTGATCGGGTGTTAGCGCCGCGGCGAATCGCGGCGGTCGGTTTGATGATTCTTGCCCACTGGGCCTATTGCACGGCGACGATGTTTTTGGGCCCCCTGATCGTCTTCCGCGCTCTTTGCTTCTGGCCGAAACCCAGGAGGGCAGACATTCTTGTCTGCCCCGTAACAGCTACGGCCCATTTTTCAAACTCGCAGACTCACTCCTCGCCTGCTATCCTTCGGCGAACGCTTGACGCGGTCTTGCACTCCGAGCTCGGCCTCTCGCTGGCCGTACTGGCCATCGGCTTTTGTTCAGGCCTCGGCTTGATGCGTTTGGCTCCCGCGCACGACACTGACTTCGCCTCGCTCGCCGTCAACGAGTGGCCGGCGACGTGGGGGCGATTGGCCGTAAGCACGTGGTCGGCGCTGGCGCCGCAATGGTGGCCTTGGGCGTTGCTGGCGGCCGCCGCCGTTGGAGTGGCGGCGTGCTGTGTTCCTGATCTGCGAAAAGAGGCCGCGACAAATGCTCGCGCCGCGGCAGCCGCGATCGCCGCGGCCGCGCTGGTTGGCCTATTTATCGGCACCCGGCATTGGGTCGTCGCGAATGGGTATGCGTTTCGCTTCCTTCTTCCCAGCGCTTTGATGGTCCAGGCCGCCCTGTTGGGCGTTGCAGTTGCGCCGCTAGCGCGCCTCATTCGCAATCCGGCGTCTTATCGCTTTGCCACAGTCGCCGTGCCACTGGTGCTGGGGGCGGCGGCATTCAGTTACGGACGTCCCTCGCTGGCCGGCGTCTATCGCGATCTCGATCCATATTATTACGCCGAGTCAAACGGAAACCCTCCTGGAATGAGCACGCGGGAGTTGCTCGACCACCGTTGCACGCACGTGGCGGGCAACTATTGGGCCGTGTGGCACGCCGTGTTCCGCGCCAATCTCGCGCTCTATGAACGCGGCGAGCGGCGCACCGTGTGGGGCGTTGCCGAACGCTGCGGCCCAACGCACCGCTATTGGAGCAAGACGCCGCGATCCGAACTGCGTGTGGCAGTCTCATCCGGCGGGGACATGGTTGCCGGACCCTTTCTGCACTTTTATCAACTGGCGCCGCTGGCCGTGGCTGAGCAACATGCCACGCTCTGGCTGCTGCGGCCCGCCGAGTTGGTGGCGATGGAAATGGCGGCCAAAGGATCTGGAATGCCGGCTCGCCCTTCCCGCGCCCGTTGACCTGACGACACGAACAATCATCCAACGCCTTACATGGCCAATCCGATGACCAACTTCGACTCTCGCGAATTACGAAAGACAGTGCTCCGCATGGCGCATGCCGGATCGACCGTGCACATTGCCTGCGCGTTTTCGCTGATTGAAATCATGGCGGTGCTCTATCGCTCGCAGCTACGCCTGGGCGATGGCCCCCGCGCCTCGGATCGCGATTACCTGGTTCTAAGCAAAGGGCATGGCGTGATGGCGCAGTACGCCTGCCTGCGCGAACTCGGCTGGTTGACCGATGACGAATTGGCACGCTACTTCGGGGATGGAACGCGACTGAAGGGACTTTCCGACGCCCACGTGCCTGGTTTAGAAGTCAGTTCCGGCTCGCTCGGACATGGTCTTTCCGTCGGCGTGGGATTGGCGCTCGCCGCCAAACGCCGCGGCTCTGACCAGCGCGTGTTTGCTATCGTGGGCGACGGCGAAATCAACGAGGGTTCCATTTGGGAAGGGCTGCTGTTTGCCGCCCATTTCGAGCTGTCGAACCTGGTGGTGATCGTCGATGAAAATGGATTTCAAGCGATGGGCAGCACTCAGGAAGTGATGAGTCTTGGCAATATTGCGGCCAAGCTGAAATCGTTCGGACTGGAAACGCGCGAAGTCGACGGGCACGACGAACGCGCGCTTGAACGTACTCTGGGCGCCCTGACGCGGCATCCTGGCCACGGGCCGAAAGCAGTGGTGGCCCACACGGTGAAAGGCAAGGGCGTTTCGTTCATGGAGCACGACAATCGCTGGCACTATACGCGGCTGACGCCCGAAACTTTCGCAGCGGCGATGGCCGAGCTCGAGGTAGTTGGCAATCAAAGGGAGGCCGCCTGATGAGAAACGCCTTTTCAAGAGCGTTAGTCAATGCGGCTACACGTGATGAACGCGTCGTGTTGCTGACCGGCGACCATGGCTATGCGTTGTTCGACGAATTTCGCCAGACGTGTCCACGGCAATACATTAACGCCGGAGTCGCCGAACAGAACATGGTTGGCGTGGCGGCCGGGTTGGCCAAGGGAGGTCTGCGCCCGATTGTCTACGGTCTCAGCGCCTTCGTGCCGGTCCGCGTACTCGAGCAAATCAAGCTCGATATCTGTTATCAACAACTTCCGGTGGTTCTGATTGGCGATGGAGCAGGGGTGGTCTACAGCTCGTTGGGTACAAGCCACCAAAGCACCGAAGACGTTGCTGCCCTACGTGCTCTCCCGCATCTTGGCCTGCTATCGCCGGCGGATGCCCATGAAATGGCCGCTTGCATGGATTTGGCGCTATCTGCCACCGGGCCGGTTTACCTGCGCATGGGTAAATCTGATCTTGGAGCAGTGCACGAAGCGCCGATCTCGCTCATTTGGGGAGAGCTGCGTTGCCTCCGGCCGGGCGCAGGTTCGCTCGCCTGGATCGCGACAGGATCGATGGTCAAAACGGCCGAACGGGTTGCGGCGGCATGGCCGGGCAGCGCGGTCTGGAGCGCGCCCTGCCTGAAACCGATCGATGAATTGTGCATCGAAAATATCTGCCGACAACATGAGGCGGTGATCGTGCTGGAAGAACATTCTGTTTTCGGCGGCCTCGGCTCGGCCGTTACGGAGATCGCCGCAGCGGCTTGCCCGACTTGGATTTGTCGCATCGGCATTCAGGATCGCTTCTCGAAGTTCTGCGGCAGCTATCAGTACCTGATGTCAGAGCATCGCCTGAATGAGCGAGCGGTAAGCGAACAAGTCACAGCGTTTGTGGATCACATGCGCGAGGGAGCGAAACGCGAACGAACGAGATCATCGTCTGCACGGGCGGCATGAACGTTAGGACAAGTGATGTGGGGAGCCCCCCGGTGACGTTCCGCAGAATCGCATCGGATAAGCCGTTGCTTTTCACGGAACGCCACGACGGGCGCTGTCTACATGAATTCCGTCTGATTTCTCGGTCTAGGTCATTGCATCGACGCCATTGCATAGAGACCAGTTTTTCAGGAGTTTGACGACCTACATGACGCAAGAACTGCATGACAAGATTCTCGACCTGGTCCGCGACTACTATCATGCCCGGCATGCCGACCGCCCCTTTACTCCTGGCGTAAGCAAGGTCCCCTACGCTGGTCGGGTTTTCGATGAGCGAGAAATGGTTGCGGCCGTCGATTCCGTGCTCGATTTCTGGTTGACCCTCGGCGAACAAGGCGCCGCCTTCGAGCGCGAATTAGCCGCCTACGTCGGCGCCAAACATGCCTTGCTTGTCAACTCGGGCTCGAGCGCCAACCTGGTCGCCTTTGCCACCCTAACGAGTCCGCAACTAGAGCGACCGCTTAAGCCGGGAGACGAAGTCATCACGGTCGCAGCAGGCTTTCCGACCACCGTTACGCCCATTGTGCAGCACGGCTGCGTGCCCGTGTTCGTGGACGTCTCCTTGGATACGGCGAACGTGTTGGTCGACCGCGTGGCCGACGCCGTCACCGACAAGACGCGGGCGATCATGTTGGCACACGCTCTCGGCAATCCCTACGATCTGGATGGCATTCAGGACGTCGTACGGCGTCATGGCCTGTACCTGGTCGAAGACAATTGCGACGCACTAGGGAGCGAGTACCGCGGCCGAAGGACGGGCACGTTCGGCCATCTGGCCACCCAAAGTTTCTATCCGCCGCATCACCTGACGATGGGCGAAGGAGGCGCCGTGCTGACCGGCAATGGGCGCCTACGACGGATTGCCGAATCGTTCCGCGATTGGGGACGCGACTGCTGGTGCGCTTCGGGACAGGATAACACTTGTGGCAAGCGATTTGGCTGGAAGCTGGGTTCGCTGCCCGAAGGCTACGATCACAAATACGTTTACAGTCATTTGGGCTACAACCTGAAGCCGCTCGACGTGCAAGCGGCAATCGGCAGGCAACAACTCAAGAAGCTTGACGATTTCGTCGCCGCGCGACGAGCCAATCACGCCCGGCTCATAGCGGCCCTCAAGCCCTACGAAGAATATCTCCTGCTGCCGCAAGCCACGCCACACAGCAATCCGTCCTGGTTCGGATTACTGCTTACCGTGCGAGACGGGGCGCCGTTCCGTCGCGCCGATCTCGTGCGGCATTTGGAACAGAAAGGGATTCAAACGCGGCAACTGTTCGGCGGCAATCTACTGCGCCAGCCGGCCTTTGCTCACATCGCGCACCGCGTCGTCGGCGGCCTGGAAAATGCCGACAAAATCATGCACGACGCATTCTTCATTGGCGTCTATCCGGGGCTGACGGCGGAAATGCTGGATTATGTCGAGCAGAGTTTCGTCGAGTTTTTTGCCATCACGGCGGGCAAGAGGCGCGCGGCGTAGCGAACCGGTGAAGGCGGATAGTTGAAAAATGGCTCGGGCGGAGCCGCTTGGGGATGGCTGAGAAATTCAACCGTAAAGCAGCATGGCTACTGTAACACGTCCTCCAAAAACTTCGCGCCCCGCACAGAAACTTGTTGCGGCGGCGGAAGTTCGCGACCAACCGGCTCAGTCGCGCGTCCGAGAATTGCTTGTCGCATGCGCGTCTTACGTGGCAGCCGCAGCACTGTCGACGGTGATCCTGGCGCGGATCATGAAACTCTGGCATGCCGATCTGTCGGTTCCGATGAATAACTTCTGGGATGCGCTGCTGACTCAGATGTGGGTCAAAGGCATCTTCGAGCATGGCTGGTATCTGCATAATCCCAGCCTCGGCGCGCCGGCGGGCATGGACATGCACGACTTTCCCATGGCGGACAGCCTGCATTTCCTTCTGATCAAGCTGCTCTGCCTCGCGTCGCCGAATTATGCGGTCGCCTTCAATCTTTACTATTTGATTGGCTTTCCCTTTGCGACGCTCAGCGCCTTATTTGTGTTGCGGCGATTTGACGTTTCGTATCCTTCGGCGCTTATCGCAAGCCTGCTCTATACGTTCTTGCCGTACCATTTCGTACGCGGCCAGCAGCATTTGTTTCTGGCCGGCTACTATATTGTTCCGCTCTCGATCATGGTCGCCTTGTGGCTGTATTTGGGCCGCCTGGGCGCCGCGCTCGAGAGCGAAGCACCGCGCGAGTCACGCGAAAGATGGCGCTGGTTCGGAGCCCTGGCGATTGCTGCGCTGCAGTCCTGCGCGGGTGTTTACTACGCTTTCTTTGCTTGCTTTCTGCTGCTTGCGGCTGGCGTCGCTGCGGCGCTCGACACACGCCGCTGGCGCCCGTTGGCGGCAGCATGCGTCCTGGCCGCGATCACCTCGGCGGGAGTTGTGGCGAATGTGACGCCGAGCCTGCTCTATTGGCGCGAGCATGGTTCGAACCCAGCGGTTGCTCATCGAGATCCTCGAGACGCCGATATTCACGGTCTGAAAATTGGCCAGTTGCTGCTGCCGGATTCTCAGCATCGCCTCGATCGCTTCGCGCGCGTACGTCAAAAATATGATCGCTGGCCGCTCGCCGATGGCGAAAAGCAAGGCGCCTCGCTTGGAATTATTGGCGGAGCGGGTTTCCTGTTTCTCGTCGGGCTGCTGTTGCCGCGGCGCTCTCGCGAGGTTCAGCCGAGCATCTTGTCGGGATTGGCGACCTTCAATGTGCTCACAGTATTGCTGGCGACTATCGGCGGCTTCGGCTCGCTGTTCAACTTCCTCGTCTCGCCACAGATTCGCTGTTATAACCGGCTGAGTATTTTCATTGCCTTGTTCTCGCTGTTCGCCGTAGCATTGCTGATCGACCAATTGACGGTTTGGTGGATCGAGAAGGGCCGCCCTAAATGGCAATTTGCGGCGCTGCTGACACTGCTGGCATTCGTCGGCATCATCGACGAAGCAGGACGCGGTCGCATGCCGAATTACGCCGGGCTGAACGCCGAGTTTACCAACGACGCCGAGTTCATTGGTCGCGTCGAGGGCTTGCTGCCCGCAAACGCCATGGTGTTTCAACTCCCTTATTTTCCCTTCCCCGAGTCGCCGCCGATCTATGGCGTAGGCGAGTATCAGCAGTTCCGGCCCTATTTTCATTCGAGTTCGTTGCGCTGGAGCTATGGCGTCATGAAGGGGCGCGAGGAAGATGCCTGGCAGCGCGAAGCGACTGCGCAGCCAACCGCACAGTTTCTTGATGCCATTGCCGAGAAGGGATTTCAGGGAATTTACATCGATCGGTTCGGCTATGCCGATCGGGCCGCTGGACTCGAAGCAGAACTGACGAATCTGCTCGGCGCCGCGCCGCTCGTGAGTCAGGACGAGCGGATGTCGTTCTTTGCCTTGCCGCTTGAGCAGCCGCTCGAGCCCGTCATCGCCGTGCGACGCAATTCCTTCTAAAGTAGCAGGCACATTCCATGTGCCGTCCGCCGTAAGGCGAGCGGGGGACGTAAGTCCCCTGTTCATTCAACACTTTCACGACGGCTGGTTCTCTCACGGTCGACCTCTCTCGGGATTGTATACACCGTATCTCGCTCGTCGCTTCAATACGGAGGCTGACGCCCAATGCCACTTACTTTTACTCGGCAGGGGCAGGAGGGTCACCTTCCGCGGTGGCTGTCTTGCGTTGAGCTTTCACAAATTTCGTGGACTTTTGTCGCCTGGTGTGCGCCTTTCTTGGTTAAGTGCGATGTTGGCTGCGGTTGGGATGTTTCTTTTTTGCCGCTCGGCGGAGCGCTTCGTCGTAGCGGTTCAACCATTCGGCCATTCCGCAGGCGGGCTGCAGAAGTAAGCGGTCTTTCAGCGTCGTCCAAACGCCTTTGAATCTCAGGC
>JAICIG010000184.1 GCA_025924495.1 Pirellulales bacterium | reverse complement strand
TCGGGCGAATTGATCGAGCGCGGCCATCAATTCGGCATGATCAAACTCGGTTCGCGCACCGAACTGATCGTCCCGCGCGAAGTGGGTTTATCAGTCGAGGTTCGAGTGGGTCAGAAGGTCAAGGCAGGCAGTAGCGTCATCGCCCGATATGGGTCAAATATGGAACGCGGAATGCGGAATTCGGCCCAGGCGGCCGATGCTAGATCCTCCGATGGCGACTCGGCATTCCGCGTCCCGAATTCCGCAACCTCCTCGGAGTCTCGTCCATGAGCAAGATTCGCACGGTCGCGGTTTTGCCCACGTTGTTTACGTTGGCGAACCTGGTTTGCGGCTTCTTTGCGATTGTAGTCGCGGCGCGAGTCGAGCGGCCCGAAACCGCGATGGTGCCGCAAGCGGCTCGGATCGGCACAATGAGTCCGATCAAAGCCATTCGAGCGCTCGATCCGAAGGACGACACGCACAACTGCATGCTTAGCGGCTGGTTGATTTTTTTGGCCATGCTGTTCGACGCGCTCGACGGTCACGTAGCGCGGCTGTCGAAAGCCACCAGCGATTTCGGAGCCCAGCTCGACAGCCTCTGCGATCTCGTCACGTTCGGAGTTGCGCCGGCAATCTTATTGGTGAAGATGTGTCCGGCGTTCACATTTGCTCATAAGGACACCGTCTGGGTCATCGCCGCCGCGTTTGCGGCATGCGCGGCCATGCGGCTGGCTCGGTTCAATGTTGAGACCGACGAGAACGACGATCATTTGCACTTCACCGGTTTACCGAGCCCGGCGGCGGCGGCGGCGATTGCGAGCTTTGGCATCTTGTTCTACGAATTGCGTCGCGAAGGCTCGGTCTTGGGCTTGGAATACGCCCAAACAGTCGACGTTTGGATGCAAAACATCCTCCCTTTTTTCGCTGTGCTCGTCGCACTGCTGATGGTCTCCCGCATTCCGTATCCGCACGTCGTCAACCAGATGTTCAGTCAAGGCAGCTTCGGCCACATGGTGACGCTCCTGTTTGCTTTGGTGGCGGTGATGGTCATCCGCGGCTACTCCGTTCCGCTTATCAGCGGATTCTTCGTGCTGCAAGGCCCCGTGCAATATGTCTGGCAGGAATATGTGCAGCGACGCCCGCATAAGGAGCCGTTGTTCTAGATGTTCACCGGGCTGGTCCAAACGCTGGCGGAAATTACGGAGATTCGGTCCGAACCGCCCGCAAAGCGGCTGTTCGTGAGTTCGCCCAAGCTCGCCGCAACGGCGAAAGTCGGGGACAGCATTGCCGTCAACGGTTGCTGCCTGACCGTGGTCGCGAACGAGAGGGGAATCCTTTCCTTCGAGGCGGGGCCGGAAACGCTAAAGCGGACCAATCTGGGCGAGTTGCGTCCCGGCTGCGCCGTCAACCTGGAATCGTCGTTAGCCGTTGGCGACCGCTTGGGAGGGCATTTTGTTACCGGACACATCGACGGCGTGGGCACAGTTATGCACCGCGACCAGGATGGCGATTGGACGACGATGTGGTTTGAATTCCCCGCGGAACTCGGCCGACAGCTTGCCGCGAAAGGCTCGGTGGCGATCGACGGCGTGAGTTTGACGCTTGTCGATGTCCAGCGCGATCGCTTCAGCGTACAGTTGATTCCGCACACGCTTGCGGTCACCACACTCGGCCGCCGCGCGATTGGCGACCGAGTGAACCTTGAAACCGATCTATTGGCCAAATACGTGCAGAAGCTTCTCGCAAGTCAGGAGGCATGAGGCGGAAGTCGGGCAGCTTAAAGCGCTGTTTCGCTGCATTTTCTTTCTCGTTCCGCCAGCCGGCTCGTTTTATCTCCCGCTCATTACATCCCTCCTTTCTATGTCGAACCAAACTCTCTCCTTCTTGATGCGGCGATTCGAGCAGGTCGGGATTCGCCCCAAGACGAAGCACGGGCAGAATTTCCTGATTGATCTGAATCTGTTGCGGCTGTTGTTCGAGACGGCGCGCGTCGATGGTCGCGATGTGGTTCTCGAGGTTGGCACGGGCACTGGGTCGCTTACGGCAATGCTGGCCGGCGCCGCGGCGGAAGTGGTCAGCGTCGAAGTCGACCCGCAGATGCACCAACTGGCGAGCGAAGAGCTGGTCGATTTCGACAACGTAACGCTCCTGCAGCAGGATGCACTGAAGAACAAGAATACGATCCATCCCGCAGTGCTCAATGGCGTGCGCGAGAAGCTGGCGGCGGGCCACGATCGGCGCTTCAAGCTGGTCGCCAATTTGCCCTACAATATCGCCACGCCGCTCATCTCCAATCTGCTGGCTTGCGACGTGCTGCCGACGAGCATGACGATCACAATCCAAAAGGAACTTGCCGATCGGATCGTCGCCAGGCCTTCGACCAAGGAATATGGCGCTCTCAGCGTGTGGATGCAGGCCCAGTGCGAGGTATCTTTGGTCCGCATCATGCCGCCCAGCGTGTTCTGGCCGCGGCCCAAGGTCCATTCAGCGATCGTGCACGTCGCGATCCGCAACGACTGGCGCGCAGCGATTCCGGATTTGCGGTTTTTTCACGTCTTCGCGCGGTCAATGTTCTTTCATCGCCGCAAGTTCTTGCGCAGCGTCATCTATAGCGCATATAAGGAACAGCTCGAAAAGGCTGACGTCGACGAAATCATGGCGGCGCTAGGGTTTGGCGAATCGTCCCGCGCCGAAGAGCTCGATGTGCCCACCATGCTGCGCTTGTGTGAGGCGATTCGAGTTCGGATCGGTTCCAAGCAGCAGCCAGCCTAACTTCAGGCGCTCCGTTCAGTCGGCGAGAGCATTCCTTCCGGACGCCATTGCGGCACATCGAAGCTGCGGGAGACTGCTAAGGACGGAAGCCGCCCCACTGGCCGTAGTTCGGATTGGCGAAATAGCTCTGCGGGTAGACGTAACCCGACGGCGGAAAGCCTGGATAGCCGTAACCATACCCGCCGTAATAGGGCACAAAACCATAATTACCATAGCCAAATCCATTTCCCAATCCGCCGTTGCCGCCCATGTTGGGAGAGATGCTGGGACCGCTCGGCGCGGGCACGAAATTGTGGTGATAGTGGCGATGGTGTGGAATCGCTTGCGCGACATACGCTCGGCCGATCATCGGCGGGCTGGCTACCGCCTCCTGAGCGACCATAGCGAACAGCGACAGTAAGCCGATTGGCAGCAGATAGCGGGTCATGGCAGCAATCCTTTTCGGAGTCGGACACGCCGAGTTCCGCCAGCGGAAGGCGGATATACTCGCGTCGGGATTGTCACTATGCAATGGCTATGCCGTATGTCTGCAGTTTGGCGTAGGCCTCCCAAATTCACGGCGTTTTCGCTTCAAAGCTATGCGGCCTGCGTTGATGCTCCTCGGCATTTGTCGTCAAAATGACGACAACCGGTAGCCGCTTTGATACCTGAGCTTGCCCACCCGGGGCAAACGCGTACGGGCTTCGAATCGGACCCATTGATGCGACGGATCCGGGCGTCCGAGGCTACGTCGCGAATACCGATTGCGGGACGTGAGTTTGTTCCATTTTGCCTGCAAACGTATACTTGTCTGTCGGGAAGCGCGGCTCATACGTAAGGCCTCCCCTGCTTTAGCCTGCATTGGGGTGGCGGGCAGCGTCGCGGGCGGCCTATGCCAATAGATGCTCGGCGTTTGATATTGGATTCAATATGCGAGGAGAGTTCATGACGGTTTGCCGCTATTTCAGACTCGCCTTTTTGTGGTTCGTCGCGGTCTTGGTCGCTTCCCCGGCTTTGCGAGCCGTCGAGCCCGTCGGTGAAAAGGAATCCTCGGCAAAGAAGGCGCGCTCCCAGGATGAGCCCAAATTCATTCGCGTGACCCGCGACGATCAGGAAACTCCGACCTCCTTGCAAACTTCAACCGTCCGCTATGTGGCGCCTGACGGCGAGAAAGAAGGGCTGATCGTCGATTTGATTGGCGTCGTCCACATCGGCGAGCAGGATTATTACCGACAGCTCAACGAGCAGTTCAAGCAATACGACGCTGTGCTCTACGAGTTGGTGGCGCCTGAGGGAACTCGCGTCCCCAAGGAGGGCGCCAAAAGCAACCACCCCGTTGGCCAATTGCAGGCCGCCATGAAGGACATTTTGGAGTTGAGTTTTCAGTTGGATCACATTGATTATCACCAAGATAATTTCGTGCACGCCGATATGTCTCCTGACGACTTTGCGAAGTCGATGGCCAACCGCGGGGAGAGCATGTGGCAAATCTTGTTGCGGATGATGGCCCAAGGCATGGTGCAGCAGGGTAAAAAGTCCAACCGCACCACCGACGCCGATTTGCTGTGGGCATTGTTCGATCGGAATCGCGCCCTGGCTTTGAAGCGAATCATGGCGCAACAGTTCGAAGATCTTGGCGGGGCCATGGCTGCCTTGGATGGGCCTGACGGTTCAACCTTGATCACCGAACGCAACAAAAAGGCTCTAGACGTGCTGAAGAAGAAGATCGATTCCGGCGTGAAGCGGCTGGCGATCTTCTATGGCGCGGGGCATATGCCCGACATGTCGGAGCGCTTGGAAAATGATTTCGGCCTGAAGCGGCAAGACGAGCAATGGCTGACTGCTTGGGATCTGCGTTCGAAACCAAAAAAGTCGGCTCCCAAGCCTGCTAGCAAGGCGAACAAGAAATCGAAATCTGCGAAAGCGAAGCCCGCCGAAGGCTGAGCACCGGCTTCGCAGCCGGAATCGGACAACTTGGCTGGCCGCCGCAATTAGGACGTATCCGCAACCACCCGGATTGACCCTCGATAGGGATAAAGCATCCGCTGCTCTCTGTTTTCTCGCCCGGCCAGGGCTGCGTCCTTCGTTTTCGCGATTGCACCTTCTCGCTCGCCTTGATTTACCGGCGTATTCGCCGGTATGCTGCGGCCCCCTTTGTCATGTCGTTGCGGCAGCCAAGGAAGGCCGGCAGTTGTGGATTTGCGGTCGCATTTAACGTCGAACTCGCACCAGACGCTCGATCCCCGGACACTCGCGGGCAGCGGAGCCAAAAGCGGCGGTGCGCTGTGGGGCAGCGCGGTGTTTGCGGCCGTTGTTTTCTTCGCGGCCATGCTCTGGCCGTTCATGCGCCGAGGGGAGAACAGCGAGTTCATTGTCTGCTACGTTCGCGCGGCTCAGCGCATGCAGACTGGACAACCGATCCATCGCGATGAACCGGTCGCGTATTCTTATCCGCCGGCAATGGCGATGTTGGCGATGCCGCTCGCCCAGTTGTTGCCCCAGACGACGTTGGTTGCATGGTATCTGATTAACGTTGTCGCGACTTGCGTGGTGTTCGCCGGCGCTTGGCGACTGATGGGCGGTCCATCGCTCGCGCGCCTGCGGGGAAAATGGACGGCAGTATTCTGGCTGGGCGTTCTGCTGGTTTTCCGCTTCATTTCAGCGCCGCTTGAGAACCAGCAGTTTGACACGGTGATCGCCGCCGTACTCACCCTGGGATGTTTGCTCTTGTGGCGCGGACGTGAGCTGCAAGCCGCCCTTTGGTTAGGGGCGGCGGCCGCGATGAAATGTACGCCGCTGCTCTTCGCTCCGTATTTGCTTTGGCGAGGGCGACTCAAAGCAGCTTGCCTAATGGTGTTGGTCGCAGTCGTCGTCAACCGGCTGCCCGATGCGATTTGGCCGCAAGCCGGCGGTCAGTCCTATCTGGCGGACTGGGCTGCAATGTTTTTGGTCAAGGTCGGCAGCTCGGCCCCCGGCGTGTGGGATAGCGACCTGGTGCTGAATCAATCGCTTTCGGGCCTCTTCAATCGCTTTGCTCAATCTGGGCTGGTCCTATCCCCCGACCGATTGCCCAGCGGCCTGGCGGTTCTCTCGGAAAGCGCCGTCCGCTGGATGCGCTGGCTGACTTACGGGACCAGTGCGCTGCTGTTGGCCGCAATTGCCTGCCGGACGGCTCGCTTTGGCCAGTCATGTGCGGTTGAGCCCGCGCATGGACAATCGCCGGTGGATTGGGCTCAGCTGCAACTTGGCGTCGAGGCTGCGTCGGTTTTTTGCCTGATGCTGTTGCTCAGTCCCATGTCGAGCAAGGCCCACTATGTGGTTTTGGTGCTGCCTTGCCTGCTGTTCGCCAGGGCTGTTGTCGAAGGCCGCAACGGCGCCTTTCTTGGCCTGCTGCCGATTCTGCTCATCACTGGGCCGCTGACGTCGAAGGGCTTGACGGGCAAAGCCCTGGGCGATTTGACACTCGCTTGGGGATTTCCGACCTGGTACGCGGTCTGTCTGCTCTTTGCCATGTGGCTGCTTTTGCCTTTGACCGGCAAGCAAGAGACTCGCGACGCATTGATCCTCGCCAAGGCCGGCCGCCCCGACCGGCAAACCGGCGCCACGGATTGTACGGGTTATAGCGAGGCGGCTTAGCGGCGCAATTTGCCCGGCGGTTGGGGTCGTCGGTATCATGGAAGGTACGCTAGGTTATCGGCGCCAGTGCGATTGCGATTAGGCAAGAGTCGCCGCCGACTTCCCTATCGTCTCTCAAGAGTCCTCGTTTGAACTACCCCTTGCGGATCCTCAGAGTTTGGTTGGCCTGGTTGGCTCTGGCCGCATCGCTATGCGCAGCGGAGAAGTCGCCGTCGCCCATTGGCAAAACGATCGCCAATTTCAAGTTACAGGATCACTTGGGAGCCTGGCACGCACTGGACGACTGGCAAGACAAGCAGGCTGTCGTCGTAGTGTTTTTAGGAACCGAATGCCCGCTGGCAAAACTCTATGGCCCTCGCCTGGCCGAACTGGCGAACCGTTATGAGCCAAAAGGCGCGGTCTTTGTAGGCGTTGATGCGAATCAGCAAGACTCGCTCGCGGAAATTGCTCATTACGTTCGCCTCCACCACATTGAATTTCCGCTGCTCAAAGATCCCGGCAATCGCGTCGCCGACCAGTTTGGCGCCGTTCGCACGCCAGAGGCGTTTCTGCTCGACCGCCAGCGCGTCGTGCGCTACCGGGGCCGAATCGACGATCAATATGGAGTCGGCTACAGCCGCCATGAACCGCAACAGTGCGATTTGCAGCGCGCGCTCGACGAAGTCCTCTCGGGCAAGCCGGTCTCGACTCCGACTACATCCACCGCCGGTTGTTTCATTGGACGAGTCAATCGCAAGCCGCCCCGCGGAAACATCACTTATTTTGAACACATTGCGGGCATTCTCCAACGCCGGTGCCAGGAATGCCACCGCGCCGGACAAGTGGCCCCGATCGAATTAATGTCGTATGACGAAGCCGTGGCGTGGTCGGAGACGATCCGCGAAGTGCTCGACGATGGCCGCATGCCGCCCTGGCATGCCAACCCTGAATTTGGCAAGTTCTCGAACGACCGGCGTTTGCCCGACGACGAGAAGCGACAGGTTCTCGCCTGGATTGACAATGGCATGCCTGCCGGAAAGCCGGAAGCCGCGCCGGCCGAGACGCCTTTTGCGGAAGGTTGGCGAATCGCTAAGCCCGATCTGGAAATCGCGATGCCCAAGCCTTTCACGGTGCCGGCCAAAGGAACGGTGGAGTTCCAATATTTTGTCGTCGATCCGGGATTTACTGAGGATGTTTGGGTGCAGCAAGTGGAAGCGCGGCCCGGCAATCGCGCCGTGATCCATCATTTGGTTTTGTACTACGTGCCGCCGGGCAGGAACCCGAGACAGGGCGAATCGGCTTTGTTCAATACGCTGACAATTTATGCGCCGGGCTTGCCCGCATCGGTTTTCCCGCCGGGCGTCGCCAAGCGCATCCCCGCCGGCTCGCGAATCGGCTTCGAAGTGCACTACACGCCCAACGGCAGCGAGCAGGTCGATCTCAGCAGCGCGGGCTTCGTATTCGCCGAATTAAAGCAGGTCAAGAAAGAGCTATCGACGGCCATGGCCGTCAACACCGCTTTCAGTATTCCGCCCGGCGCCGAGGATTATCGCGTTGAGGCCGAATATCGTTTCGACCAGGACATGCGTTTGTACTCCATGTTGCCGCACATGCACTTGCGAGGCAAAACCTTCCGCTACGAGGCGATCTATCCTGACGGTCGTCGCGAGACGCTACTCGATGTGCCGCGTTACGACTTCAACTGGCAATATTCTTACGCGTTGGCCGAGCCGAAGCGGATGCCTGAGGGGACGGTGGTGCATTGCACGGCGACGTTCGACAATTCGCCCGGCAACCTGGCCAACCCCGACCCGGCAGCGACGGTCGGCTGGGGCGACGAAACGTCGGAGGAGATGATGGTCGGGCGCATGGAAGTCATGCGCGATGACCAGGATCTGACTCTTGGCACGCCGAGGCTGCGTAAGCTGCCCGGCGGCGATTGCGAAGCGACCTTCGTGTACCGACCCGAAGCGGCGGCCGACAAGGTGGAGTTGGCAGGCAGTTTCAACGATTGGCGGCCCGAGGCGACTCCCATGTCAGGGCCAGACAGCGCAGGTCGATTCACTGTTCGGTTGAAGCTTAAGCCAGGCAGGTACGAATATCGCTACCTGATTGATGGGCGCCGTTGGCGCGCCGACCCTGGCAACCCGGTGCAGACCGGGTTCTATAACCACAGCATGCTCGAAGTGGGCAGGTAGAACCGCCCTGATCGGGCCGGCCTGGCGTGCGCCTTGGCTGTGCGCCTTGTGCGTTGGACCCTCTGCGGCGCCGCCCGCTTCCCTAGTTCCACCACCAGTTCTTCGCGCGGCTTTCGTCGACCTGCTTGCGAACGGGCGCCAGTTCGTCGCTGGTTTCTTTAGCGTCGGCGGCTCCCCAGCTGTTGATGGCGACTCCGCCCGAGGCGCTGATGATGTAGTTGGTGCGGGTCTCGACGAAGTTGGCCTGGGTGGGAATCATCTTGGGCGTGATGTACTCGTCCGCCGGAAGATCGTCCACATTGATTAAGGCGCCCATGCTCAACCCGGCTTTGGTCGCCAAGTGCTCCTTGACGATCAACGCTCCCACGACGGCCAAGTCCATGCAGTTGCGCAGCTCGCCGAAGATCGGTTCTTTGACCGACAGTTCGTCGTACTTCTCGGTCATGGAATCGGCCCACTTCTGGGCCTGCGGGCTCGCTTTGCCGCTGTGCTGACGATTGCCTTGCGCGTCGACGAAATCATCTTCGGCCATCGCCTTCACGCCGCGACCGCGGAGTTGCCAGGCCAGGCCTTCGCCATCGGTCAAGAGCGGATCATAGTCGGTCGTTAACCACCACCGGGGCAGCATGTTTTGCGGAGCGCTGGAAGCCACTCGCTTGATCAGTTGCAGATAGCTCGGCAAACCTTTGACGTGCGAGGGCTCGAATCCCATGCCGATTCGCTTCATGCGGAAGTCGGCCGCCAGCAAAACGCGAGCGAAGTGGGTATAGCCCGGCACGCCGGTAATCGTCACGGTTTGGGGGCCCAGTTCCCGTTCGATCTGCTCGGCGACCGCCTTAGGATCGGAGCCGAGCGCGGCCAGGTTGAGACCGGCCGCTTGCAGGCGAGCCAAGCCTTCTTTGGTGGGATCGATGGAGCAAGTGATGCCCCCCTGGGCGGCTTGCTGGGCCGTTCGCAGCGCGACGAGCAGATCGTCGAGCAGCAACACGGGGCGCCCGGTGGTGACGCCCACAATGTTCCCTCGCGGATCGACCTGCCAACCTTCGCCATAGCCGGCCAGCACGATGTCATTCTCTTCCGGATAAACAAAGACGTACTCGATTCGCTGCAAACCCGCCAGGTACTTCACCTCGTCGGGCAGCGGTTTATCCTTGCGCAGGCACTCGCCGATGATCTCGTCGAGCAAACGGAGCGAAACCTTGCGGAGCTTGGCCGGCTGATTCAAATCGCCAGGGACTGGGGCGAACTCCTTCAATCTCACTTGTCGCAAGCGGCCGACCTGGTCTTGCTGGGCGTTGGAGACGGCGCCTCGAGGATCGATGAAAATGCCGCCCACGGCCTGTTGAAAGGAGAAAGCCCAGACCACGGACGGAACAGCGAAGGCCAGGGCCAACACCGCCAGGCAGAGGGTCTGCCGCGAATGAGCACCAATTCTTCCCAAGCAACTTCTTTTCATGGATTCTTCCAGCGCAATGGAAACGCCGTTCCGACAGGGCGGCGCAGGGGGCTCTTGTTCCGGCGTGCAAGTCCTTTTGCCGATAGCTGCGTCCCGCAGCTTTTTCTCGGATCTATTGTAATTTGCGAGGCCGCTAGAGCGTCAAAAATAATCACTCAGGAAGTATGGTTTTTATACATTTTTCTTGTAATTCTCGCGTGCGCCCCCGAATATCTGAAAGGCGGCGGATCGCCTTCGGGTTCGTCGAGATGATCGCCGCCTGGAGGCGCGCTATCTGCATTCTCTACCTCCTTCGAGGAAGCGATGCTAAGATGGCGGACGCTAGAATCCCGACCGGCGCCCCGCCCCGTTTGCCTGCCTTTGACTGCGGAGAAGCCCTGCGATGTCGCCGCATTCCTTGCTGTGGCCGTATCTTGGCATCATGCTGAGCCTCTCGCCGCTCGCCTGTTTCTCGTCAGCGGAGGAGCCGCTGCATCAGGCGATCGACCGCTTGATTACAGCCAAGGCGGGCGGACCGATCGCGCCGCTGGCCGGCGATGCGGAGTTTTTGCGCCGAGTCTATCTGGACCTGGTCGGCAAAATCCCTACGGTCGCTGAAGCTCGGGCTTTTTTCGCTGATTCGGCGAGTGACAAACGCGCCAAGCTAATCGATCGGCTATTGGCGGGACCCGACTTTCCGCAGCGAATGCGCGAACTGTTCCATGCCATGCTCATGGAACGCCGAGGGGATGACCCGAACTGGGCGGAATTCCTTCGCCGCTCCTTCGAGGCCAATAAACCCTGGGACGTGCTAACGCGGGAGATCCTTGCCCCCGACGCCGAGAACGAAGCGACCCGCGGCGCCGCCTACTTCTACACGAGCCGGCTCGACAAGGTAGGCCAGCAAGACACCGATTATCCGGGACTGACTCGCGACGTGGGCCGCTTGTTTTTGGGCGTCGATCTGCAATGCGCTCAATGCCACAACCACTTGTTCATTGATGATTACAAGCAGCAAGATTTCCAAGGGCTGTACGCCGTCTTCCTCAATACATTCATCCGTCGTGATGTTTCGTTCCCGGCCGTCGGCGAGAACGTGATGACGAAGAAGACCGAATTCATGTCGGTGTTCGACAAGGTTCCGCTCGCCACCGGGCCGCGGGTCCCCGGCGGCGCCGAGATTCAGATTCCCGTGTTCCCCGCGGGCCAAGAATATCGCGTCCCGCCCGACAAGGCGAGCAAGCAGCCGGGCAAACCGAAATTCAGCCCGCTAGAGCAAATTGCCGGCCAGTTGGCCACGGTCGAGAACGGCGCCTTCCGCCGCAACCTTGTGAATCGGTTGTGGTTCGTCATGATGGGGCGCGGGCTGGTCCATCCGCTCGATATGTTCCATCGGGACAATCCGCCTTCGCATCCCGAACTGCTGGAACTTTTGGCTCAGGAAGTCGCGGCGCGGCAATTCGACATCCGCAGCCTGCTCAGAGAACTGGCGCTAAGCGAAACCTATCAGCGCAGCGGCTTGCTGGTCGGCATGGACGAGGCGCCCCTGCCGACGAGCTACCGCGTCGCCCTGGAAAAACAACTTTCCGCAGAGCAGCTTTATTCGAGCGCTCTGGCGGCGACGGGCGCGCCGGAACAGCCGGCATCCGCGGCTCCGCCGGCCGGCGACCACGCCAAACCGACGGGCGAGAAGGCCAAACCCTCAGATGCAGGCCCCGACGACGAGCTGCGCAAGCGATTCATTACGGCGTTCGCCAACCCGCCTAAGGAACCGGAGATCGGATTCAGTCCCAGCGTGAAAGCAGCGCTGTTCGTCATGAACGATCCACAAATGCTAGCGCTGTTCGAGTCCCGGCCAGGGAACCTGGTCGATCGGCTGGCGAAACTTTCCGACCAGGAGGCGATCGCGGAAGAGCTATATCTAAGCGTACTGACGCGATTGCCGAGTGAAGACGAGCGCACCGACGTCGCTGGCGCACTGGCTAGGCATCCCGACCGCCGCGTTGCCGTGTTAAGCCAGATAGTCTGGGCGCTCGTCGCCAGCACCGAGTTCTGCTTAAATCATTGAGAACGCCGCATGGGAACGAATCCGCTCTGCAAACCGTGGGAACACCAACTTTCGCGTCGCCGGCTGTTGGGCGCCGCCACGGGCGCCGCTGCTCTATGGGGACTCGGTAAATTCGCGCAGCCGACCTTGGCCGACGAGCTGCAAAAGCGGCAGAAGCAGGTGCTCTTCATCTGGATCGACGGCGGGGTCAGCCAGCTAGAAAGCTGGGACCCGAAGCCTGGCACGCAGTTCGGCGGCCCCTTCCGAGACATCGCTACGTCGGTTCCTGACATCCGCATCAGCGAGCTATTGCCGAAATCGGCCCGGCAGATGCATCACCTGGCGCTCATTCGCAGCCTGTGCACGAAGGACAACGCCCATTCGTCCGGCGTGGCGCGAATTCAGCGCGGCGATCCAAAGAACCGCGGCGTGGTTTATCCGTACTTCGGCTCCGCCGTAGCCAAGCTGCTGGGGCCCGGCACGAGCGGAATGCCGCCTTATGTATGGATCAAGCCGGGCAGCGGAGGATTCATTTATGGCGACGCGGGTTTCCTAGGGCCTAAATACGGCGCCCTGGCATTTGGCGACGGCAAGCCGCCCGAGAATCTGCTGCGGAGTCCAGCGGTCAGCGAAGCAGACGACGCCTTGCGGCAGGAGCTTCGGCGCCGGGCCGAAACGCGTTATGCCCAGGGACGCCGGACCAACTCGGTAGAAGCGAATGGTTTCGTGTACGACGTAGCGGGCGAACTGACCAAGCGCGCGGGGCTATTCGATGAATCGAAGTTTTCGCCGCAAGACGTCGAACGCTACGGCCGCCACGAATTGGGCCGGCATATGCTTGTGGCCCGCAAGATGCTCGAAGCGGGCGTGACCTTCGTCAAAGTCAACAGCTATGGCTGGGACACGCATGGCGACAATTTCGTCGGTCATGCCAACCTTGTGCCCAAGTTCGATCAGGCGTTTGCTGCGATCGTCGAAGATCTGGCCGCCAGCGGCATGCT
The DNA here is from genome assembly GCA_025924495.1 of Pirellulales bacterium. Next base: position 1,396 of record JAICIG010000184.1, on the reverse strand, counting down.
TGAGCACGTGCTGGTGCTCGCGATCAGCGAGTTTGGCCGCACGCCGCGGATCAACGGGCACATCGGCCGCGATCATTGGCCTGAGGCGTGGAGCGCGGTCATGGCCGGCTGCGGCATCAAACGCGGGCTGGCCGTCGGCAGGACCAACGCCGAAGGCACGTGGGTTACAACGGAGGAGTACGATATCGGGCACATGTTCCACACTTGGTTTCGAGCCTTGGGCATCGACCCCAAGCAAACGGAGTACGACAACAATGGCCAGCCGTTGCCAATCGCCCATGAAGATTGTCATGCGGTTACTGAATTGCTGGCATGAGTAAATGGCTATGACCGATCCAAAAGAGTTGGCAAAGCTCTACGGCGCGAAAGAACTCAAAAGCCTCAAGACCGAGCGGCAGCAACGCGCGGTTCGCTTTACTCCGTGCGGCAAGTTTCTGGTGGCTGCAGGTTTCGACGGTCTGGTACGGCGCTGGGATGCGTCAAGCGACGAATTCGCCGAACTTCCGTCGCTCGCTGGTCATGGCGGCTGGGTAAGCGGTCTGGCGTTTCATGCCGAAGGATCGCAGCTTTACTCGGCTGACTCGTGGGGGCGGCTGAGAGCGTGGAACTATTCTGACGCGGCCCCGGCGCCGCTTTGGGACGTGGCCGACGCTCACGACGGCTGGATTCACGGCCTGGCCGCGAGCCACGACGGCAAGCTTTTGGCCACTTGCGGCATGGATCGGGTGGTGCGCATCTGGGACGCCGCCAGCGGCAAAAAGCTGCATGATTTGTCCGGTCATGCCATCGATACGCTTTGCGTGGCGTTTCACCCTGATGGCAAGTCGCTGGTCTCCGGCGATCTCGAGGGGGTCGTCAAGCAATGGGACATTGCCACCGGCGCGCACCTGCGAGACTTCAATGCCAAGGCGCTCTATCTCGGCAGCCGGTTACAAGACGTCGGCGGCGTGCGCGCCATGGCATTCGATGCGGAAGGCAAGACGTTGGCGTGCGGCGGCGCCCGTCCCACAGTCGGCGGCAATGTGCAAGGAACGCCGCTTTTGATCCTGTTCGATTGGGCCAGCGGCGCGGCAGCGAACACCCTGGAACTGGGCAAGGACGCGGACGTCTACGTTTGTGATTTTCATTTCGACCCGCGCGGCTTTATTGTGGCGGTGACCAGCGGGAACCCGGGCGTCGGCAAATTGCTGATGCAGCAAATAAGAGACAAAGAGCCGTTTTTCTTCATCGGCCTTCCCAATCCGCATTCCGTGGGCCGCCACCCTAACGGCCAGCGACTGGCTGTGTCCGCGACCAACGCCAACAGCAACGGCAACGGCCGAGTCAAATCGCCGGACGGCAAGGAAGCGTATCCAGGCAACTGGTCGCCGATCCATATTTTCGATCTGCCAGTGCC
>JAICIG010000183.1 GCA_025924495.1 Pirellulales bacterium | reverse complement strand
GTGCCGATCCTGCTCGACGAGGCGACGGCCAAGGTCGTCAACGAGCAGATGCCGAAATCGCTCGTGCGCTGCCGCCGGCTGGCTTTGATCAAACCCGAGGGACTGAACACGCCGACCATGGTCAGCGAGTTGCTGCCGCCCGCCAGCCGCGACAACCGCCTCAGCGACGAGCATCTCGCGCATTACGATGCGGCGCTGACCGCGTTTCTCTCGGGCGATTGGAAACCCGCCTACGAACGCCTGCACATGGTGCCTGCCGAAGACCGCGGCAAAGATCTGTTGATGAGCTACATCTTGCAGCACGATCACACTCCGCCGCCGAGTTGGAACGGCGTGATTTCCATCGAGCGGAAGCGCTGAGTGTAAAACGGCGAAGCAGGGCAGGCAGAGCGATCAGTCGGCAAGAGCAGCGCTTACTTGCCAGGCAATTCCCAAACCGGATCGAACGTTTGCGTGCGCCCGGCCAGTTGATCCGCGAGCAGGGCGGCCGCTCGAGATAAAAGCACAGTGGCAGGACCATCGTCGGGATGCGCCTCAAGCAGCTCGCCCAAGATTGCCGTTGCGCGGCCGAAGCGTTGCTGTTCGAATTCGCGCAGGGCTTCGTCATAGCGCCCCGCTACCTGGCGCCAGGCATCGCCTGGTTCGGGGCATAATTCGTACAGCGTGATCGGCTGGGCGATGTTCAGCACTCTTACCTGGCAAAGCCGGCGCGAATCGAGCGAACCATTCAACCGCTCGTGGGTGGCTGACGTGACGATGACGCCCGTTTTCAGGTACTTGGTGGCGCCTTGAACGCGACTGCAGACGTTGACCGTATTGCCCAGCGGTCCATACTTGAATTTGCGCTGCGTGCCCGTATTGCCGACGCGCGCCAGCCCCGTGTTGACGCCAATGCCCACCTTGGTCTCCTGATGCAACTGGGGCAGCCAGCGCTCGTTAATCGCGGGCAACGTACGCCAGATATCGATCGCAGCGAGACAAGCCAACCGGGCGTGATCGGGTTGCGAGGCGGGGGCGCCCCACATGGCAAGCAATTCGTCGCCCACGTAGTCGACCAGCACTCCTTGGCGGCGGATGACACATTCCGACGCCGCGCCGAGCACGTCGTTGATCCACTCCATCGTGCCCCGCGGTCCCAATCGTTCGGCAATGCCGCTAAAGCCGCGAATATCGCAGAACAGCAAGGTGACTTCGGCATCGCGTCCCGCGAGCAGATCAGGATGCTGCGCCAACTGGTCGGCCAATTCGGCGGAAAAGAACTGCTCGAAGCGGACGCGGGCCTCCAAGGCCGCGCGCTCCTGATCCAGCCGGGCAATGCCGGCAGCGACCCCTGCGGCGAGCGTCTCGACGAGCATGGCATCGGCGCGCGTGATGCGAGGCGCCAACGTCGCGCGAGCGCCCGACTGGCGATCGCCGTACAAAGCGCCGATCACTTCGCCGGCGCGATTGAGAATGGGCGAGGCGACCACGGCCTCGACATGAGCCAAGCTTCCGCCTCCCGCGGAACTTCCCGTCGCCTGCCGCCAGACCGTTCGTTTATCCTTGTCGATCGAATCGAGAATTTGTTGGCTGGGTAGCCAGTCGACGACGCGCCCGGTAAGTCCGCTTCGTAGTTTTTCTGCGGCGGTTCGCCAGAGGCCGTTTTCGCAGAGCAGTACGCGCCCGGCGTCGAGACCAATCAGATCGACGGCGGCGGCGGCCGCGCGCTCGTAAAAATCTTGAGAACTGGCGGCGCTTTGTAAGACGTCGATCACGGCGCGGAGCCAGGCCGCAAGCAAATCGGTCTCGCGATCTTCCAGCGCGGGCAGCGGCGCCGCCGCGACCAACGCTTGTGCAGCCGCTCCGGGCAGGGTGACGGGCTGCGCCATGCTTTGCAATTCGCCATTGTCGACAGTATCGCTTTCAAGGTGAACTTGCAAATTGCCGAGACCGAGCCGGCATGGGACGAAGACCTCTCGGCTTTCGCCCGGACCGAGGGAGCCATCGCGAAGAACGACCGCGTTGTTAGTTGTCAGGTTGGCGATCCGCAGGCGATGGTCGGCCAGCGGAGTGACGAGCACATGCCTGCGCGAAACGGCGCTTTCCGTCAGCTCGGCGATCGCGACGCGCCGCCCTGTGGAACAAGGCGAGCCGTGAAACAACGGCTCATCAGGACTTTGCTGACGTCCCAGTTCCAGCGATTCGACAAAGTCGCCGCGATAGAGCGGTTGGCCTTGGGAGAAAATGGCGAAACGCAATGCGCGACATCCTGCGAAGAGCTGCGAAGTTATTGAACTGCAAAGCCCTGCCCTGTCGGCTAACATTATGCCGCAGCGGCGCCAAGCGGCAAATCGGACGAGACCGGTGCGCCTCCAGAACGTTACCTACATCTGTGCGAGCCAGATCGCTGGCGTGCGTCCTCGCACATCAAAGAATGGTCCGGGCACGCGGGCCCGCGCCAAAACTGCGGCGTTGTCGAGAGTGGCGGGGCGAAGCCGAGGCGGCATGCGGTTTGCGAACATTGCAAGACGGTGAATCGCCGGATTCGACCGATATCCTTGAACACGATGGATTGGCCCGAAAGGGCGCGACCGTGAGTTGCCAAATGACCTCCCAATTAGGGAATTTCTCTCGATTCGAGCACCTGCCGTTGCCGGTTTGCGCTTGCCGTTGCACAGCTATCGTCATGCTGGCTGCCATGACATTGATCGCGCCTTCTTTGGGCTGGGCGCAACAGTCGCCCCCCGCGCCAACGCCGCCCACCGTTCAACCTCCGACGCCTGATAACATTCAGCAGCAACAACCCGCTTTTTACGTACATGCGGAAGTCGATCGCCATTCGGGCGAGTATTACAAAGGCGAGCAGATCACGCTGAGCGTCGTTTCCGAGCAGGATGCCTTTTTGTATGTACTTTACAAGCAGGCCGACGGCCGGGTGTACGCTGTCTTTCCCAACTCGGGCCAGCCCGATAATCGGGTGCAGGCCCGTCAGAAAATTCAGGTCCCGGCAGAGAACGACTTGTTTCGCTGGACGGTCAGCGCGCCCTTCGGCAAGGAGCTGATGAAGATCATCGCCTCGAAACAGCGGATTGCCGAGTTGGAGCAGCCCGAGGCGCGCCAGAAGCGGTTCTCGCCCGTCTCTCGCAATGCTCTGGCCGGCGTGACGCGAGAGGTAAACGAAACGCTGCCTCTGAATGGCTGGTCCGAAGTGTCTCTGGAAATCACGACGCACGCCGGGGAGAATCCCAACGCCCAACCCGCGCAGAACCGATACGGGGTGTTCATGGGCATCAACCAGCACGACATGACTCCGCTCAAGGTGGCCGCCTACGGCGATCAGGCAAATCACGATTTGGCCAACTGCGCCATCGATGCAGCCATGATGACTTCGTGCCTGGAGAGCGTCGGCCGATTGACGGCTTCCAAGACGTTTGTCGACAAGGACTCGTCACGGAAAAATCTTCAATCGGCAGTCACCGAGTGGCTCCCTTCCGTGTCGCGGCCCGGCGACACCGTGGTGATTTACTTTTCGGGTCACGGCACGCAGAGCGCCGACGACAATGGAGACGAGGCTGACGGGCGCGACGAGTTCCTAATTCCTTGCGACACGATCGACGTCGATTGCCTGGCGGCCCGTTCCAAGCTGATGAACGAGAATAAACCGATCGACCCGGAAGTAAATCGCCGCCTGGAGTCGGCCTGGAAAGTCTTGGAACGAGCGGGCGTCAGCAAGATCGACCAGACGAACTACGAGCGCGCCAACGACATCCTGCTGCGGGCCACCGCCGTCAGCGACGACCTGTTCGGGCGCTGGCTGCAGGCGCTGGTTGGCCGACGCGTGATCGTCGTTCTTGATTCGTGCTATTCGGGCGGCTTCGCCAGCCAGGAGAAAGGGCTGACGAAAGGTGATGCAGCGAATCAACAGCCTGTGCGGTTCGATTTTCTCGATGGCGAGACCGGCCGGCTCAAAGACATCGGCCAGCCAGATACCGCCTTGCTCACCGCGTGCCGGGCCTCGCAGACCGCGCTTGATTCGCATGCCAATTCCGGCAAGCCGGAAGAACAAGAACCGGCATCCATTGCACTGGCGGTGTTCTTTCAGAAGCTGAATCTGCAAAAGCCTGCCAGCAACGATCCGATGGGCGTCATGAGCTACTTTCTGTTGAACGCGCTGCTGAAAACCGAGGGACCGATCAATGTTGAGCAGGCCGGCGTCGAATGCGCCCGGCAGATGCGTGAATACTTCGCCTCCGAGTTGTTTCGCGAAGTGGTTCGCAAAATCAATGAGCAGCGGATTCAACAGGGGTTGCAGGCCATTGACGTGAAAGCGCACGAACCGACCTTCCGAGACTTTTGCCGCCCGCCCGCCTTGCTCAAGCCGTAGCTGTGGATCGCCCTGGCGCCAATTTGTTTTTGCCGCTCCTCTCCGCCATGCTTGCCCGCCGCTGTCTGTCGCTGTTCCTGACGCTGATCGTTGCCGCCATGGCACGTGGCGGCGAATGGGATGATTTGGCAAAGCAGTTTGCGCAGCAGCGTCGTACCGGCCGCTATCACGACGCGGAAGAAACCGCCAGGCAAATGCTTTCGTTCGCCGAACAGCTTAAGCCGCCTAAACCTTGGCTTGTCGCCCGCGCTTTGAATGAATTGGCGATCTCCTATGCCGATCAGGAACAATATGCCGAAGCGGAAGCAGTGCATCAAAAGGCGCTGGCCATTCGCGAGCGCGAACTGCCGGCCGGCCACGCGGAAATTGCGCTGACGCTCGACAATCTGGCTTTGGTCTACGACCAGCTCGGCCGCTTTGCCGAAGCCGAATCCGCGGGGAGGCGGGCCTTGGAAATGGCAGAGAAAGCCCTGCCGGCCGACAGTCCTCAACTTCTCCACACGCTGAAAAACCTGGCCTTGATTTACGACCATCAGGGAAATTATGCGGCGGCCGAGCCGCTTGCCCGTCGAGCGCTGGCGGCGTATGAAAGGGCTCATGGGTCGGAAGACATCAACCTTGCCGGAGCCTTGACGGTGCTGGCCCGCATTTGCGACCACCAGGGTCATTACGTCGAGGCCGAGTCGCTCTTCAAGCGTAGCTTGGCGATTCGGCAAAAGGCTCTGCCTGCAAATCATGTCGATATCGCGCTGACGCTGGGCGGCCTGGCCCAGCTCTACGAGCATCTCGGCCGTTACTCAGAGGCGGAAACGTTGTATAAGCGGGCGATTGCCATCTACAGCAAGGCGCGAGGGAAACAGCGTTTCGAGTTCTCGATACGACTGAATCAATTGGGAATCCTCTATGAGCATCAAGGGCGCTATGCCGAGGCCGAGCCGCTGTACAAAGAGGCGCTGGCCATTGCCGAGCGCGTGTTGCCGCCCGGGCATCCCGATCGGGTGACGGCGATCCATAACCTGGCCGCGCTGTACCATAAGCAGCGTCGTTATTCCGAGGCCGAGCCGCTCTACCAGCGCGCGCTCGAGCTCTGGGAGAAAACGTTGGCGGCGGACCATCCGGCGACGGCCACTTGCCTTTCCAATCTCGCCGTGCTGTACAAACAGCGGGGAGATTTCGCCAAAGCCGAAGAGTTCTGCCGGCGTGCACTCGCCTCTCGCGTTCGATCTCTTGGGCCGGAACACCCCGGCACGGCCGCAAGTCTGAATAATCTGGCAGCGCTCAATCACAAACAGCATCGCGACGCAGAAGCGGAACCGCTGTTCGCCAAGGCCCTGGCGATTCGCGAGAAAGCTTTGCGGGCCGATCATCCCGACGTGGCCGCTAGCCTCCACAGTCAGGCGCAGTTTTATCACGACCTGGGTCGCGATGAAGAGGCAGAGGCGCCGGTCGATCGGGCCATCTCGATCCGGGATAGCGCACAGGTCAGTCCGGCCGAACGCTTCGACAGCTATGAGTTGCGAGCACAGATTGGCTGGTCGTTGGGCCGCAAAAGCGAAGCCCTGGCCGACCTGCGACACGCCTTGGATCTGGCGGAACAGCAGCGCGGGCAAAGCTCGGGCGCCGAGCAGGAGCGGGCGGAATTCTTCGGGCGTTTCAGCCGTGCCTTCGAACGGATGATCGCCTGGCAAGTCGAATTGGGCGATATGAGCGAAGCGCTTTCGGCCATCGAACGCAGTCGTTCCAGGTCGCTGCTCGACGAAATGAAGCTGGGCGCCGTCGACCTGCAACTAGGCCGTCCGCCGCTCGAGCGCGAACGGCTTCGCCAGCGTGAGATGGAGCTGCAAGGCCAGGTCGCCGCACATGAACGGCAGTTGAGCGATTCCGAAGCCCGCGGCGCCACGACTGAATCCGCAAGCGAGCAGGACAAGTTCAAGGCCGAGCTGGCCGCGGCGCGGGCTCGCTTGGACGACTTTTACCGCGAGCAGCGGAGCACCAGCCCCATCTACCGCAACCTGCTTTCGGTAGGCGGCGAACCGCCTCGCTTGAGTCAGATTCGCCGGAAATTGGTCGGCGGCGGCGGATTGATGCTGGCGTATCTGTTCGGCGAAAACGGCGGCTATCTGCTGGTCATCGGTCCACAGCAAGCTCGGTTAGTCGAGTTGCATGTGACCGAGAAACTGGCCGCGCCGCTAGGCGTCGACGCCGGGCCGCTGACGGCGGGAAGGTTGCGAGCGATTTGTGCTGGAGAAAACGCTGGCGGCCTCGCCGCTCAACTGGCGTCTCCGCGGCTGTCGCCGCAGGTCGTCTCCGCTTTGCACGCTTTGTGGATGCTGCTCATTCCCGAGCCCGAGCGCGAAGCCCTGTTGCGCGGCACGGTGAAGAAACTGATCGTAGCTCCGGACGGACCGCTCGCCTGGCTGCCCTTGGAGACGCTGGTGGTGGAGGCGAGCGGCTCGCCGCGATACTTGCTCGATCTGGAGACGCCGATCCTTTACGCGCCATCGGCCACCGTGATGTACAACCTGGCGGACCGCGCCCTCCCTGCTCGCTCCGGCGAGGCAGCGACGCCGCCCGTACTGACGGTGGCCGATCCCAACTATCCGGCTTCGCAGGCAACCGACGTTTCTTCGCCGGCAGACGGAGAACTGGCGCAGCTTGCGGCGCGCAGCCGCTACCGTTCGGCGGGCGGCGCTCTCGGCGCCCTGCCGTATACGGGTGTCGAGTCAATTCGCGTCGCCGACGTATTCAAGCGACAGGGGATTTCCGTGGCGGAATTGCGCAAGCAAGCCGCCACCGAGGCCAATGTGCGCTCGAGCGCACCGAATCGGCGGTTAGTTCATCTTGCGTGTCACGGCCTCGCGGAGCAATCGTTTGGTAACTTTTTCGGTGCGCTGGCGCTCACGCCCGGCGACGTCGAAGGCGATCCCGCCGACGATGGCTTCTTGACGTTGCCGGAGATTTACGAGCTGAATCTGCAGGGCTGCGAACTGGCGATCTTGAGCGCGTGCCAGACCAACTATGGTCCGCTGCAGCAAGGCGAAGGGGTGTGGGCTCTTTCTCGCGGCTTTTTGGTCGCCGGCGCACGGCGCGTGGCGGCCAGCAATTGGCTGGTCGACGACGAAGCGGCCGCTATGCTGATCAGCATGTATTGCCGTAGCGTGGCCAAGGCCGAAGGCGAAAACCGGCCGCCCGACTATGCCCGCGCCCTGCTCGAAGCCAAACGCTGGGTGCGCCAGCAGGAGAAATGGCAGAGCCCTTATTTTTGGGGCTCGTTCGTGCTCGTCGGCCCGAATTGACGAACCCGCTTGAAGGACTATCCCCATGAAGAATAGGCGTCCTGTTGCGTCGCTGCGGCGAGCGTTGCTGCTCTTGTCGCTGAATATTGCCGTCGCGGCGCCAGCGAATATCGCGCGTAGTCAAACGCCGCCGGCTCCGCATAAGCCGAAGGGTCGCCAGGCGGCGCTCTTGATTGGCGCGGAGAAATATGAAAAGGCGCCGCCGCTTGCTTATATCGGCAACGACGTCCAGCGTCTGGCCGAGACGCTGCGCATGCGTGGCGGCTTCGACGAGGTGCAGGAAATCGCTGACACCGTCGAATTCGCCTCCGACGCGCCTCGCCGGCAGACGCTGCTCGCTAAAATTCCGCAGTGGCTGGCAGATCGCAATCCCGACGACACCGTGATCATTTACTTCAGCGGGCATGGCTTTCGCGCCGCCGATGGCACGATGTACCTGGCCCCGCTCGATATCGATCCAGCCAATCTCACGGCGACCGGCATCCCCGTCGCCTGGTTTCGCGATCAGATCGCCCGTTGCCGCGCGGGATTGAAGTTATTAATTCTCGACGCCTGCCATGCCGGATCGGCCAAAGGAGAGGCCGAGGGGGAGGCCAATTTGAGCACGCAGGATCTCGATCTCTTCGAAAAGCTCGAAGGGGTCGTCACGCTGGCGAGCTCCACCGCCGACCAACCGAGTCAGATCTGGAGCGAAAAGGAACAATCGTTGTTCAGCTACTGGCTCAATCAGGCCCTTAAAGGACACGCCGATGTCGACAGCAACGGCGAAGTCGATATCGACGAATTGAACAAGTACGTCTTCGACAATGTGACTCAAACGGCTCGATTACAACTTTCAGGTCGGCAGACGCCGGTGCGCAAAGTGGGTTTGGGCACGCCCGGCGCTCCGGCCGTAGTCTACCTGCAGCCTCAAAAGCTCAAGCAGGTGCTGGCCGATATGTCGCAGCAGCTTGCCGATTCGGCCGCCGAGCATAAGCTCGCGAAAATCGGCGTGCTGGAGTTCACCAACGATACGAAACTGGGAGAACTGCTGGGCGCCGATTACGGCCTGCTGGGGCGCTATTGCGCCGAACAACTGCAGGACGGGCTGGTGCACGAGGAGCATGCGCGGTTCAAAGTCGTCGATCGCCGTCGTTTGCAGCAAGCCCTGCAAGCGCAGCAATTCTCGCTGTCCGACCTGGGGTCCGGCGAAGCGCTCAAAGAACTTGGCCAGCGAGTCGGCCAAATGCCGGCCGTGGCGCTGGGCATGCTGCGCGGTCGCGCCGGGCGATTGCTCAGCTTGCGCTGCCAATTGATCGAGACCGAGGGGAACGAAGTCGCGGCGTCTGTCGGGGGTACGGCCTGGTTGAGCGAGTCGGAATGGGCCATGCTGGGCAAAAGCGCGGATGTGCACCGCGAAGATTTTTCGGACGAGTTGTCCGATGCGAGCGAGCCTCCTCGGCTATTGGCCGATTCAATCGTCGATCGCATGGATCAGTTGGCCAAAGGGGAGCACCCGCTCCGCGATCCGAACTTTCCCTTTCGCGTCTGGCTGATGGTCGGCGGCAAAGAACGCAAGGGACAGTTTCGAGGCAACGACTACTTCGTGCCGCTCCGCAAAGGCGAGGTCTACGAAATCTGGATCGAAAACCGCACGGGCCGCCGCGTGTTGATGCGGCTGCTGGTCGATGGGCTGAACACGAATCTCGAGAAAGAGACGTCAGGGGCGGGGCCAGCGCAGCAAGGGGATAAGGGACTGTCGACAGAGATCATTGGCAAGCACGTCAACTTGGATGAGGCCCGAGCTTGGGTGCTCGACCCGAACTCAGCTCAGCAGCGCAGGCAGCGCAATCGGAACCTGTTCGCGGTCCGCGGCTTCGTTACCAAGACGGGCAAGCAAGGGAAGATGGCGCAGTTCACCGTGGTCGATGCCGACCATTCCCTAGCCGCTCGCCAGAAGTTCACCGACCAGATCGGCCTGATCACCACGGCTTTCTACGCCGAACAAGTCATGCCGCGAGCCGCCGCCGCAGCGCCTGGCATTGGCACCCAAGGGGGCCGGATCATTGAAGAGAACCTGGAAGAGATTCGCGCCGCGGTCGGTCCCTTGCAGGCGGTAGTCAACATTCGCTACTACGACGCCGACCAGCCGTAGCGAGCAGCGATGCTATTTGAATACTTGTCACGGATACTCTGTAGGGAACGCCCTCCGTGGCGTTCCGTGAGCCGAGAAAAGGCGATCTACTCGCACTTCGCGGAACGCCACAGAGGGCGTTCCCTACAAAGTTACGTCTCTCCTGCGCGGCTTGTTCTCAGCTCGCTGGAGGCGCGTTTTTGCTGCATTATGCCGCCCGGCGTTGGAGAGCAAACATCCGCTTGTCATTGTCCGCTTGCTTCCATCGCTTTGAGCTGTTGCTCCAGTTCTGGCAGCATCGGCGCCAATTCCGCCGGCAGTCGATTGCGGCGCTGGAGATCGTGCAGTGCGTCGACGACCTGCGGAAGCAACTTGCGTCGTTCTTGCCGGCCGGCGGCCAAATCGCCCAGTTGTTCCAGGCGCGTCGCTCCTTGGCTGGCGAAGCGGCGAAGAAAGTCGTCGCGGTCGCGATCGTATTCGACCATCTCCGGGTAACGATGGACTTCTTCATCGTAAATCCGCCGAGCCTGCGCCTGCTGATTCCAGGCCTCCACCCATCGGTCTTGATTCGCCAGCACGGCGCCGAGATTGGCGTAGACCTTGGCGAGCGCGTTGCGAAATTCGGGGCGGTCGGGATGGGCGGCGACGATCTGCTGTAACTCGGCCAGAGCCTTACCCAGCGCAGCCGCGCAAGCCGTCAGGTCGCCGCGGCGTTGCTCGATGCTGGCGAATTGATTCCAGACGGCGGCCAGATTGCGATGGTAATCCGGCTTCCCCGGATCCTGGATGATGAGGGCCTGCAGTGCGCGGCGGCTCTCTGCAAGCAGTTCGCGCGCCTGCTCCAGCTCGCCGAGGCGCAGCAAGGCCCCGCCCAGATCGAGACTGCTCCGCGCCAATTCGTAACGGTCAATCGCGCGCGAACGGATCTGTCCGAGCCCGCTGAGTCGCTTGCGTGCTGCATCGAACTGCTGCCGGGCCAAATCGTTTTCGCCTGCGGCGAGCGCCTGTTTGCCTAGCTCGACATACGCTGTCGCCAGCCGTAGTTGATGCTCGTAAACATCCGGATCGCGCAGGGCGAGCATTTCGAACCGCGACCGCGCCGCCTCCAGCAGAGACTTTGCCTCGGCGATTTTCCCTTGCTTTTGAGCCAGCCTTCCTCGGTTCAGTTCGAGCGAACCGCGGAGCGATTCAAGTTCGGGCTGTTCCGTTGCCTTGCCGCTTGTCGCGGCCAGCAGTTCTGCGGTCCGATGAAACGCCGCGGCGGCGCGATCCAACGCACCCGCATTACTTTCGATCAGCCCCGTCTGGTTCAAGATTCTCGCCAGCAGCAGAGCGCCGGCCGCATTCTCGCCTGCCTTCTCGCCGCCTGCCGCTTCGACCGCCTGGCGACCTTCCGTCAACAAGATCAAATCGTTCGCGCTCTCGCCTTGCAGAAAGCAAGCGTAGGCGAAGTCGAGTTTTAACGCGTCTTCGCCGGGACGTTCTGCCATCAATTGGCGATAAGCGATCATCGCCTGTTGGAAATCTCTTTGATTGGCGTCGATCTTGCCAAGCTCCTGATCGAGTTGCGACAGTCGCGATGAGATCAACGCCAATTGGCTCCGCAAGCGTACGTCGCCGGGCGCCTTATCGAGCAGAGCCCTCAGAAGCTGCTGCGCGGCCTGATATTCCCCGAGCGCCTCTGCCGGCGAGCCGATTTCATGCACGATGCCAGCGATGGCCATGCGCGCCTGGGCCTGTTCGAGTTGCAGTTGTGGATCGTTCGATCGCCGTGTCAGGAATTCGCGGTAGTAGGCCAGCGCCGTCCGCAACAACGACGCTTGGGCCTGGTGCATGCCCGGCTTATGCAACCAGGGGTTGCCTTCGGCTTGCTGAACTAACTCGCGCACGGCGGCATGCGCTTGCGCGAAGTTCGTCTCGGCGCGCTCGTTAGCCTCCTGCAACTGGTGGTTCTTCTCCCCCAGCAGCACGGCAGTCAGGCCCAAGCCGACCACGGCGACGAGCAGCGCCGCGGCGGCGGAGGTCAAGGCCGTGCGATGCCGCTTCGACCACCGCCAAATGCGTGCCTGCCAGGGTTCCTGCCAGACGCTCACCGGTTCGTCAGCCAGCCAATGCTCGATATCGCTGGCCAGCGCTCGCGGCGAGCGGTAACGGTTGCTCGGGCACAGCGCCATGGCCTTCAGACAAATTGCTTCGAGCGCCGGCGGCACGTAGCGGTTGATTTGCCGCGGCTGAGGGAAGTCGCCGCGAGCCACGCGCCGCAACATGAGACCGAGATCGGCGGCCTCGAACGGTGCACGGCCGGTCAAGAGCGAATAGAGCGTGGCGCCCAGGCTGTAGACGTCGCTGGCCGGACCAAGCTGATCGAGCCGCCCTTCGGCCTGCTCGGGGCTCATGTATTGCGGCGTACCGAGAACCTGGCCGGCGGACGTCGGCGCCGTGCCGCTGGCCGAGACGGGTTCGAGCCGCCTTTCTTCCTGACCGTCTGGCGTTTCCTCGCGACCGACGACCTTGGCCAATCCCCAATCGACGATCAGCGTCTCGCCGTATTTGCCGAGCATGATATTGCCGGGCTTCAGATCGCGGTGCAGGACGCCGCGGCTGTGAGCGTACTCCATTGCGTCGCAGACGTCGACGAAGCGCCCCAGCAGTTGGCGAAGCTGCAAACTGAGCTCGCCCGAATCTCGATGCAAGGCGTCGGGGGCATGGAATCGCGCAATGGCCGCTTCCAGACTATCGCCTTGAATGAAGCGCATGGCATAAAACGGACGGCCGTCGGGGTAAACGCCAAGCCCATACACCGGCACGATGCCCGGATGTTCCAGGCTGCCGGTGACTTCGGCTTCCAGCAAAAACCGCGCGCGGCTGGCCGGTTGATTCGCGTGCCGCTCTTGAATCTCCTTGAGCGCCACCTCGCGGTGCAGTTCCTCGTCGAGCGCCACATAGACTTCGCCCAGTCCGCCCTTCGCATAGGGGCGCAGAATGCGGAACCGCGCTACTGAAGATGCCGGCTCGCTGCTTGTGATCGGATGCGTCAGATAGGGATCGTCCATAGATCGTCTCGCGGCGATGAATCGAAGCGGCAGTGCAGTCGTCTTGGCGCGCCATCGCAATCGTTGCGGTAAAGCTGCCAGCATGTGCGCCGTTGGCCTGGGACTAAGAACGCAAGTCCTATGCCTGGAGAAGATGCCAGATGCAGACGTGCCATGCAATTGGCTGCTTTCTAACGCGAGACGGCTCGACCAGCCTGCATTTCGACCAACGGCGCCTAGCAAACAGCGAGGTAATTCTCCAAGCTATGCGACTGCCTCGCTGACGTTTCGGACTTGTGCCAGGCACTTTTAACCGGAAGCACAAGCATGACAATTTGCCACACCCTGCGAGCGGCTTCGCACGTGCAGAGCATGGAGCGCGGGATGCCCGGCAGACTCGGCAGGCCAGCGTTGCCGCGTTTTTGCCGGCACGCTGTTTGCTTCCTTTGGGCTGACAGGAGAGATACGATTGACCGTTGAAGATATGACGCTACCCGAGACGCAAGCAACAAATGACGCTTTGCCCCTTGAGGGTCCCCGGCCGAATTTGGAGATGTATGCCGTTATCTTGAATGGCATCCAACAACAGATTCGCTTTGCCGACGCCAAGGCGGGCTTTGTGGCCGCGGTGAATGCGCTGCTGTTTGGCTTTCTGGCCATACGTTTCGACAGCGTGCTGGCGGCGTACGCGCGGCTCGGTCCGGGCAGCCCGGTGATGTGGTTCAACGTCATCTCGCAGTCGCTGTATCTGATGGCGACGGCCGGCGCCGTTGGATCGATCTTGTTTGCCGTCATGCCGCGCTTCAGCGAGCTTAGGCCGCACGGGAAGATGTTCTTCCGGCAGATCGTGCGCGATTACGGAAAGGACTACGCCCGCTACATTCGCGACACCAGCCGGCTGACCGACCAGGAATGGGCGACTCAACTCGGCACGCAAATCGTCGAGATCTCGCACATCGCCGCCAAGAAGCACCAGCTCATGCGGCAAGCGGTCTGGACCACGCTCTTAGCCTTTGCCCTCTGGCGCGTCGCCTTGCTCGCCATTGCCATGCTGCCGATGACGGGAAGTTAATGTACGAGTAGGAAACTTCGAAGCGGCTACTTGGTTCTGCGGAGAATAGGGCTGCGATGGCGTCGAGCAGCAGAGCACATCCAGCAAACAAAAACCGCCGCTCATCGAAAAAATGGGCGGCGGTCTTGTGGCTCGTATTTGCCAGGCGCCCGCGGAGAATGGCGGGCCTGACGGTTTGGAAAATTTTACTTAATTAAGCGCATCGTCTTTCATCGGGGTCGTGCGCAGATAAAAGTAGTTGTTTGAGCTGGATGGGGCGACCAAGCTGGTGTTACCCGGCGTGTTGCAGTTCTGGCCGTTAGGCGTCATGAGCAAGCAGAAGATGCCATACTCGACGTCTTGCGAGAGAAATCGCGAATGGCCGTCACAGAACAGCACATTGACGCCTTGCGGGTGGCGGCTCGAGGGACGAGCATACTGATAGCCATTGCTGGGCTGAGTCGCGTTCGAAGGCGCTACGTAGTTGATCATCCCAAATGGATATGCAACGGGGAACGTGGCATTCGGATCAGCCGGCTGAAACGGAGGGCCGTTTTTCGTATTGGCAATGTGCCAAGTGAAGCCAACATAGAACTCGCTGGCTCCCGTGATCGTGGCATAGGTGCCCGGGTTGTTTCCTGTGTCGTTGTATTGGTTCGCGTTTTCCGACAGCGCCAACGTGTTTGATGTTCCATCGTTTGCGCTAATGAAGT
>JAICIG010000182.1 GCA_025924495.1 Pirellulales bacterium | reverse complement strand
GCTCGGGCGGGGCCCCCTCGGCGGGCGGGCCGGGAGGTCTGGGGGTGTTTGTGCGCGTCCCCCCGCCTTGGCGGGGGGGGGGCCCCCCCCCCCCCCCCCCCCGCGGCTCTTTGCACTTCAAAATCGGCAACCGATAGATTACTTGCTGGTCAAGTTGAATTCAAAATCGCCGCCTTGGGGCCCGACCGTCTTTGTGAGCACGGTCTGGTCGAATTGGGAGTACTGGGGCGGAATCTGTTCGATGGCGCCTGTGTTCGCAGGGGTCTCCCCCGGGGCCAACGGGGAGCCATCTGGCTTGACCATCCGGCTGATTGTCACCTTGCATTCTCCTTCACACTTTGCATCTCTCCCTGCGACACCTTGCAGCGCAAACGTTCCGTCGTCCTTCGTCGTGCCAGGAAACGCCGCAGGCGGGTTAACGGTCATGAACAGGACGGTCGCGCCTGGCAGCGGTTGACCGTCGAGCGTTACCTTGCCCTTGATTGGCAGCGCCTCCAATTTAGGCGCACTTGCCGACCTGCTACAACCGCACAGCGCCAGGCAAACCAAGACCGCCAATGACCGCTCTCTCATCTTTCTCACAATCTCCGGCCCAGAGAAGCAAATACCCGTTCGTGTACTCGCCGCAGGGCGTCAAAAGTTACCCACCTGCACCCCGTCCGCCATGTTGCACAGCGCACCTAATATTGCCAGGTTCGTTGTTTCGGAGACGAAGCGGACGGAACCGTCGGCCATAGTGACGTTGCATCCCGTGCCATGCAAACTGCCCGCCATTCCCCAGGAAGCAAGTCGGCCGACCTGGATGGGATAGGTGGGGGGGCCCGTGTAATATGTCCAACAATTGACGGGACCTCCACACAACGGCGTGGAAGAAACGGGAAAATTGGCCCAGTTACAATACAAGGTGACGCCATACATCACCCACGCCCGATACGCCCAGGCGTTTCCATTGCCATTGAGCACCGTTAAGGTGGTCTCGATAAAGGCAGCGGTATTGCTGCTGCCGTCTTTGGCAAGCGCCAGAGTGCTATTGCTGTTTTGCCCGAACAGCGCCCGGCGATTCATGTAATTGTTGTTGGCGTACCACGTCTTCCAGTCATAACCATTGATTTCGTACGCTGGCTTCGTGCTGAATTCATAGCAGGTCCTGGCGCCGAGCAAGGTTGAACTAGTTGTAATGCCATAGGCCGCGCCCGTTGCCATTGTCCTTGCACCGTCGTCGCTGGGACACAAGAACGCTGGAAGCTGTGTTGACGCCACGGCGTCGTTTCCGCCGACCGGCGACCCAGCGATAGGGGCGGATACTTTCCCCTGATAAATACAATCAGAAGCGGAAGCATTCGAATTGAAGCGGCCGAAAAGAGGCTGCTGCTCGAGAAACGGGAGCATGAGCACAAATCCGCTCGTGTTCATAATGTTATTAGGCACAACGGTTGGAGTGGCGGCGAGGGCGCCATAGTTCATTCCAGCCGGCGGAAACACTCGATGGGTATCGAGATAATTCTGCGCAGCAAGACCGATCTGCTTCATGTTGTTCGAGCATTGAGATCGCCTCGCCGCCTCACGCGCCGCTTGGACGGCGGGCAACAGCAGTGCGATCAAAATGCCGATGATCGCAATTACCACCAAGAGCTCAACCAGCGTGAATCCATGCGACGCGCGCAGGCGGCGATGAGCAGCGGAGACCATGTGCAAAACTCCTACCGGTAAGAGAAAATGACCGCAATTAGGAAAACTCGAAAAAACGATCGGAACGCCCTGCAATTGCCGGCCAAACCAGCAGGCGAGAGGCAGGCTGATACCACCGCCGAGCGCCACCTCGCTGGCGGACCATCTTGCCGCAGTGCAAGACTCAACGCAGCCACCAAATGACTCCCCAGCGAACGCCGGTCGAGAACGAAAAACAGAAATGCTGCCGCCGGAACTTGGCCAATCCGCATTGGCGCAAGTTCCAGCTTCGACGCGATTCTATCCGGGAAATGAGAGTATAGAAATGGATTTTCTAGGCATTTTTAATCTATTGAAAATGTGGACATTCTAGCGCGCGCCAAACTGAGATCTCACAGACTCGGCCGTCCGCCTACTTCATCAGTTCGTTAGATAGCGTCGCCCGCCGAATATCGCCTGGCGGTCTCGGTTCAGAGAAATGCGTCCAGCACTTCTTGCGGCGCGGGGCCGTAAGCCGTCGGCTCCATGGAACAGCTGGCCCGTCCTTGGCTCAGACTCCGAATCGCGCTGGAATAGCCGAACAGATTCGCTAGCGGCGCCTCGGCCTTGATGACGGTATGGCGGCCGCGTGCCTGGGTCTCGGTAATGATCGCCCGACGCTGCTGCAGGTCGCTCACGATGTCGCCTAAGTGCTCCTCAGGCGTGGCAATGTCCAACTTCATGATCGGTTCAAGCAATACGATGCCCGCTTGCTGCAATGCCTTACGAAAGGCATCGGCCGCAGCCCGGCGAAAGGCAATCTCGTTCGAATCTTCGCGTGCTTCGCCGCCCAACACGGTGACTTTGGCCTTGAGCAGCGGAAAACCGAGCGAGCCGCCGCCATGCGACTCTTCGCTCAAGGCATCGAGCACGGGCTGCAAGAATACCGGCGGAATCCCCTCGGTTGCGCCTGGAATTACGGCCACCGGCTTGTCGCCGGCATCGTACGGCTCGAGCCGTATCTTCACGCGCGCGAACAGCGTTTGCCCGGCGGTCTGCTGATTGCATTCGCCGACGACCGTCGCTGCCGCCTTGACCGATTCGCGATAGCTGACGCGAGGTTTATGCACGCGAACATTGAGGCGGAAATCTCGCAGCAAGCGATGCTTGATAACCTCCAAGTGCAGTTCGCCCATGCCGCTAATCAGCGTCTGGCCCGTTTCCTCGCTGGTCATTGCGCGGAACGTCGGATCCTGGCGTTTGAGCATGTCCAGCGCTTCGGCCAGTTTTTTTCGCTCGGCCGAGCTTTCCGGCTCGATGGCCATCGAGATCACCGTCTCTGGGAATTGGATCGATTCCAACAAGATCGGCTGTTTGGCGTCGCAAAGCGTATCGCCGGTGATCGAATTCCGCAGACCGATGATGCCGACGATATCACCCGCCTCGACGCGCTCGATCTGCTCCTTGCGGCTGGCCTGCACGTGCCAGAGCTGACTGACGTTTTCCTTTTTGTCCTTGCCGGGGTTGTAAGCTCGGGTATTGGCATTCAACGTGCCGGAATAAACCCGCACGTAGTGCAGGTCGCCATGACGCTCGGCCTGAATCTTGAATACTAGCCCGCAGAACGGTTCGCTGGGTTCCGCTTTGCGCGTGATCTTCTTGTCAGGATGCTCCGGATCGCTGCCTTCCACTGGCGGCCTGTCGGCAGGGCTGGGCAGATAATAGCCCACCGCGTCAAGCAGCGGTTGCACGCCAATATGATCCAGCGCCGAACCACAGAGCACGGGAACGATCAGCCGATGAAGCGTCGCTTCGCGCAGCACGCGGCGGACCAGGTCTTCGGGCACCGGCGATTCTGCCAGCGCTAATTCCATCAGCTCATTGCTGTAATCGTAGAGTTTCTCCAGCATCTGGTCGCGCCAGAGCTTGGCTTCGTCGGCCAGATCGTCCGGCAGCGGGTTTTCGACGACTTCGGCGCCCAAGCTCTCGGGTTTGAATGTGAGCAGCTTCATGCCAACCAGGTCGATCACACCACGAAACGCGCCGGGCATGTGCGGCGGACCGACGCCCACGGGCAGTTGCACGGCCACCGGATTAGCTTCGAGCCGATCGCGAATTTCGTCCAGCACAGCGTAAAAATCGGCGCCCTCGCGATCCATCTTGTTAATGAACGCGATCCGCGGCACCTGGTACTTGTTGGCCTGACGCCAGACCGTTTCGCTTTGTGCTTCAACGCCCTCGCGAGCGCTGAATACCACCACTCCGCCATCCAGCACGCGCAGGCTGCGCTCCACCTCTGCGGTGAAATCGACGTGGCCCGGCGTGTCAATCAAGTTGACCGTGAAGTCCTTCCAATTGAAGGTCACGCTGGCCGAGTAGATGGTAATGCCGCGCTGCTGCTCTTCAGGATCGTAATCGGTTTCGGTCGTACCCTTATCGACCTCTCCCATCCGATGCGTAGCGCCGGAATAGTAGAGCATGCGCTCCGTCACGGTGGTTTTGCCGGCATCGATATGAGCGATGATGCCAATGTTGCGGATGGATTTCAGGTCGCGAGCCATGGCCATTGATCGTCGATGAGTTACAAGCAATGGCCGCGCCGCCGCCGCCGCCGGACGGGACTCGCCACTGGAATTTCAACTTATGCGCATGAAAACGCCGTGCCGGCAAAGGGCCGGCACGGCGAAGGTCGTGTGCTCGCAATTACCAAGCGAAATGCGCGAACGCCTTGTTGGCGTCGGCCATGCGGTGCACGTTTTCGCGTTTGGTAACCGCAGCGCCTTCGCGGTTATAAGCGGCGACGAGTTCGTCGGCCAGCTTTTCATGGGTCGCACGCCCCTTCTTCTCGCGGAC
This sequence comes from Pirellulales bacterium, assembly GCA_025924495.1. Next base: position 10,121 of record JAICIG010000182.1, on the reverse strand, counting down.
CGCGGCCAGCAGCCAGCGGATGGCTAGCGACTGCTGCCGGATCCGGTTCACTTGCATCGGAACCTGATACGCGGCCCCGCCGACGCGCTTGGAACGAACTTCCACCTCGGGCTTAACGTTGCTAACGGCCTGCGTAAAGACCTCGATCGGCTCGACGTCTTTGATCTTTTCTTTGACGATATCCAAGGCATCATAGAACACCCCCTGCGCCGTGCTCTTCTTGCCATCGTACATCAGGCAGTTGATGAATTTGCTGGCCAACAGCGAACCGTAGCGGGGGTCCGGGCTAAGCGTTTCGCGACTGGCGGTAATACGACCCATACTGCTTTTCCTCTAAGGGGCGGGCCTCGAAAGCCCGCAAATACTTGTGATCCAGGCCTAGGCGGTTGATGCAACCAGCGGACAAAACTGTCCACTTGTAAGACTACGACCTCTTGGCTCCGTATAGGCTGCGAGACTGCTTGCGGCCTTCGACGCCCAGCGTATCCAACGCTCCGCGCACAATGTGATAGCGCACGCCGGGCAGGTCGCGAACGCGGCCGCCGCGGACCAGCACAATCGAGTGTTCCTGCAAGCTATGTCCTTCACCCGGAATATAGACCGTCACTTCCTTGCCGTTGGAAAGACGCACGCGGGCGATCTTCCGCAGCGCGGAGTTTGGCTTCTTGGGAGTCATGGTCTTGACCTGCAAGCACACGCCGCGCTTTTGCGGGCACTTATCCAACACCGGCGACTTGCTGAATTTGCGAGGCGGTCGGCGGTTTTTTTTGACCAATTGGTTGATCGTGGGCATCGAACACTCTCGTATCGGTTGGCCCCAGCGACGGCCGCAGAGGCATTTGTTGAGCAAATTGGAGAACCTATCAGCCTATCGGTCCAAATCTGCTTGTCAAGCCGACTTGAACCGAGGCGGCCAACCGGGCGGCTGACAATTGCTCGTCGTTCGTTTCTTACTCGTCGGAGCCGCCCAACAAGGCATCCAGGCCGCTGGCGGGCGCCCCGGTCGACGTCGGTTTCTCGCCGCCGTTCTCGCCGTTGCCATTTCCTTCTTCGCCGCCCTGAAGCAGCGGGAAAGCCTTGGTCAGCACGCGGTCCTTCTCCTGGGCGAGATCCAACAGGGCCTGCGGCCGGATCCGCACTTCCGATTCCTGGTACGTATGGAAGCCCGTCCCCGCCGGAACCAAGTGGCCCAAAATGACGTTCTCCTTCAAGCCGACCAGGCGGTCGATCTTGCCGGCCAACGCCGCTTCGGTGAGGACTTTCGTCGTCTCTTGGAAGCTGGCGGCCGAAATGAAGCTGGCGCTTTGGACCGAGGCCTTCGTGATTCCCAACAGTTGGGTGCTGGCCGTCGCCGGGCGCGGTTTGCCCCCCTTGGCTGCATCGCCTCCTAAAGCCTCGATCTGGGCATTCACCTGCTCCAGCGCGTCCTTGGGGACGATCGAACTCTCGGCGAAATCGCTATCGCCCTTATGGGTAATGCGAACGCAACCGGTAAGCTTCTGGTTGACCGCACGGAACTCGAACTTGTCCATGACGCTGCCGGGCAGCAAGCCGGTATCGCCGACGCTTTCAATGCGCACTTTACGGAGCATTTGAGCGACGATGATCTCAATGTGCTTGTCGTCGATTTCCACGCGTTGGCTACGGTAGACGTTCTGAATCTCGCGAACCAGGTAGTGCTGGACGGCTTCTTCACCCGAAATCCGCAAGATGTCGTGGGGCACCAGCGGTCCGTCAACCAAGGCTTCGCCAGCCCGTACGAAGTCGCCCGCATGGACGCGGAGGTGCTTGCCGTGCGAGACGAGGTGTTCACGCTCAATGCCGCTTTCACTACGGACGATAATCGTCCGCTTGCCGCGGCGTTTTTCGCCCAACAGTTCCACGAGCCCGTCGATTTCGGCAATCACCGCCGGATCTTTGGGCTTGCGAGCCTCGAAGATTTCGGTCACGCGCGGCAGACCGCCCGTAATGTCCTGCGTTCCGGACACTTCGCGCGGCGTCTTGGCCAACAGCGTACCGGCCGAAACCTGGTCGCCTTCGCCGACTTCGATATGGGCTTTTTCCGGCAAGTAGTAGAAGTCGAGAATCTTGCCGCTGGCGTCTTCCAGGATGACCTGAGGGTGCAGATCTCCCTTGTGCTCCATGATCAACTTTCGCACGTGGCCGCTGGGATCCTTCTCGGAGCGCATCGTTTCGCCTTCGATGACGTCCTCGTAGCGGACCTTACCGCCAACCTCCGCCAAAATCGGAATGCTGTGCGGGTCCCATTGGCAGAGCACGGCTCCGGTAGCGACTTCCTGGTTCTCGTCGACTTGCAGGATGGCGCCCGCTGGAATCTCGTACTTTTCCAGCTCGCGTCCCTTGGGATCGACCAAGGCGATTTCGCCGTTGCGGGTGAGCACGACTTGCTGTCCCTGATCGTTGCGCACCACTTTCAAACGAGTGAACTTGGCGACGCCGGCCTTCTTGGCGCGGATCTCGCTGACCTCGACGTGTCGCGATGCGGTGCCGCCGATATGGAAGGTCCGCATCGTCAACTGCGTACCCGGCTCGCCGATGCTTTGCGCAGCGATGATGCCTACGGCCATCCCCTCTTCGACCAGCGAACCAGTCGACAAGTCCATGCCGTAACAGCAGCGGCAAACGCCTAGCGCCGCGTCGCAAGTCATTGGGCTGCGGACCTGGATTTTTTCTAAGCCCAGTTCCTCGATGCGGCGCGCAATTTCGAGCGTGATCATCTCGTTCTCGGAGACGATCGTCTCATCGGTGATCGGGTTGACGATGTTCGCCCGGCTGACGCGGCCGCGAATCGAGTCGGCCAGTCGCACCTCGACCTTTTCGCCGCGATAGATCACGCCCTTGGTGATGCCTTGCGTCGTGCCGCAGTCGTGCATGGTGATCACCACGTTCTGCGCCACGTCGGCGAGTTTGCGCGTCAGATAACCCGAGTCGGCCGTCTTGAGGGCCGTATCGGCCAACCCCTTGCGGGCGCCGTGCGTCGAGCTGAAGTACTCGAGCACCGAAAGTCCTTCGCGGAAGTTGGCCTTGATCGGCGTTTCGATAATCTTGCCTGACGGCTTCGCCATCAAACCGCGCATGCCGGCCAACTGCCGAATCTGTTCGACGCCGCCTCGGGCGCCGGAGTGCGCCATTAAGTAGATCGGGTTCACATAACCGGGCTTGCGATGGTCGTTTTCCAACTCGCCCATCATTTCCGTCGTGATTCGTTCGCGAGCATGCGTCCAGGCGTCGAGCACCTGATTGTAACGCTCGACTTCAGTGATCACGCCGCGTTGATAGAGCTTCTGGAACTTGAGCACCGTCTTCTCGGCGTCGGCAATGATCCGCTGCTTGCTGGGCGGGGTGATCAGGTCGTCGGTCGCGAACGACAGGCCGCTGCGAGTGCTCTCGCGGAAGCCCATCTTGTTCATGTTGTCCAACAGGTCAATTGTGGCGCGGCGGCCAAGAATGGCATAGCAATCGGAAATCACCTTCGCCAGCTCGCTGTTGCGCATCGGCAGGTTATAGAACGGCATGCCCTCCGGCAAACCGTCGTTGAACATCACGCGGCCGACGGTCGTTTCAATCAAGGCGCCCGGCTTGTTTTCGCGGTCGCCGTCCCCCTTCAACCGCCGCGTCGGCGGCAGCTTGACCTTGATCTTGGCGTGCGTATCGACCTTGCCCAGCGAGTAAGCCAGGTGCACCTCGGGAGTCGAGCTGAACACCATGCCCTCCCCGTTGCGGTCGGGCACGCTCATGGTCATGTAGTAGCAACCCATCACCACGTCCTGCGACGGGCTGATAATCGGGGCGCCGTTGGCCGGGCTGAAAATGTTATTGGTAGACATCATCAGCGTGTGGGCTTCGACCTGGGCCTCGATCGATAACGGCAGATGCACGGCCATCTGATCGCCGTCGAAGTCCGCGTTAAAGCCCTTGCAGACCAACGGGTGCAACTTGATGGCGTTGCCTTCCACCAGCGTCGGCTCGAAGGCCTGGATGCCCATGCGGTGCAGCGTCGGAGCGCGATTCAACAGCACAGGGTGATTGCGGATCACCTCTTCCAGAATGTCCCAAACCTCCTCGTCCTTGCGCTCCAGCATCTTCTTGGCGCTTTTAATCGTGTCGGCGTGGCCGAGCTCTTTGAGACGCCGGATGATGAACGGCTGGAACAATTCCAGGGCAATCTTCTTCGGCAATCCACACTGGTGCAACCGCAGGCTGGGGCCGACCACGATCACGCTCCGCGCCGAGTAATCGACGCGCTTGCCGAGCAAGTTCTCGCGGAAGCGGCCTTGCTTGCCCTTGATCATATCGGTCAGCGACTTGAGCGGCCGGTTGCTGCTGCCAAGCACCGGGCGCTTGCATCGGTTATTGTCAAACAGCGCATCAACCGATTGCTGCAGCATTCGCTTCTCGTTGCGAATAATCACTTCGGGAGCGTTCAAGTCGACCAGCTTTTTGAGCCGGTTGTTGCGATTGATGATGCGGCGATAGAGATCGTTCAGATCGCTCGTGGCGAAGTTGCCTGAATCCAACAGCACCAACGGCCGCAGATCGGGCGGAATCACCGGAATCACGTCCAGCACCATCCACTCCGGCTTGTTGTCGCTATCGCGAATGGATTCGACGATCTTCAAGCGGTTGATCAGATCCTTCTGCTTCTGCTTCGAACCCGTCTCGGCCAACTGCTTGCGTAAATCGACCGACAGTTGGACCAAATCCAGATTGGCGAGCAGCTTGCGGACCGCTTCGGCGCCCATGTCGGCCTCGAAACCGGCCTCGCCATACTGCTCGCGCGCGGCGCGGTATTCCTCCTCGGTCAACAACTGCTGCCGCTTCAAGGGAGTGTCTTTGTTGTCGATGACGACGTAATCCTGAAAGTAGATCACCTTTTCCAGGCTGGTGGTCTTCATGTCCAGCAGGTTGCCCAGGCGACTGGGCATGGCTTTGAAAAACCAGATGTGCACCACCGGAGCCGCCAGTTCGATGTGGCCCATCCGCTTCCGGCGGACGCGGCTGTGCGTGACCTTGACGCCGCAACGATCGCAGATCATGCCCTTGTATTTCATGCCGCGATATTTGCCGCAGGAGCATTCCCAGTCCTTCTCAGGGCCGAAAATCCGCTCGCAGAACAGGCCGTCCTTTTCCGGACGGTAGGTGCGGTAATTGATTGTCTCGGGCTTCTTGACTTCGCCGAACGACCAGCTGCGAATGTCGTGTGGGCGCGCCAGGCTGATCTTTACCGAAGCGTAGTCATTAATCCGATCGTAAGAGCTTTCTGCGGTACTCACTATTGACGCTCCTTATCGGGGACGCCTTGCGGCGAATTGGGTCTAAACGGATTGCGGTGGTTAGAAACTTGCCGACGGGATGGCATCATTAGACGCGACGCTTCTCCAGTTGCATGTTCAAACCCAAACCGCGGATTTCGTTGGTCAAGACATCGAAGCTGGCGGGCGTGCCGGCCTCGAGCGTATTTTCGCCTTTGACCATCGATTCGTAAATCTTTGTACGGCCTTCGACATCGTCGCTCTTGACCGTCAACAGTTCCTGCAAGATGTAAGCCGCACCGTAGGCTTCCAGCGCCCAGACTTCCATTTCCCCGAATCGCTGGCCGCCGAAGCGGGCCTTGCCGCCCAGCGGCTGCTGGGTGATCAACGAGTAGGGGCCGGTGGAACGTGCATGCACCTTGTCATCGACCAGATGATGCAACTTGAGCATGTAGATGTAGCCGACCGTCGTTTCCTGCTCGAGCGGCTCGCCCGTGCGGCCGTCGTGCAGCTGGGCTTTGCCATGCTTGGGCAAGCCGGCTTCTTCCAGGCACTTCTGAATCGTTTCTTCGGTGGCCCCATCGAACACGGGGGTGATCGCTTGGAAGCCGAGCTTGGCTCCCGCCCAACCCAGGTGCGTTTCCAGGATCTGGCCGACGTTCATACGGCTGGGCACGCCGAGGGGATTGAGCATGATCTGCAGAGGGGTGCCGTCGGCCAGGAAGGGCATATCCTCCTGAGGCAGGATCTTGGCGATCACGCCCTTATTTCCGTGACGGCCGGCCATCTTGTCGCCGACGGAAATGACCCGCTTGGCGGCAATATAGACCTTCACCATTTGCAGCACGCCGCTGCGTAGTTCGTCGCCGCGCTTCATCGAATTCAACCGGCGATCGCGCTCGTCAATCGCCGCTTCGACGAGGGGCCATCCGGCCTTCCACGCCTTTTCGACGTCGGCCTTGCGTTGCGGGCTGCGAATGTCGAGCGATTCGATCTTGAATCGCTGCGCTTGCTCGGCGACGTATTTGTGTTCCTGGTCGCGGACCAGGGCATTGCCGTCCTCATCGGTCAGCGGGCGTTGCAGAATACCTTCCACCTGCTCCACCAGTACGCCGAAGGCCGACGCGATCTTGGCGTTGCCTTCCGCTTCGACTTCCTTCAATTGCTTCTCGAACGCCTTGCGTTCATCTTCCGACAGGCTCAAGCGACGCGAGAATTTCTGCGTGTCGATGACGATGCCTTCCACGCCCGAGGGAACTTCCAGCGAGTCGTTCTTCACGTCTTCGCCGGCGCGACCGAAAATGGCGTGCAGCAACTTTTCTTCGGGCGTCAATTCAGTCTTGCTCTTCGGCGAAACCTTGCCGACCAGAATGTCGCCCGGTCGAACGAAGGTGCCGATCTGCACAATGCCGCCTTCGTCCAGATTGCGGAGCGCCTTCTCACTGACATTGGGAATGTCGCGAGTAAACTCTTCGCGGCCCAGCTTTGTCTCGCGGATTTCAATATCGAATTCCTCGATGTGGATCGAGGTGTAGGTGTCGTCCTTTACCAGCTCTTCGCTGATGATGATGGCGTCTTCAAAGTTGAATCCATCCCAGGCCATGAATCCGACCAGCACGTTGCGGCCCAGCGCCAATTCGCCTTTGAACGTAGCGGCGCCGTCGGCGATCACTTCGCCCTTTTCCACCTTTTGGCCGAGCGCGACAATCGGCCTCTGATTCTGACAGGTCCGTTCGTTGAGCCCGACGTACTTGCGGAGCACGTAGACGTCGTCCCCGATCACAATCTTTTCGGCGTCGACATACGTTACTGTCCCCTTCTTGCGGGCACGCACCAACATGCCCGAGTTCTGAGCCACGTCGCGCTCCATGCCGGTGGCGACAATCGGAGGCTCGGTGACCAGCAAGGGCACGGCTTGCCGCTGCATGTTGGAACCCATCAGCGCGCGGTTGGCGTCGTCGTGTTCCAAGAATGGAATCAACCCGGCGGACACGCCCACCATCTGGCTGGGAGCGACGTCGATGTACTGAATCTTGTCGATCGGCACTAATTCGAAGTCGGCCCGATAACGGGCGATAATATTGTCGCCCTGCGAACCGCCCTGCAGCTTGCCGTCATGAACTGGAGTGTCGGCCGGCGCCAGATACGCCTCGCTTTCCTGATCGGCCCGCAACCATACGACCTCTTCCGATAGTTTGCCCTTCGCCACTTTGCGGTACGGCGTCACCAGGAAGCCATATTCATCGACGCCGGCGTAGATCGCCAGGCTGGAGATCAGACCGATATTCGTGCCTTCCGGCGTCTCAATCGGGCAGATGCGGCCGTAGTGCGAAATGTGCACGTCGCGGACTTCGAAGCCCGCACGCTTGCGATTCAAACCGCCGGGGCCCAAGGCCGACAACCGGCGCTCGTGCGTCAACATCGACAACGGGTTCGTCTGGTCGACCACTTGCGAGAGCTCGCCGCGACCGAAGAAGTATTCGATCGCCGCAGAGATGCTCTTGGGATTGATCAGGCTGCGGGGCGTCATGTCCTCGATGTCTTTGAGGCTCATTCGCTCTTGCACGGTGCGACGCAACTTCAGGAAGCCCTTGCGCAGTTCGTCACAGCCCAGCTCGTCGATCGTCCGCAGGCGACGGTTGCCCAAATGATCGATGTCGTCGATTTCGACCGACGGATCGTCGGCCCGCAATTTCAGCAGGTATTTGATTGCGGCGATCAGGTCTTCCGGACGCAGCGTCATTTCGGTCTCTGGAATGTTGAGACCTAACTTGCGATTGATACGGAATCGGCCGACCTTTCCCAACCGGTATCGATTCGTATCGAAGAACTTTTCGTGGAACAAGGCCCGCGCCTTTTCCAGCTGCGGCGGATTGCCCGGCCGCAGACGCTGGTAAATCTTTAGCAAAGCCTCCTCATGACTGGCCGTCGCGTCTTCCTGGAGGCTGTTGAAAATCAGCGGGTCTTTGACGTCGGCCATGACCTCGACTGAGGTCAACCCGGAGGTGCAAATCAGCTCGGCCGCGTTCTTGGTGATCTTCTGCCCGGTTTCCAGAATGATCTCGCCCGCCTTATCGCTGTCTGCCGGGTACACGACGTCGCCGACGGCAATCTTGCCCTCGATCTTGCCGGCGCTGCGGCCGTCGACGATCTTCTCGTTACTCGTCTCATAGAAACAGCGGATCAAATCGACGTTCTGGCTGTACTTCGCATCCATCGCGCGAAGCAGCGTCAGCGCCGAGAACTTGCCGCTTTGATCAATGCGAACCGTAAGCACTTCTTTCTTGCTCACGTTCAACTCGATCCAGCTGCCGCGCTCAGGGATGATGCGGCAACTGTGCAGTTTCCGCTCGGTGCCTTCCATTTCGCTGACGAAGTCAACGCCCGGGCTGCGGTGCAACTGACTCACCACGACGCGCTCGGCGCCATTGATGATGAATTCGCCGCCGCCGAGCATGATCGGCATATCGCCCAGATAGACTTCTTCCTCGATCGGCTGCTCTTTGGTCAGCCGCAGCCAGACCTTGAACGGACGCCCGTACGTCAGGCGCAATTGGCGGCATTCATCCGGCTCATAGCGCGGCTTGCCAAGCTCGTAACGCAGGTATTGCAACTGCAGCGTCTTGTCATAGCTCTCGATCGGGAAGATCTCGCGCAAGACGCCCTCGATTCCCTGATCCTTGCGTTTCTCGGGCGGAACGTCGAGTTGCAGAAAGGCTTCGTAACTGCGGGTCTGAATTTCTGTCAGATCGGGAATGCTTTGGTGTTTTTGAATCGAGCCAAAGCGACGGACTTCCTGCGGGCGGAGACGTCGTTCTGCCGAGGTGGCCATAGGGGATCGTACTCCTCTAGATGCGACGAAATGTTCGAGAGCGGACCGAACCGAGCGCTTTGCGCCGCCACAGCGCGCAGCACCTCAATCGGACCTTTGCGGGCGTCAGCGATTATACGGACCAAGTGAAGATCTAATGATTTCCTGCTGCGCCGCGCCGCTTGGCGTTGCGGACACGGCGATCCTCCGTGGGACGGGCGCTGGCATACTTCCCCAAGCGGCGGCGAGAAAGCCGTGCGATTGAGGATGCGCCATAGCCTTGTATTGCGATCCTACTTGATAGAAACGGTCGCGCCGGCTTCTTCCAGCTCCTTCTTGAGCTTCTCGGCGTCTTCCTTGGAAATGCCCTCTTTGACCTTGCTGGGCACGCCTTCCACAAGGTCTTTGGCTTCCTTCAGCCCCAAACCCGTTGCAGCACGAACGACCTTGATCACGCCGATCTTCTTGTCGCCGAATCCTTCCAGCACGACGTCGAATTCCGTCTTCGCTTCTGCGGCAGGAGCGCCGGGTCCGCCAGGTACCGGGCCCGCCATCATTACGGCGCCGCCGGCGGCCGGCTTAATGCCGTGCTCGTTTTCGAGATAATCGCTCAATTCCTTGGCCTGCTTCAGCGTCAGGCCGACAATTTTGTCGCCAAGCTCTTTGGTCGTGGGGGAGTATTCCATGGCGGGGGCGTCAGTCGACATTCGTTTCGTTCCTTTCTGTCTACTATGGAGCGCCGGCTACGCAATGTCTGCCGAACGCTAGTTACTGGGTCAATGATTTGGTTGGTGCTCGTGATCCTGCCGACCGGCGGGACCGACACGACAGGCGATCATCTCGTTATGTTTGCTCTTCAGGCCGCCGGCGCCTCGCCGGCAGGGGCCTCTTGTTCCTCGCCCTTTTGCTTGATCTGGCTCGCCAACGCGCCGCCAGCGCTGGTCAGCTGGCTCGCCAAGTTGGCGCCCGGACTGAGAATCTGACCCAACAAAATGCTGAGCTGCTCCTGGCGACTGGGCCATTTGCTGACTTGCTTG
>JAICIG010000181.1 GCA_025924495.1 Pirellulales bacterium | reverse complement strand
TGGATTCCGGATAGGGCGAAGGCCGCGGTCCGACCGTTCAAACTACGCTTGACTGCACGGGCCAGTCGAGCGCTTGCTGGGCAATCTCGAACGCGGCCCGCGGCCGGCCCAGGCGACGTGCATTCGAGCGAAGCGCTTGCAGGCGGTCGCGGTCTGCCAGCAAGGCGCTGAGTTTATGAGCCGTTGTGGAAATGTTATTGATTTTGATGGCGGCGCCGTTTTCCAACAGAAAGTCGCTGTTGCGGCTCTCTTGGCCCGGGATCGGATTGACGATCGCCATCGCCGCGCCCCGAGCCAGAACTTCGGAGGTCGTCAGACCGCCGGGCTTCGTGACGACCACGTCGGCCGCAGCCATCAGCTCGTCGATCTGGTCAGTGAAACCGAGTACCACCACGCAATGTCGCTCGGGGACGGGCACGAGCTCGAGTTGCTGTTTCAACGCCTCGTTGCGGCCAGCGACGGCGACGATCTCTAATGGCAATTCCATCGAAAGCAAAGAGCGGAACAAGGTTTCGATCGGACCGACGCCAAAACCGCCCGCCAACTGCAAGATGACGGGCCGGTCGCCGACCAGGCCTTGCCGCGTCAAGCACTGCTCGCGAGGCTTCGGCTGGCTGAACGCTGGGTGGATGGGAATGCCGGTGACGTGGATCGCCTCCAGCGGCACGGCCCAGTGGGCCAGATACGCTGCGCCTTCGTCCGTGGCCGTGAAGTAGCGTTCGCATGGCTGGTTGACCCACAACCGGTGCGTTTCGAAATCGGTGGTCACGGTGAACTGCGGCGTCGACAATTCGCCCCGCTGCCGCAGCGACGCGATGATCTCAGCCGGGAGGAAATGCGTGTTGATCGCCAGATCCCAGGGCTTCTCGCGCATGAGCGAAACGAACGGGCGCAGATTCAGCTTCTCGACGGCCAATCGCAGGCGGTCCATCTTGTGCTGCGCCGAAGGAGGCCGATCCATCAAGTCGTAGAAGTAGCCTAACACGTAGGGCGCTTTGTTGACCAGGTCGAGATAAAACTTGCCGTACACTCGGCGAAACGCCGCATTGGTGTACTTGAGGATGTCGATCGATTCGACCTCGACTTGAGGATCGAGTTGCTTGAGCGCCAGCTCGACTGCCTGGGCCGCCCGCATGTGCCCGGCGCCGACCGACGCCGACAATACCAGAATTCGCTTGGCCACCGTTCGCTCTCAAGTAAACCTTAGAAACAACCGCGGACGCGCCTCAGTAGCCGCCGCTCGTTCCCAAACTATCAGGCGCCAGCGAGTTCATTTCAAGATCCATTGGACTATGGCCGCGATGAGAAATTGCGGATGGCGATGCATGCCGGCCGGTGAATCCTTCGCGCGTTCAACTGCCGAGGTTTGATCCGCAGATCACGCTCGGTGAACGATCTCCGCCACGCGGTTCGCCGAGCGCGTCGCCGCGTCCATGCCCCAAGGCAGGTTGTCGGCATGGCAGCCGGCGAAGTGAATGCGCCCGACAGGCGCCATGATCTGCGGCCAGAACTTGTTCAATGTGCCGAGCGCGAAGGGATGACGTTCGCATTGGAACGACCAAGGATCTTTGGCCCAGTTGTGCACATAGGCCTGCTCGATCGTATGCGATTTGCCCGGATATACCTTCGTGAATGCAGCCAGTGCTTCGTCGGCGGTCACGTCCGGCCTGCCGCTGCCCATCAAGATCGAGCGGTCGCCGGGTATTTCGTCGGCGGTCTCGTAGACGAGATACATGGCCGACTCGCCCGTCTCCAGGTTGATGCTCGGCAGCTCGCCTTTCCAGAACGCCGTGCGCGATTGTAACAACACGCGCGACTGGCTGCCGAAGCTCACATTGTCCAACACATAGCGTTTTTCTGCCGGCCAGGCGGGGCTTACCGGGATTTTGCGCATTACGCCCAGCGGGATGCAGCTCACCAGATATTCGGCTTCGAGCTGCCGCGGTTCGCCGTACTCCTGATAATGAACCGTAACGCCCGATTCGCCGTGTTCAATCGACGTAATCGGGCAACCCAGTCGTACTCGGTCGCCAAGCCTGGCGGCAAACGTGTCGGTGAGCAATTGGTTGCCCCCTTGCAGCCGAAACACCTCGCGTTTGAACACGGGGAGACCGCGCCGCTTGATGATCGCCTGCTGCCAGATGCGGAACAGGGCTGAGACTTCCTGGTTGCGCGAGGCGGGCGTTCCGTCGCCACGGCGCAGCCCGTTGAACCTCAAGGCGGCGTCGCTGGCGCCATCCTTGATCAACAGCTCGGCCGCCGTCATTTCGTCGAGCTGATCGAGTCCGACGCCGAACGGCTGGTATTCGTCCTCGAAGGCATCCAGATACGGTCCAAGATACAAGAGCGGCAATTCCGTCCAGCCGTTTGCGACGATGAAATCGATCTCGCGCTGGTTGAAGCCAAAGCCCTTGAGCACGATCGGGTCTTGCAGTTGCTCTTCCGTGCGCCACGTGCCGTCGATTCTCCGCAACATGTGTTGGCGGCGCGGATAAGCCAGGAACGGCAGGTTGAACTTCCTGACGTACTTCCAGTATTGTTCGTACCCCGGCTTCGTGAAATGCTCGGCGCCCACGTCGGCATAGAGGCCGTCGGGGAGCGGATCGCGAATCGTCTTCACGTGCCCGCCGGTGCGGCCCGAAGCTTCCAACACCGTGACGTCATGGCCGCGCTCCATCAGTTCGAACGCGCAGCACAGCCCGCCGATGCCTGCGCCGGCGACGATGATGCGCTTGCGGCGGCGCCGTTCCGGCTCGCCGGCGGTGGTCTGGCGTTCGAGCGGCAATACAGCGGCCGCCAACGCAGCGCCTCCCGCATGCCTGAGCAAGTCGCGTCGATTAAGTGCGAACGCCGAGACTCCCGAAGTCGGGCGAGCAGACATCGGCAAGGTTCCTGTTGTGGCCGAGAGTCGCTTCAGGCGATAATCGCCTGGGCTTAGAACTTCACGCCAGAATCTCTTTCACCACGCGCCCATGCACGTCGGTCAAGCGGTAGTCGCGCCCCTGGAAACGGAAAGTGAGCCGCGTGTGGTCGAAGCCGAGCAAGTGCAAGAGCGTAGCGTGCAGATCGTGAACGTGAACCGGATCGGCGGCGACGTTGAACCCGAGATCGTCCGTCTGCCCGTGCGTATATCCTGGCTTCACTCCGCCGCCAGCCAGCCACAAACTGAAGCAGCGATTATGGTGATCGCGACCGTCGTTGCCTCCTTGCACCATCGGCGTGCGGCCAAACTCTCCACCCCAGATGATGAGCGTATCGTTCAACAGTCCGCGGCGTTTGAGATCGGCCACCAGGGCGGCGCTGGCCTGGTCGGTATCGAGCGCATTTTGCTTGACGCCTGCCGTCAGGTTGCCATGCTGGTCCCAAGCTTCATGGAACAATTGCACGAAGCGGACGCCCCGTTCAACCAGCCGCCGGGCCAGCAGGCAGTTGCGGGCGAAGCTAGCGTCCTTGGGCGATTTGATGCCGTAAGCATTGAGCGTCTCTTGAGTTTCCTGGCCCAGGTCCATCAGTTCCGGCGCACTGGTCTGCAGGCGATAGGCCATTTCGTAGCTTTGAATGCGGGCCGCGATTTCCGGATCGAAGTCCGAGGCGAGCGATTGCTCGTTCAACCGCTTCAAGGCGTCAAGCGAAGCGCGCTGCGTTTCCGAGTCGATGCCGGCCGGATTCGAAAGGTATAGCACCGGATCGCCGGCGCTGCGAAACGGCGTGCCGCCATACATCGTCGGCAGAAAGCCGCAGCCATAGTTGCTCGCGCCGCCGCTGGTGCCTTTGGCGCTGGTGAGCACGACAAAACCCGGCAGATCGGCCGATTCGCTTCCTAAGCCATACAGCGTCCATGATCCGAAGCTGGGACGGCCGAACTGCTGCGAACCAGAGTTCATCATGATCTGCGCGGGGGCATGATTGACGGCCTCCGTTTGCATCGTGCGAATCAGGCACAGTTCGTCGGCGACCTGCGCAGTGTGCGGCAGCACTTCGCTCAGCTCCATGCCACACTGGCCATGCCGCGCAAACTTGAACTTGGGACCGAGCAGCGCCGAGTTGGGGTTGATGAACGCCGCTCGATAGCCTTTCAACAACTCGGCGGGCGGAAGCTGGCCGTCGTGCTTCGTGAGCTCCGGCTTATTGTCGAACAGTTCCAAATGGCTGGGGGCGCCAGCCTGGAAGATGTAGATTACGCGCTTGGCCTTGGCGACGAAATGCGGCGCCCGCGGGGCCAGACTCTCCGCCGACGCTGCATTTGCTCCGCTTTCCCCCGCCAACAGCGAATGGGCGGCAATGCCGGCCAGCCCCACCGCGCAATCGCGGAGAAACCAGCGCCGGCTGAGGGATTGAGCCTGGGCCTGTTGCAACGCTTGGACGATGTTCATGCTCGCGCCTATTTCTTGGTAATGGTCTCGTCAAGATTCAGCAGCACGCGCGCCGCCAACGTCCAGGCGGCCGCGTCTTGAGGTGTGGCGCCTGCCGGCAGTTCGGGCAAGCGGCTGGAATCGCCGGTGGCGATCTCGCGCACGTTCAGCCAGCCATCGGCCAGTCGTTGCCGGCGCGATTGCAGCAGAGTCAAAACCGCTTCGCGCTCGGCGGCCGTCGGTTGCCGCGACGTACACAAAAAGAACGCGTAGTCGGCCCGGCCTTGATCGTCTTTTCCGCCTTCGTGCAATACTCGCAGCGCCAGCGCCCGGGCGGCTTCCACAAAGATCGGCTCGTTCAAGGCGGTGAGCGCGGCCAGCGGCGTGTTCGAGCGCACGCGCCGCGCACAGGCGAAGTCGCTATTCGGGGCGTCGAAGTTCGACATTACCGGGTCGGGCATCGAGCGTTTGCGGAAGAGGTATAGCGCCCGACGGTATCGCTCTGGTCCTTCTGCCGGCTTCCAATACGCGGGGTAGGTGAAGTTATAGTCCAGCACGTTTTGCGGCACCGGCGGGATCACGCTGGGGCCGCCCAGCTTGTGCGTGATTAAGCCCGAGACGCACAGCGCGACGTCGCGCACCACCTCGGCATCGGCGCGGAATCGCGGGCCGCGGGCCAGCCAGACGTTGCGAGGATCGCTCGCCAACAACTCGGACGAGGCATGTGACGATTGGCGATAGACGCTGCTGGTGACGATCGAGCGAATCAGATGCTTTTGGCTCCAGCCATGCTCCATGAAATCGACGGCCAGCCAATCGAGCAGCTCGCGGTACTCCGGCACCGGGGCCCGCGTGCCGAAATCTTCAGCCGTCTCGACCAGCCCCGCGCCGAAGATCGCCTGCCAGACGCGGTTCGCCGCCACGCGCGCCGTCAGCGGCGAGCGCCGATCGGCGAGCCAGCGGGCGAAGCCGAGCCGATTGCGCGGCAAGCTCTCGTCAAAAGGATGGAACGCCGCGGGCGTGTGCGGCTGCACCTCGCCGAGCGGCCGATCCCACTCGCCACGGTCCAGCAGATAGGTCTTGCGCCGATTGGCCGGCTCCTGCTCCGCCATACGCAGAATGGAAGTGGCCGCGACAGGAAACTTGTTCCACAGCGTGTCGATTTCGTCATTGATCGGCTTGGCGTCGGCCAGACTCGCACGCCAAGCGGCAAAGACGGCGGCGTTCTGCTCCGCCGAACGTGATTCTGAAGGAGTCGCCAGCGCTAACATCGCTGCATGATTTGCCGGCGGCGCGGCAGGCGCCGGTTGCCGGGTGACGCTGAAGCGGCAGCAACCGAGCATGTCGCCCATCCGCCAGGCCAGCTTCAACTGCGTTCCGGCGGGAAGTTGCAGCGGCTGCTCGAATCGTACGACCGCCGCCGACGGTTGGTTGCGCCGTCCAATGCCGCGATCCGCGGTCCAAGTCGTTTCATCCGTACCGTCGACTAAATAGGCGACCGGCCCGCTGGCTTTCTTGCCATCGGCCGATTTGCTTTCCGGCTGCGAGAAATCTGCGGTGGCGTCGATGAGCTTGAGCTTTTCCCAGTCCTTGGCGTCTGGCTTTTTGACGAACGCTTCCAACTCGTTGATCGCCCACGTGCCCAATCGGCTGCGGCCGGGACCGTTATGAGGCAGGTCGCGATGGTTGAGCGCTTCGAGCCGCAGCCCCGTCACGCCGTCGAGAGTTGGCGCCGAGATCATGAACACGTCGCCGCTGGGATGGCCCTTCATCAGCAGCGACCGATCGGCTTCTTGCGTCGGGTGATTCAGGCCGCTGATCGATCCGAGTTCGGCGGCGACGAGCGGCTCCCAAGCGCCTTGCTTCTCGAGTAGAGCTTTCTCCCAGGCCCCCAGTTCCTCTTTCCATTGCGGTCGAGCGGCTCGCAACTTTTCTTCTGCTTGCCGAATGCCGTTGCGAATCTCGGCGATTTGCCGCTCTTGGTCGGGAGCATAAACCCACGACTGGGCTTCATAAGATGTATTCAGGAACGCGAACATTCCGTAATACTCGTCGTGCGTCAGCGGATCGAACTTGTGCGAATGGCACTGGGCGCATTGCGTGGTCAGCCCCAGGACCGCTTTGCCGAGGCAATCCATCCGATCGAACATTTCCGCCATCCGGAATTGCTCGGGAATAATCGCGCCTTCTTCGTTAATCATGCTGTTGCGCAGCAGACCGGTGGCGATGATCTGCTGTTGCGTGGCGCCCGGCAGCAGATCGCCGGCGAATTGCTCGATGAGAAACTGGTCGTACGGCAGATCGCGGTTCAGCGCGTCGACCACCCAGTCTCGCCATTTCCACTGCTCGCGCGGCATGTCCTTTTCATAGCCGTTGGTATCCGAATAGCGCGCGGCGTCGAGCCAATGGCGGGCCCACTTCTCGCCAAACCGCTCACTCTTGAGCAATGCCTCGACCGTGGCTTCGAAGCCCTGCTGCTCGAACGCCGCCAATTCCGCTGGCGACGGCGGCAGGCCGATCAGATCGAGATACAGCCGCCGGCAGAGCGCCGCGGAACTCGCCGGGGGCGAGAGCGTCAGACCTCGTTCTTTCAATCGCGAGGCGACGAGGGCGTCAATCGGATGCGGCATGCCGACATCCGGCACAGGCGTCTTCGCGGGCGGAGCGAACGCCCAATGCGAGGCATACTTGGCGCCCTCTCGCAACCACTGCTGCAAGACCTCGATCTCGCGCGCCGAGAGAGGCTTGTTGTGATCCGGCGGCGGCATCACTACGTCGGAGTCGGCAGACGTGATGCGGCGGATCAACTCGCTCTCTTCCGGCTTTCCGGGTACGATGCCCGCCGCGCCCGAATCGCCCCCTTTCAGCGCGCTCTCGCGCACGTCGAGCCGAAAGCCGCTCTTGCGGTCGTCGGCATCGACGCCGTGGCACAGGGCGCAATGTTCCGCGAAAATCGGCTGCACGTCGCGCTGAAAATCGACGGGCGGTGCGGCGGCGGCAACTTCGACGATTAAGATACCAACGGCAAACAACGCGACGGCGAACAGTCGAATCGGCATGGGTCGACTCAGGCAGGGCGGGGGCAATTAGCCATCAGGAAGGTCAAGCTTTCAGTTTACCCCAGCGTGAACTTGCTGCAAACAAAGTGCACTCAAATCCACAATTTGGCGGCGAAATAGGCTCATAGATGCCCTGCACTCGTCGCTGCGACAAACATGCCTTTGCTGGCCAGGCGCCGATTAAGGGCGTGGCGCCCCGGTAAGCCACGGAAGGCATTCCTCGAGCCCGTACATGAGCCGGCCTTCTGAGCCGTGGCGCCGTTCACTCGTCAAGATGGTGCTTCGCTTCAACCGGCGACACGCAGAGGTTTGCCACCAGTGCGATCGCTAGCAAGCCGGCCATCAGGTACATGGTGGAGTTGTAGATCGTGCTGGACGGATCGATCGTGCCTGACGGCGCTATTTCCATCAGTTTCGAGATAGTGACGGTGTTGCTCTTGATCAAGGCGGGCAGTTCCGCAAGCGGCGCGCCGAATTTCTGCTCGAATGGCTCGGCGCCGATCGATGCTGCCAGGCGCTCGATCGCCCGGTGCACTTCCCGCTCGCGCAGCGACGTGATGGCGATTGGCCCCAGTACCCCGGCCGTGCTCCAGGCGGTCAACAGCAGACCGTGAATCGCCGCCACGTAACGCGCGCCAAACAAATCGGCCAGGTACGCGGGGATCGTTGCAAATCCGCCGCCGTACATCGTGAAGATCAACATCGTCACGCCGTAAAAGACCGCCAGCCAGATAGCACTGCCCGAGATCGTCAACTGCTGGCCGATCCAGGGAATGGACAAATAGGCCGCTGCGCCGACCACAAAGAAAATGGCGTAGGTCGCCTTGCGACCCAGATGGTCGGAAACCGTCGACCAGAAGAAGCGTCCCCCCATGTTCGCTGCGCTCGTCATCTGGACGTAAACCGTGGCGAAGGCTGCCGTCACGATCTGCGGCACCGCCGAGGCGAACATATCGGTCATCATGGTTTTGGCCACGCCGAGCACGGCGATACCCGCGGTGACGTTGAAGCAGAGCATGATCCACAACAGATAGAATTGCGGCGTCCTCAGCGCCGAACCGGCGCTCACATGTTTCGAGCTAATCATTTTGCGCGCCGCAGCCTCGTTCGCCGCCGGGGTCCAGTCGGCCGGGCGCCAATTCGCGGCCGGCAAGCGATAAGACATCGCCGCCAGCGCCATCACCACAAAATAAACGGCGCCCAGCGCCACGAACGCTTCGGCCACGCCGGCGCGTCCCGTGCCGACCAGATAAATGCCCGGCGGCCCCGGCACGATCATCTTCTTGACGTCGTTGGGTCCGACGACCACCACCTCGCGCCGCTGGCCGTCGAGGTCAGCAAAGCGGATGCCTTGCTCGTCGGTCGCGAGCCGCACCGAACCTTCCGACCCGACATACTCGGGCGGTCGATAAAAATGCCGGATCAGCGCTTCGTCCAAAGGTGCGGCGATCATGGCGCCGCCACCGAAACCCATAATCGCCAACCCAGTGGCCATGCCGCGGCGATCCGGAAACCATTTGATCAAGGTGCTGACGGGGGAGACGTAACCAAGGCCCAGCCCAATGCCGCCAAGGACGCCGTAGCCCAAGTAGACGAGCGAAAGCTGTCGTAGCCAGATTCCCGCGCCGCTGACAAACAGGCCGCTGGCCCAACAACAAGCGGCCACGAGGCCGACCGTGCGCGGGCCCACGCGTTCCATCCATCGCCCGGCGACGGCAGCCGCCAAGCCCAACGAAACGATCGCGACGGTAAACACCCAAGTGACTTCGCTCAGCGACCAATCGCCCGCGGCGCTGGCCGCGACGCCGCGCACCTTCATCAGCGGCGGATTGAACACGCTCCACGCGTAAACCGAACCAATGCAAAGATGAATGGCGATCGATGCGGGCGGAACCCGCCACCGGTTGAAGCCCGGCGGCGCCGTGATACGTTCTTTGGAAAAGAAGCCGGGCATGAAGCAAGTTCGGCGTGAATGAAACAAAGCGGGGATGCACCGACCTGGCAGGCAGCCATTCTGCTACGATCAAAGGGGCGAGGTCAACAAGTTTTAGCACCGGCGAAGTCAGGCAATCGACGCGCTGTTCCCGGTGTAAAGCTGCCGTCTCGGGCCGACATTTTTCATTGCAAGCTCCGGCGCGGAATTTAAAATCGGCAAAGCCTGGTGCGTTGCCGCCGCCGTGACGTAGCGAGCGGCGCCGCCGTCGTCGAATGTCGGGCAATTTTGCGATCGTTTTTGCAGAGGCATAGCGATATGGAACCGAAGTTCCAGGTGAATGGCAACGCGGCGTTGGGGCTCGCAATTCTCCTCTCCGCTCTCTTAGCAGAAGCCGGTCGCGGGGAAGAGCCTATTTTCGCTCCCGGCGCCGAGCTCAAGCTGAAAGTGGATAACGGCGCGGGGGGAGAAGGGCCCGCCTGGCATCCGGGGTTGGGCGTCCTCTCCAGCGGCAATGGCCACATCTACCGGCTGGATCGAAACGGGCAGTCGAGCATCTACCGCAACGATGCAGGCACGAACGGCCTGCTGTTCGATCGTCGCGGTCGGTTGCTCGCCTGCGAACCGGTCGAGCGGCGAGTAACGCGGACCGAGTTGGACGGCAAGATCACCGTGTTGACTGATCGCTACCAGGGGCGGCGCTACAACCAGCCCAACGACTTGACCGTCGATTCCCAGGGGCGGATCTATTTTTCCGATCCGCGCTACGGCAGTCGCGAAGGGATGGAGATACTCGATGAACAGGGGCGGACGATCGAAGGGGTCTATCGCATCGACGTCGATGGCAACGTCACGCGGATTATCGGCCGGGAGCTGGAGCGGCCCAACGGCGTACTTGTCTCGGCTGACGATCGCTTTCTGTTTGTTGCCGACAACAACAACAGTTCCTTCGGCGGAGCTCGGAAGCTATGGCGCTTCGCATTGAGCAGCGATGGAACCGTCGATTTTGGCAGCCGCAAGCTATTGCACGATTGGGGCGCAGGCCGCGGTCCCGACGGCCTTAAACAAGACCAGCAAGGTCGGCTGTACGTGGCAGCCGGATTGAACAAACCGAGCCCGCCCGCCGAACCTGCAGAAGATCAAAAGGCGGGCATTTACGTCTTCAGCCCCGCAGGGGAATTGCTGACCTTTCTGCCCGTGCCGCGAGACGAGACTACGAATTGTGCCTTCGGCGGCGACGATTTGAAGACGTTGTACATCACCGCAGGCGGCTCGCTCTACAGTATCCGCTGCGCGACGCCGGGACGCGTCGTTTGGCCCGCCAGCAAATAAGCGTATCGCTCGCAGGCAGTTAAAGAAAGACGATCGAAGACATGATGATGTTACGAGCCTCGGCGATGCCTCTGTGGCTGGTGCTCGCCACATTGCTCTGGCCCCAATCGTCCGCCGTGAGGGCTGACGCGCCGGCCGGTTTGTCGGAAGATCAGGTTCAAGAAATTCAACGTGAACTGGCAGAGCTTGGCGATCGACTGGCGGCGCTGCGAATTCAGGCAGAACAATCGGGCGACCCGATGGAACTGGACCGTTTCGCCGACGCCGACATCTTTCATAAAGGGGTCGTTTGGGCTCTGCGTTACGAAACGAAGCTAACGCCCGCCGATCTCGAACTGATCAAGCGAGCGCTCGAGGAAGGACGCAATCTCGCCGCCACGCTCACAAGCGGCGACGCGGCGTCGACCGGCAAGCCAGGGCGCTTGCAGCGCGGCTATATTTCGGCCATCGACGGTTCCGCGCAGCCTTACGGCGTGATTGTGCCGGCCGGCTACGACCCACAGCAGCCGATCCGATTGGACGTTGTGCTGCATGGCAGCACGAGACCGGTCGGCCTGAGCGAACTGAGGTTCATCGAGCGATTCAAGGCAGCCGATCCGGCGCCGACGCTCGATGAACAACCGTTTATTGAACTGCACCCGTTGGGGCGAGTCGAGAACTGTTATCGTTGGGCCGGCGAAATGGACGTCTTCGAGGCCATCGAGGCCGTCTGCCGAAACTACCGCATCGATCGCGATCGGATCGTGCTCCGCGGCATGTCGATGGGCGCCTCGGGCACATGGCACTTGGGGCTTAAGCATCCCGACTTTTTTGCGGCCCTGGGGCCGTATTGCGGCTACGTTGATACACACCGCTTTTCGCAAACGCCGCTCGACAACTTCATCAAGGTCGGACCGCTGGCGGAGCATCAGGAGCTTGGACTGCACATGCTCGACTCGGTCGACTACGCGGCCAATGCCGGAATCGTGCCGGCCATTGCTTGCATGGGCGAAAAGGACGTGTTCTTTGCGGCGCACCAGATCATGGCCGAGGCGATGCGCAAGGAAGGACTACAGCTCGTGAACTTGATTTCGCCGGGGACAGGCCATGTCATCGACCCTATTACGCACCGCGAGCAGATGCGTTTGATCGGCGCCTTCGCACGACTAGGCGTCGATCACTCGCCCCGCAAACTGCGGTTTGTCACCTGGACGCTCAAATACTCGACCTGCCATTGGCTGCAAGTGCTAGCGCTCAAGCAGCATTACGCCCGCGCCGAATTGAGTGCGACTTTGAACGATGACGGCTCGATCGACGTTGACGAGCCGTCGAACATCACGGCGTTCGCGCTGACGCCGCCGGCGCGCTGGGCGGAAAGGCCGCGCATGCGGGTCGGCGGCAAAGAAGCGCCAATGTCCGATCGCTCGGCGGAATCGAAAACGCCCATCGTAGTCGCACAGCGCGAAGGGCGCTGGGTGGTGCTGAATGACGGCGACGCCAAGCGCGCGTATCAGGGCAAGCGCCCGGGTTTGCAAGGGCCGATCGACGACGCATTCACGACCCCATTCTTGTGTGTGCGCGGCACAGGCGAGCCCTGGAATCGCGAGGTGCAGGCGTGGGCCGAGGCGAATTTGCGCCGCTTCGCTTACGAGTGGAACCGCTACTTTCGCGGCGAATTGCCGATCAAAGACGATATCGACGTGACCGAGGCGGACAAGCGACATTGCAGCCTCGTGCTATTCGGCGATCCGGGCTCGAACAAGCTGTTGCGCGAAGCGCTGCCAGCATTGCCGATCGACTGGAGCGGAACTGAACTGCAAATGGCTGGCCGCCATGATGCCGCGCGCGACCATGCGCCGGCGCTCATCTGTCCCAGCCCTTGGTCGGACGACACTCGTTACCTCGTCGTCAATAGCGGCCACACGTTCCACGAATCGGAACTGGGGGCGCTCAATTATTTGCTCTTTCCGCGCCTGGGCGACTGGGCCGCGATCAAACTGGGCGACAAGCAGCCCGACGCTCCCTCAGCGCCCCTAGCCGAAGAAATCGTAGAAGCCGGTTTTTTCGACGAGCAGTGGCAGTTCCCAAGCAAGAGGACACACTGACACATCGCAAACGCGCGCCAGACGTCCGCACGGCGCCGACCTTTCGCCCGCAAATGGAACGCGACTTGCACGCCGTGGCTAACATCCCGGGCCTGAACTTGATTCGAAAGGGACGACCCATGGCAAAATACGGCAAAAAAGCCAAAGGCGAAGTCAAGAAGGCGATGCACAAGAAAAAGAAAGGCAAGCTCCATAGCGGCAAGGCAAAGAAAAAGGTCAAGAGCAAGAAACAGGCCATTGCGATCGGTCTATCCAAAGCGCGCAAGAAGGGCGCCAAGGTCCCCAAGAAAAAGAAGAGTAGCAAGAAGAGTAAGAAGAAGAAAAGCTGATCGCTTAAGTCTCTAACGAGCGATTGTGCGACCTTTGGTTTGGTTGCATGAACCGTCGTAGGCCGAGGCGCCGCGGGGCAAGCCGGCTCTCCGATTACCGATCGACCATGCTGACTGAGTTTGCTGGCCAAGAGCTGTTCACTCCAACCTTTCAGCGCGCCCTTAATTGCCGCTGCCGGACGGTAGTGGGGCCGTTCAACGGGTTCTCCTTCACCCCGGCGCCTCTAAGAAACGTAACGCGCTGATCTCGACCAAGCGATCAACGCCGCTACGGCGCCGATGTTGCATGCTCTGCCTTACATTCGAGCAGCTTGGGAGCCGCCCGCAAGGAGATCGAAGGGTGGCTGGCAGCTAATGGGTGCGTGGAGCGACTGCGGCGAGCCACAACATCCGGCAAGTATCAAGGAAGCCTTCTTCTGCCTGGGCGCTAAGGCTCGGGCGTTGCGATCGACTCGTCGCGGCAAGGTAATCGGCGCCTGGGAAGCGGGTTAAACATGTTCCACAACGTTTCACTTGGATGGCCGGCGGCGTCAATACGCGCTAATTTTAAGTTGCTTTTTGGCGGAACGGCGGCTGCATGCGCGGCGGCAATTTGGGCCTGGCGAAGATTCAAGCCCGAACTCGCGCTGGCCCCAGGGTGGCCGGGCAAAGCGCCGCACTGGACATCGAGCGCCAAGCAAGCAGTCGGGACGGCCATCAGTCCGCAGGCGAACTTATGGTTTACGATTCATCATGGCAAAGTGACCGAAGTCTTCTACCCCCGAGCCGACCAACCGGCGATCGGCTCGATGCAGTTGATTGTGACGGGGCCGCGCGGATTTTATTCGGAGGAAGACGCGGACGCCGAGCATGCGATTGAATGCCCATTCGATGGCGTACCGTTTTTTCGAGTGATCAACACTTGCCGAGCCGGACGCTATCGCGTGGAGAAATCGATCTTTGCTCATCCGACAAGTCCCGCTTTGCTGCAGGTCGTCCGCTTCGTGCCGCTACGAGGCCGGCTCGAAGACTATCGCCTTCATGTGTTGGCCGACCCCCATCTGGGCAACGACGGCTGGCACAATTGGGCCCGGTTGGGTCAATTCAAAGGTCAGCCGCTGCTGCTGGCGCAAGAACGCGAGCAATGCGCGGCGCTCGGATGCTCGGTTTCCTGGCGAAAACGATCTGTCGGGTACATGCCGACATCCGACGGCCGCCGACAGTTGCGTCGCTACGGCAGGCTGACGCAGACATATCGTAGCGCGCCGCCCGGCAACTCCGTTTTGATTGGCGAAATTGACCATGAGCAATCGGGAGGGGAGTTCGTAGTTGCTCTGGGCTTTGGCTCGGAGGCAAACGAGGCCGGCTATCGGGTGCGCCAATGCTTGCTGGATGATGTCGATGCGCTGAAGCAAAGCTATGTCGACGCCTGGCGGCAATGGCAGGCTGGGCTTGACCAGCCCGAGCCTCCTCGGGCGGGTCCATGCGATCTGTATCGCACGAGCACCCTGGTCCTGCGCGCGCATGAAGACAAATGCGCGCCTGGCGCGTTCGTCGCCAGCTTGACCAT
>JAICIG010000180.1 GCA_025924495.1 Pirellulales bacterium | reverse complement strand
CGACATTCGTCAAGAAGCCGAGCCGGCCGCGAATCTCCTTGAGGACCTCAGCGGCAATGATCTGTCGCGTCGGATCGAGTTCCAATTCGCCAAAGAAATCGGCGGCGTCAGAAACGGCCAGCGACGAAACCTCTGGCAGCGATTTCGCCTGTCCGGCAAAGCGCGAGTGTCGCGACGTGAGCGTGACGGCCCGAGCCTGTTGATTAAGCCGCGCTCCGTGGCATTCTTCGCAGCCGATCACGCGCATGTACTTTTCCAGTTGACGGCGCTGCATGCCGCTCTGGCTGTTACGGTATTTCGACAGCAGTTCCGGAATAATCCCTTCGAACTGGCCGCCATACTTGTGAACGCCGCTGCCGTGTTTCCAAGTATAGGTAACGTGCAGATCACCCGTGCCCCACAGCAGTTGCTTTGCTAGCGCCGGGTCGAGCTCTTCCCACGCAGTTTCCAGCAAATCGCCGGGGCCGAGTTCATGGATCCGTTCAAGCGTTTCAGCCACGCCTTGATAGATGTGCTTCTTCCAACGCCCCAACTCCGTCCAAGGGCCGATCAACTCGATGCAACCCTGCTTAAAGGAACGGGCGGTGTTGGGAATCAGCAGATCGATGTCAAAGCCGTAAACTTCGCCCAGGCCATCGCAGGCAGTACACATGCCTTGCGGGCTGTTGAAGCTGAAGAGTTGCGGCGTCGGCGGCTCGAAACTTAATCCGCAGTGCGTGCAGGCATACTCGGCCGACAGATGCAGGTCATTGTTCGACCGGGCGCCGCGACGTTTGCCGCGAACGGCTTCGGCGGCCTGTTCTTCCGCTTCCGGAATGTTTACGGCCGCCGCGTCTCCCTCGACCGCAACGACCAGATTGCCCCCGCCGACTTTGAGCGCCAATTCCACTGCCTCGGCCAGTCTAGCGCGCAGGCCGGGACCGGCAGCGAGCCGATCGATCACCACTTCAATATTGTGGCGCATCTGCCGATCGAGCTTGTGATCTTCTCCCAGCGAAACGACCGTGCCATCGACGCGAGCCCGAGCGAAGCCCTGTTTGAGCAAGTCTTCAAACAAGTCGCGATGCTCGCCCTTTTGGGCCTTAACTACCGGCGCCAACACCGAGAACTTCGTACCCTCGGGAAGCGCCGCGACGCGGTCGATGATTTGCTCGCGAGTCTGCGCCGTGATCGGGCGTCCGCACTTGGAGCAATGCCCCTGGCCGGTGCGGGCATAAAGCACGCGCAGATAGTCGTAGATCTCGGTGATGGTGCCGACGGTCGAACGCGGATTCTGCCCGCTCGATTTCTGCGAGATCGAAATCGACGGGCTGAGGCCCGAGATCAGGTCCACGTCGGGTTTGGGCATTTGCCCAAGGAATTGCCGCGCGAAGCTCGAGAGGCTCTCGACATAGCGCCGCTGCCCTTCGGCATACAAGGTGTCGAAGGCCAGCGAACTCTTGCCCGAACCGCTGACGCCGGTCAGACAGATCAGTTGATTGCGAGGCAGGACCAGATTGACGTCCCGCAGATTGTGTTCGCGGGCGCCTTTAATGACGATATCGGCAGCAGCCATGAGGGACGTGGGTCGGCGAGAGAAATCCGTTTCGTGGTTCGTAGACGCAAGGACGAACCCTGGATTGTAGGGGACGGGCGTACAGCAGGACAAGGGCGGCGATTCATCGCATCAGGAGCCGAGACCTGTGAGCGGCGGGGGACCGAGTGCGCGACCCATCGAGTTGAACGGCGCGCCAGCGCCGAACATTATTTTCAATTTCTTATTGCTTCTCGTTTATTTAAAAGTACCATCAGAGGTTAGCAAGCGACCGCCCCACATGCGCAATTCGGTCGCTCGTCCCGCCGCGCCCTTGCAGGCGCATTTCCCACCGAACCGGAACAGGCACGAAAAATCAGAGGAGGCTTCGACGTATGCGTTGTGAACGCTTGCGCCCTCGTTTGGCGTTTACGCTGGTAGAGCTGCTGGTGGTGATTGCAATCATCGGCATTCTCATCGCGCTGCTGCTGCCTGCCGTGCAAGCGGCTCGCGAGGCGGCCCGGCGCTCGACCTGCACAAATAATCTCAAGCAGATCGCTGTCGCGCTGCAGAACTACCACGACATTCATCAGAAGTTCCCGCCGTCGTGTTTCAATCAAGGTTGGGCCAACTCCGGTTCGGGTGGGGTGATCAGCCCGGCTTATGATCCCGGCCAGATGGCAATGAACATGCAAGGCTTTGTCGTCTTGTTGCCGTTAATCGAACAGCAGGCCTTGTACAGTCGCTTTAAGTTTTATGCGGCCGCGGGCGCATGCGTCACGGGAGGCAGCTACCCCCTGGCGTGAGGCGATCCGGCGACCACTGGGAACGATCAAGTGATGGGGGTGCAACTGCCCGTGTTTCTTTGCCCCAGCGATTCGGGATCGCCCACCTTGCCCAGCAATAATTCCAGCCTCGGAATCTCCGCCAGCAGCGCCGTCCACGGCGCCAAAACAACCTACGACTTTTCGACGAATCCGGGCAACGAAATCTACAATGTGAATTCGTGGCGAACCGCCACGTCGTCGACTCGGTCGATGTTCGGCGTCAATAGCGACTGCCGGATTGCGTCGATCACCGACGGCACCAGCAGCACGATGGCAATCGCCGAGACGACGCTCGAACAAGAAAGCGCACCGCATGCTTGGGGATATCGCGGCTTTTTGATGTCCGGCGTTTCCCCAGTCCAGGCGTTGAATTATCCGCCCGGCGGGGTGGCAATTAACAATTGGCACCAGGGATGGGGAACTAGCAGTTTCCCGGCGGGCAAGCTTGGCGGCTATGGCTGGATGGGAAGCCTGCATCCCGGCGGGGCGCAGATGGCGGCCGCCGACGGGTCGGTGCATTTCCTCGCCGAGTCAACCAACATCGTGACTCTGCAGCGGTTGAGTTGGATCGCAGATGGCAAAGCGCTCGGCGTGTTTGAGTGACCCTTCGGCGAGTAATGCACTCACCTGCCGCCTACAACAGGCAGATTGCGCTGCTGGTCTGCCTGCCGCCTGTTGATCCATGCGCCGCATGATCGCAGCGGCGATCGAGATTCCACACGGTAGAGAAAGAGAATGACGCTTATGATGTTGCGTTTACGAGTCGGGGGATTGTTCGTCGTTGCCGCTGCATTGTCCTGCGGTTGCACTCGTTCGGGTCCCGTCAAAGTCAGCGAATTGCCGGTTACGGGCAAAGTGACATTTGGCGGCCAACCAGTGGCAGGCGCTACGGTCATGTTCCAATCAGACATCACCCTGGCGACCTTTACCGGGGTGACCAGCGAAGATGGTTCGTACCGCTTGGGCACTGCCGAGCAACGTGCGACTGACTGCAAGGGGACTTGCCGCGTAAGCATCAGCAAGTTCCTGAAACCAGATGGCTCGCCGCTGGGGCCGGATGAGGTGCCCTTCGTCGTGGGGGCCGTCGAAAGCTTGCCACCGCTGACGTCGACATTAGAGACGACCACGCTGAGAGTCGACGTACCCGAGGGGGGAGGCACGTTCGACTTCCCGCTCGTCAAGCAGTAACTCGCCGCATCAGTCAATTGACTTGCCGGCGCTGTCGCCAGCCGACGACGCCCAGCATCAAGCATGCGCCAAGGCACATTCCGGCCGGCCAATCGCCCCAATCGACGTAGCGACTCGTGCGATCGTCGAGCCGTACGTCGGCGATGATGACTGCGGTATCGCGTCGCGGGCCTTGTGCGATGATCCGGCCGTCGGCGTCGATCGAGGCCGAAAAGCCGGTGTTGGCGGCCACGAGCAGGGGCTTGCGGCACTCCACGGCTCGCATCACGCCGCACATCAGATGCAAATCGAGTTCGCTGGAACCCCAGAACCAGCCGTCGTTGGTCAGATTGACCAAGATATCGGGCTCTCTGCCAGCTTGGCGCAAGGCGGCCACTTGATTGCGGATCAGGTGCGGCAGACAACTCTCATAGCAGATATTGGCGGCCAATCGGGCTCCGCGGACGTCAAACACGGGCGTTTCCCGGCCCACGTCGATGCCAGCCCCGATCGGCGAAAACTGGCAGAGCCAAGGAAATTGTTGTGCAAACGGCACATACTCGCCGAACATGACGGGGTGCATCTTATCGTAGCGCGGCCCCAGCGTGCCGTCGTGATCAATGAAGAGCGCTGAGTTGTAACGCTCCATTCTGGCCAGGCCATAATGGGCCACGTCGATCCCTAGCAGCAGCGGCACGCGCAGCCAGCGCGCATCTTCGCTAATGGCGTTTTGGCGCCGGGCCAATTCCTGCTTGAATTCCTCGGCTGAGCCCCGCCATTCGGCGGGCGGTTGCACATCGTCCGAGCAAGTCAACAGCGGATTGCGATACATCGTCTCAGGCCAGACGATCAAGTCAGGTCGCGGCTTGTACCTCAGCGCTTCCAGCGATAATTCGCTGTACTGTTCTTGAATCAACGCCTGGCGGGCTGGATCGTGCTTGAGTTCGGTGTCGACCGAGCCTTGAATCAGCGCCACGCGCGGTCCCGAGCGACCTTCTTCGTGGCCGGTGCGCCAATGGCCATAACCCAACACAGCGGCGAGCATTAAAGCGAGCGGGGCCAACGGCCAGACTGCATAGCGCTGAGTCTGACAAGGCAGCATGCTCGCCAGGCAGGCCGCTCCCATCACAACGACAAAGCCGACAGCGTAATTGCCCGCCAAATCAGCGATCTGAATCAACTCGATCCAGCAGTACTGACTGTTTCCCAGCGCCGCCATGTTAAAGCCGGTCAGGAGCCGCGCTTGCAACAACTCCAATCCGGCCCAAACGGTGGGCGCGGCGATGATCAACGGCCAATGCAGGCGATGCACGGCCACGCGCGACAGACCTACGAACAATGGCAAATAGACGGCCAGGTACAGCGAGAGGGCGACCCAGCCAAGGCTGGTTGCGGGATGAGGCAATCGCAGCCAATGCAACACGCCGAACCAGAAGACGCTGCCCGTAAGCCAAATCAGCCCATAAGGGCGCTTGCCTGCCAGGCGGTCACGGCGCACGAGCATCAGCCAAGGGATCGGCGCTACCCAGGCCAACGGCCAAAAGCCAATCGGCGGAAATGCCGCCCAGAGCAACAGGCTGCCGGCGAGGCCGAGCGTCCAAGTTCTTTGCCAAACCGGGACCGACAAGACCGCTTTGGGTCGCGAAGCGGCATCGGCGCCGGGTTCGCAATCTGCGGTCCGGCTCAGATTGGCTCGCCTACGCCCGACCACGGTTAGTTTAGCGCTCGACATCCCGTCATGCTTTCCCGCATCGCTCCCTTCATCGTGCCGCAACACACTTCAGGTTAGGCGGATCCGCCGGATTTGCCCAGACGAGAAATGCGGAATGGACGAAGGCAGCGAGAGAAGACGAGGGCAAATGAACTGACGTTTGAACTTCAATCGAGGCGGTAAGCGGTTATGCGCTCGTCGACCCCGAAAATTCGATCTCCGGCGGGAAAATGAATCAGGACATTGGCCGCCGACAGGGTGAGTAGATCGGCGGAGCCCTGCCAAGACAGCGGCTTTACCGCAAAGCCGGTATTTGATTCCTCAAGCAGGCCTGGATGGTAGGTCGGCCGCTCGCCGCGATGGATAAACTCGCTCGCCAAACTGGCCTGAACGGCCTGTAGTCCAGCGAAAGGACGGCCAGACAGGCGGGCGATTGCAGGCCTGACGAACAGCTCAAAACACACCAGACTGCTGACTGGATTTCCCGGCAATCCGAAGACAAGTTTCTTGGCGCCCTTGCTTTCGAGCACGCCAAACCAAAGCGGTTTGCCAGGTTTGAGTTGAATCTTATGAAATATCTGCCGCACGCCCAGCTCGTTGAGAACGCCCGGCGCCAGGTCGAGCACGCCTGCCGATACGCCGCCGGAAAGCACCAGAATGTCGGCGGAGAGGCCCTCAAGAATCTTTTCGCGAAGGCGCTCGCGCTGGTCCCGGCCAATGCCCAACGCGAGCGGAACTCCGCACGCCCGCTCAACCAATGCCAGCAACATCGGGCCATTGGAATTGCGGATCTGGCCAGCCCCGGGGACTTCGCACGGTTCGACCAATTCGTCCCCCGTCGGCAAGACGGCGACCGCGGGGCGAGGCACGGCTTGCACTTCGGTTCGCCCGACTTCGGACAGCAACCCAATTTCGATCGGCCGCAACCGGCTACCGGAGCGCAGTACGACGTCGCCGCGACGCAGCGATCGCCCGCGGCGCATAATATTCTGTCCCGGCGTCACTTTAGGGCTGCGGATGTGCACTCGGCCCAGGGAGCCGTTGGGGTCGGCTAGCAACTCGGTTTGTTCGACCATCACCACCGCATCGGCGCCGGCTGGCAATGGCGCGCCAGTCATGATGCGGGTTGCCATGCCTTGCTCGACGCGCTGTGAAGGCACGGCGCCCGCCACGATCTCTTCGAGAATCGTCAAGCAAGCTTCGCCCTGGCTGAGGTCGCCGGCAACGACGGCATAGCCGTCGACAATTGATTTATCGTGCGGCGGCGAATCGACGTCGCTGGCCACGTCTTCAGCTAATACCAGACCGAGCGAGCGCGAAACGTGCACCTTCCTTGCCGGTAGCGGGCTCAACTGTTCTTCGACGCGAGCCAGAGCTTCGTCAACGGTGAGCATGGCGGCTAAGCTGCGGCTTGGGAAGCTTCAGAAACGAATTCAGAATCTCGACTCCGCTGCGAGTCAGGAAGCTTTCCGGATGAAATTGCACGCCGTGCAGCGGATATTGCTTGTGGCGCACGCCCATGATTTCTTGGCCGCCGTCCGGCGCATCGCACCACGCGCAGACTTCAAATTCGTCGCTTAACGTGCCGGGCTGAATGACGAGGCTGTGGTAGCGCGTCGCTTCGAAGGGACTGTCCAAGCCCGCGAATAAGCCTCGGCCATCGTGATAGATCATGTCGGTCTTGCCATGCATCAGACGTTTGGCCCGCACGATCTCGGCGCCGAACGCATGGCCGATCGACTGATGCCCCAAGCAAACGCCCAGGATCGGAATCTCGGCGGCGAAGCGCGTGATGCAATCGCAAGAAATCCCCGCTTCTCGAGGAGTACAAGGCCCCGGCGAGATGATCAAATGCGATGGGTCCTTAGCGGCGATCTCGTTCAGCGTGATCTGGTCGTTGCGATGCACTTCGAGCTCGATCGCCGGATCGATTTCGCCCAGTCGCTGCACCAGGTTGTAAGTGAACGAGTCGTAATTATCGATCAGCAGAATCATGCCAAGACTGCTTGAATTGGTCCTTCCGGCCATGAATAAACGCAAGCTACCATCGTACCGGAAACGGGGCCCGTTTGCAGCCAGCAGGATGGAGCAATCTTTCCTGCCGATATTATCGTGCGAGAGAATGCTCTCGAGCCCGTCGAAATTCTCCCAAGTGCGGAACCATCTGCCTACGATCGCCGCAGATCATTTCTGCACAGGGCCGGGCTATTGAGAGTCTTCACGTTAGGCGGCCGCCCCCCAAAAGCTCCGTACTCACACCTCTCGGCAATGCGCGGACCCAGTGCTAATCAAGTTGATATCGTGGTCACTGTGTGGCTTTCACCACCGGGAGAGTGTGACAACGCGAAGCGCGCAAAGTGTGCGGTGTCGGATCGCTGATACAACTCTCACAAATGACCCGCAATTTTGGCAGGCCGCGAGCGCTATGGCAAACAGAAGGCTAATAATTGTGGACTCCGAGGCGTGCGAACTTCTAACTGTCGCGTCAATACGCAGACCTCCACCGTCCCGCGGACTGACTTTACGAGCGCACCATATTAGGAACCTCCGCCCATGGCAGTCACCTCGCTTCCGCGTTCGGCCACCGAACTAAAACAGACCAAATCACAAGCGAAGCAGTTGATCGTTGACTTCCCTGAAGAATCGCTGCGTAATGCCATGATTCAGGCTGCGGGTACGAAGCTATCGCACGTGGCTGCATCGTCAACACAGGCCATCAGCGACCAGATCAAGGCCATCCGGCACACCATCGACGACTTCAACTCCATCTTAACTGGAATGGCGGAGGTTCAAGCCAACGTCGAACAAATCGACTCGAACGTCAGCTCCGTGCTGGAAGCGGCGCTGGGTAGTTCGACAGAATTGGAGCAAGTGAGTGAGCGAACCAGAACGCTTGAAACTCATATCGCGGCCATTGGCGGACTGCTGAAGACCGTCAACAAAATCGCCGACCAGACGAATTTGCTGGCATTGAACGCAACCATCGAAGCAGCGCGGGCTGGGGAGGCTGGACGAGGTTTCGCCGTCGTCGCCCACGAAGTTAAGGAACTGGCCGGCACGACCAAACTGGCCAATCAGCAAATCAGTACGACCCTCGAACGGATCGCGGAAGCCGTTTCTGAGCTGTCGTTCGGCGTCTCGCGAACCGTCGAGACGACGGACCTTTCGATGTCCGCTATTAAGACTGCCCGCAGCCGCGCCGCGACCGTCGGCGTTGAGACCGACCGTTTTGCTCAGCGACTTCGACAATCGGCTGAAGCCTTCTCCGCACTTAATCAATCCTCTGCGGTCGTCGAAAACGAAGTGCAGGAAATCAACACAATCGGCAAGACGTTCTCTTATCTTTTGGCCCTAATCGCGTCGAACCAGGGCCATGGCCTCGACCCGCTTGAGCGTCTGGCGCCCATAGTCGACGCTAGCACATTCCGAGCGCCGCGGCGATTTGCCACTCCCGAGCCGGAATACGTCTTGCAAGCCGACGACATATTGATTTCGGCCACCGACACGCGCGGCGTAATTACCTTCGCCAACAATTGTTTTTACGACATCGCCGAATACTCGCCGGGCGAGTTGATTGGTCGGCCGCACAATACGATTCGGCATCCCGATATGCCGAGAACGGCCTTCGCCGATCTCTGGGCCGTGATCAAAGCTGGAAAGCTCTGGCAGGGCTATGTCGCCAATCGGTCGAAGAACGGCCGGCGTTACTGGGTCAAGGCGAACGTGTTCCCGTGCTACGAGCGTGGAATGATCGTGGGCTATATCTCCATTCGCACGAAACCGGAACCAGAATCGATTCACAAGGCGATCGAGGCTTATCGCCTTATTCCTTAGCGGTCCTTGGTGAATGATCGCCGCCTGGATCGCTCGGCGCCTCCAACCGAATCAAGTCTAAGGGCTGCGCAAGTTCACAAGCAGCCATTCCCGGCGGCGGCGTACGCAAGTTTGGCCGACGGCAAAACTTGCGTTTTAGGAGAACAGCGGCAAGCCAATGCCTACCGCCGAGTTTTTACGGGCTTGAAGCGTTCGCCGGGCAGCTTGAGCGACGTCAGGCGGATGCCAAATTTGTCCCCGACTTTGACGGCTTCCCCTTCGGCGACGGGTTGACCGCCGACCTGCAGCGACAGCATCTCCTCGCACGACTTGTCGAACTGGATGATTGTGCCCGGTCCGAGTTCGACGATGCGGCCAATCGGTTGCTTCGTCTCCGCCAACGTCACGATCACCGGCACTTTGATTCGCAGCAGGCTGCGAGAATACGTTGGCAATTCTTCAATTGAGGAAGCTGGAGCTGCCGGGCGCGCCGTCCCTTGTCGCGGCGCGAATTGGGGAGGCGCGGTCGGCGGAAGATCAACGGCTGGCGCCGGCGGGGCGGGTTTCGCGGCGGCTGGAGGTGCAGCAGCCTTGCTCTCCGCAGCTTCCGCCGCAAATACGTCTCCCGGCAGGTCTGCAGGCCAGATCAAACTCATGGTGGCCTGCTTGCCCGAGGGCGCCGTCAACTTCAGCGGCAGCAAATTCGCCCCTGCGGCCACCCCGCCCCGCTCGATCGCTTCGGCGAGACTGGCCACATGAGCGGCCTTGAAACCCTCGGGCATGTACTCTTCGGGCAGCACGAGCATGCCCAACTCTTGAGCCAGCGTTGTCAGAACGCTTTGGCCGGTCCCGTCCGGATGGCTATACCAGCTTGGCAATAGCTCGGAAGACTCCGGCAGTGCGAGCAACGCGCCGGAGCCCTCCAGCGTGAGCAATACCATCAGGCCGGGACCTTGCAATTCGGGCGGGGCAAAAGCTGGCACCAGTTGGTCGACGGGCAGCACGCCGACCTCGACCGTGGCTCCGATCAGCCGGGACAAGGCGGAGCCAATCTCTAGAGCGCCCGACTCGCAGGCAGCTTTAACGTCGGCAGCGGGAGCCTTTCCGAGGTACGTCATGGCGTGAAAGAATGCGTCTCGATAAGCCGTGCGTCGGCGATGTAGCCGCGGCAGCCTCCCGCCGTCGGGAGCAATGCCGTGATCTTAAGAATCGGATGAAAAGCCGCTAAACTTTACCCAGACGCGCCAGGGGTATCGAGGCAGCCGCCACGAGGACGAAATGGGGCAAGCTGGGAAAGAAGCCGAATCGACGTTGACCAATTCCGTTGCCCTCTGCCCGGACGCAGCCGCCTCTGTCCCGGGCGCCTGCGGGGGATATACTGGATTAGCGGGCAATCGACCTTCGGGCTGCCGGCGGGCACGTGAGCCCCCTAGCGACTAGTCCATCGGCGGGGCAATCTCGACGACTAATTTCCAACGGCACGAGGATCATTTTTGATGAGCACGGTGACAGGCCGCGGTTCGGCTGCCACGTTTGAACTGGCGCCTTACAAATCGCTCGATAACGAGACGCTCGCCGCACGCATCAACGCCGTGCGCGCGGAGATGGGTTCGCGGCTGTTGATCCTTGGCCATCACTACCAGCAAGATGAAGTCATCGCGCTTTCCGACCTCCGCGGCGACAGCTACCAGCTTAGCCAGATGGCTGCCAAAAGCGGCGATTGCCGAGCAATTGCCTTCTGCGGCGTCCATTTCATGGCCGAAACGGCCGATATCCTCGCAAACCGGCCCGAGCGGCTGGCGGAGCGCGGCGGCGAGCGGGTGACGGTCGTGCTACCAGATATCGCCGCTGGCTGCTCTATGGCCGACCTGGCGGCAATTGACCAGGTAGAGAGTTGTTGGCAGGAACTAGGCGAGGTGTTCGACACGGAGGACATTACTCCGGTCACCTACATCAATTCGGCGGCGAGCCTGAAGGCGTTTTGCGGACGGCACGGCGGAATTGTCTGTACGTCGAGCAATGCCGCAGCCGTGCTTAAGTGGGCCTTCAACCGCACCCGCCGCGTGTTGTTCTTCCCCGACCAGCATCTGGGCCGTAACACGGCCTATGCAATGGGCATTCCGCTTGAGCAAATGCCCGTCTGGAACCCGCATGCAGAAGAGTTCGGCGGAAATACGGAAGAGGCGCTACGCAACAGCAAGGTCCTGCTCTGGCAGGGACACTGCAGCGTGCATGCCATGTTCCGGCCCGAACACGTCGATCAGTTCCGCGCCAAGTTCCCGGGTATCAAGATTCTGGTCCATCCCGAATGCACGCGCGAGGTGGTGGCCAAAGCCGACATTTATGGCTCGACCGGCAAGATCATCAAAGAAATCGAAGCGGCGGCGCCAGGAACGAAGTGGGCCATCGGCACCGAGCTGCACTTGGTGCAACGCTTGAAACAAGAGCACCCGGAGCAAGAGATTCATTTCCTCTCCCCGGTCGTTTGCATGTGCGCCACGATGTATCGCATCGACCTCGCTCATCTCTGCTGGAGCCTGGAAAACCTCGCCGCCGGGACGCCCGTCAATGTAATTCGCGTGGACGACGAGACGACGCACTGGTCGCTCGTGGCTCTGGAGCGGATGCTGGAAGTGAAATAAAGCAAGCGCCGCGCTCAAAGCTTTTTCAGCATCTCCGCCGCTTTGTCCTCGTACATCTTCTGCCACTCGGGCGCCAGAATGCAGTCGCTATCTTCCTGGGCATTGCCGACATTCTTGAGCTGCTCGGCCGTCGGCGCGTAGTAGATGTAGCCGTTGGTGTAGCCGGCGACGAAAGTTCGCTCGTGCGGCGAGTTTTTCTTGATGTTCAACCCGATCCGCACGGTGAGTTCGCCGGGGAAGGTAGCCAGCACAAAATCGCCGATGCGGACGCCGAGCAGTTCGACGTCGATCGTGCGCTTTCCGGAAGCAACGAGGCTGGCTTGGTGCTTGCGGAGCAGTGCCAGATTGGTCTGCACTCGCGTCAGTTCCTCCATGACAAAAATGTTCTGCATGTAGGCCTTCATGTTGCGGCGATTTTCCGCATCGAGCTTGGCGAAATCATCTCGCCCGAGCGCCGCGTCGTGTAAATAGCGGTGCGAATAATATGAAGGAAACTCGCCCGATACGTCGTACTTCACCAACAGCGGAATGAACGTCTTGAGGTTGAGGCTCGTGCCCTGCAGCGATTTCAGCAAGCGTTGCTGCTCGGCTTCCAGATCAAAGATGCGCTGCGTCCGATCGCCTCGCGGCAGAGCAATGGTCTCGTTAAGCACGGTCAACCGGTCATCCTCGCGGCACTCGATTTTGCGAACCGCCTTGAGCGTGCTAAGACCGAGCATGTTGCCTAGCGGCTCGCCGCTGCGCGGATGCTCGACATCCTTGTACATCACCGGGTTGATATCGCCGCCGCAGCCTTGCACAAACAGCGCAATCGTCCCTTCGCTCAAATTGTCTTCGATCACCTTCGAGGCAAAGCCCGTCACGTCGGCCGTATTGGCGCCGCCGGGGACTCCTTGAATCGGATGACAGGCGAAGTTGTAGACGACCGCCAGCGTGCGACCGTCCATCCGGTCCAACCGTAAGATGCCGATTTCCGGATCAACCGGTCCGACTTCGGCGACCTCGTCGTCCGGCGGCAGCGAATATGCATGGCGGACATCCGCCTCTTTACCGCTTTTCAGCTTGAGCCGCCGGTTCTCCATGATGCGATCTTCGTGTCCCGCGCCGGCGCCTATCTTCACGGGAACCATATTTTGCGCGGCGGCTTTCACAGCCTGGACTGTGCGTTCCTCGACGTCTGCACAGACAACGCCATGACAGTGGCTCGCGTTGGCCAACACGTTCGTTGACGGTATGCCGAGTTCTTTCTCCAGTCGCGAACGGACGCGCGGCAAGTAGTCGTTGCTGATCCGTCCGATCTCGCCAATCGCGACGGCATCGACCGTAATCAATGCAGCGGTTGTGTTATCCGACTTCAGCACGAGCGCCTTGACGTATAGCGGATCGTTGACTGGCCCGGCTTCGCGATCGGTAATATCGACCTTTGCAACCCCGGCTTGAAGTTGACCGGCCACAACAATGCCAGTCATGAGCCATCCGTCGATCGCAGCGGCCGCTACGACGAGCCCGAACAGACTTAGACGCCATCTGCCCTGCGGTAGAGCTCGCAGTGGGAATCCGGTTGGAATGGCGTGAAGCATGGCAGTAACCTCTGTAGTGGAATTCCAATCGCCTTCATTGGCTTGGCAGCGAGGACCGTGCGGCTGCTGGGCAGAAGCAGTCGACAATGAAGGCGCTATGGATTACGAGTCGGTTCACCATTAGAACCGCTCAACAAACGGCGCTCAATCGCCACAGAGAATCAGCGAGAATGTCGAAGATCGCCAGACGTTATTTGCTATCGTGCTTGCGGCACCAGGCGATCTTGTCGGCTGTGGTATTAAGCTTGCCACTGGATGACTTGGCGGCTGCGGGCTTCTCGACCGCGGCGACCGGTTCAGGCTCGGTGGCAAGGGTCTCTTCGACGGCAGTGACTGCTGGTTCTTCAACCGGCGCGGCGGCGGGCGGAGTCGCGGGCTTAACAGCGGAAGCTTCTCCCTTGTTCGCCCGGGCAGCGGCCAAGATTTCGGCGGTGGAGAGCTTGCCTTTGGGGGCCGCGGTGGCGGCCTTCGGCGCCTCGGCTGCGGGTTTTGCCGGGGCCGGCGCCGCCGCTTTGGCTTCGGCAGGAGCTTGCTTAGCCCGGGCGGCCGCCAGAATATCGGCGGTGCTGGGCTTTTTCTTCTCGGCGGTCGGGGCGCCCCCTTCGGCCTTGGCGCCTCGGGCTGCCGCCAGGATGTCGGCGGTCGACTTTTTTGGCGCCTCGTCCCCTTTCTTGGCGGCCCCCTGAGCTCGGGCCATTTCCAAGGGCGAGAGTTTCTTTTCGCCGGCAGGGGCGGCAGCCGCCTTCGGTTTGGCCGCGGCGGGCGCCTCCTTCTTGGCGGGCTTTTCGTGGCTTTCGGCCGGCTTGGGCAACGGCTGATCGACGACCTTCAGGTAATCGAGATCGATATCGTACCAGCCGATGTTGTTATTGGCGTCGAACTCCACCAAGGCCCGGCCGCTCATGTTGACCGTCTTGACCCGCCCCGTGGAACCCTGGAACCGCGCGAGCTCCGGCCGGCTGGCGTCGACCACGACGTATTTGTCGGTGTAGTCTTGTTTTAGCTTCTCAATCTGGTCGAACACCATCTGCTTATTTGCTCCCGCCGTACCGGCCGCGTCTAGGTTCGCCACTGGTCCCTAATCTGTCTAGAAGGCTGGATTTTGGACGATCCGGCCCTTGAAATCAAGGCTTGAACGTGCCTGTTATGCGGTGCCGACTCCCCCGCCCGCCGTCCGCAGCGTGGCCAGCGTTTGTGCCAGATTGTGCAGCGCCGCCCGATCGGGAAGAGTGATGGTTAGCCGCGGCTTGCCATGGCCCTTTTAACCGCTGCGCAACGCCTGGGAAAAGCGGCAGCTAGCGCGTATTAGCGTCTATTGGTTCGGTCCTGGCAGGACAAGTTCGTGCGTGCCGCTGCGGAAGTGCGGCGAGGCGCCTGTGTACTTGATGATGGTTTGCTTGCGG
>JAICIG010000179.1 GCA_025924495.1 Pirellulales bacterium | reverse complement strand
TCGGCGACCTGAATACGGCAGGCGACGACGCGCTCCTGTCGGAGCTGCTCTCGCAGCCAGGCGTCCGCGACCCGGTGGCTGAGATTCTCGGCGACAAAGTCCCGCGGCGCATCGATTGGCTGCTGACCCGCGGTCTGGATACCGTCGATGCAGGGCTCTTGGAGAACGACGCTTCGGATCACCCCTGCGTTTGGGCCGAGTTGAAGCTGGCTGGCGACTCCGACGGCGCGGGCCGCTAGAATAGACGGCAGACCAATTGGGCGCCCCCTTCTGATACGCATTCATGCGCAAGATTTCCGGCCAAACCTGGTATTTGTTGACAGTCGTCGCCTGCAGCGCCGCCCTGATCGGCTACCTGGTGTGGCCTGAGGCCCAAGCGGGGCCGCGCCAACTGAGCCTGAAAGATATTCCATTCGATGGCACTCAGGCGTATGCATACCTCAAGCAAATCTGCGAGTTGGGGCCGCGCGTCAGCGGGTCGGCCGGCATGCAGGCTCAACAGACAATGCTTGTCGAGCATTTCAAGCGGTGCGGCGCCGAAGTCGAGCTGCAATCGTTCAAAGTCCGCCATCCGCGCGACGGCTCTCCGGTGGCGATGGCAAACTTGATCGCGAGATGGCAGCCCCAGCTTACCGAGCGAATTCTGCTTTGCGCCCACTATGATACTCGACCGTTTCCCGATCAGGATCGCGTTCGTCCTCGCGGGCGCTTCATAGGCGCCAACGACGGCGCCAGCGGCGCCGCGCTATTGATGGAACTGGCGCGAAATCTGACTGAGCTTCAGGGAGCGCGTGGCGTCGATATCGTACTGTTTGACGGCGAAGAACTGATCTACGGCGAGTTCGACGAATACTTCTTAGGATCGAAGCACTTTGCCCGCGAATATGTCGCCAATCAGCCGGGCCCCACTTACCGCTGGGCCGTATTGCTCGACATGGTGGGCGACGCCGAGTTGCGGATTGCGCAAGAAGTGAACAGCATGCGCTGGGCCGATACGAGGCCGCTAGTGGAATCGATCTGGTCCACCGCCAAGAAGCTAGGCGTGCGCGAGTTCGTACCGCGACGGGGCCCCGAGATTCGCGACGACCATTTGCCGCTGCACGACATCGCAGGCATCCCGGCCTGTGACGTCATCGATTTCGAGTTTCCCTTTTGGCATACCGAAGAGGACACGCCGGACAAATGCTCTGCGTTAAGCCTGGCGAAAGTCGGCTGGGTGATCGAGGAATGGCTTAAAACCGCCGTTCGCGGCAAAGCGCGGCCGCAATGATGCTCTCAACTGCAGCTCTGGTCGTCCTTGGGTCTCGCTTGCCGTTTGCAGCTCATACTTTTCAGTTGCCTGCTGCACGACCGTTGCAGCTTGTCGTCAACTACGTGTTTCCGGGCGCCATCATGTTGCTGGCCGTCGTCATGATGATCTGGCATTGGCGCACCTGGCGCTTGGCCTTGTCTCATGGCGTGCCGGATGCAGAGCAAGGATATCAGCGGCGCCGCTTTCGCCGTCGCATGCAAACGAGCTTCGTGTTGGCAATCATTGGCGCCGCATTGATCATCGGCCAGTGGATTCCGCCGCTCGCCAGGCCGTCTCTGTATGTGTTCTTCTGGTGCGGCGTCGTGCTGCTCGTACTGTGGGTGATTGTGCTGGCAGGAGCGGATTTTGCCGCCGCGAGCACTCATCTCAGTCGTTTGCATCGCCAACGGGCCGCGGAACGATCCCGCTTGCAGGCCGAGCTG
This sequence comes from Pirellulales bacterium, assembly GCA_025924495.1. The sequence continues at coordinate 12,944 of JAICIG010000179.1, read as the reverse complement.
ATCCGCCTGGCGCGCGAAAGAAAAGATCGCAATCAACGCCGCGAACCGCAGGACAATTGACCCCTATTTCCGGGCGTCATAGACTGGGGTTTTCGCTCCCATGTCGCCCTGCAGGAATTGGTGCGGATGGATTCTTTCCGCTTGTGTCTGGCTCTCGGCCCGCTGGCCGTCTATTTGCTGCTGCTGGGCATGATCAATCTCTCGCGTCGTCCGCTGTTAGTGACCGGCGGACGCGATTTGGCCGCGTTGGGAGTCGGCGTATCGGGTTTGATTCTCGTCGGGCCGGTCGAACTGTTGCTGCCTGAAGACGCCATCAACGCCTACCAGAAATACGTCTGGCTGCTGCTGGTCGTGATGTACTCGCTCTGCGTCTCGCTGGCCGCCCTGCTCTCTCGCCCGCGTCTGACGATCTACAACATGTCGGCCGAGCAACTTCGCCCGGTATTGGCCGAAGCGATCAATGGTCTCGATCAGGACGCACGCTGGGCGGGCAGCAGCCTGGTGCTTCCTCGCGTGCACGTAGAATTGCACCTGGAACCGAACCCGGTGATGCGCAACGTCTCGCTGGTAGCCTCAGGCGATGAGCAAAGCTACGCCGGCTGGCGGCAATTGGAAGCGGCGCTGGCCGACAAGCTCAAACCGGCGGAATCTCCCTCGAATCCGTGGGGTATGGCGCTGGCCCTCGTCTCGCTATTGATGATCGGCGTGATGGGCTGGCAAATGGTGCAAAATCCGCAGGCCATTACCCAGGGCTTTCGCGACATGATGCGGCTCTAGCGGTACGCCACTTCAGTTGGGCGCCGCCCGCCATCAATCGCCGTAGAGTGGGCCTCGCCCACCGCGAATCAATTGGGGGCTGATTTCCGATCGGCAAGGCCCGCCTACGGCTGAGGTTCTGTTGCGATCACCCGCGATTTCGCCCCAACTCTTACACGCGGCAGGTCGGGAGGCTATCCTTGGGTGACTTTCCCTAACCCGCACAATCCGCTAGTCCCGGAGAGATATTGATGAAACGTCGCGAGATGTTGTTGACGACCGGCCTGGCCGCCTTGGGCCTCCGTCTCTTTCCCGGCGGCTGGGCCGCTGCCGCCGAAGACAAACCGAAACGCAAGCTGTTGATGTTTACTAAAAGCGCCGGCTTCGAGCATTCGGTGGCCAAACGACAAGGCGAGAATGCCTTATCGCACAACGAAAAAGTCATGACCGAGCTCGGGCGCGAATACAATTTCGATGTGGTCTGCACGAAGGACGGCACGGTCTTCGATAGCGACTTGAATCAGTACGACGCCTTCTTCTTCTACACCACCGGCAACCTGACGCAGGCGGGTACGGACAAGACTCCCCCCATGTCAGAAAAAGGGAAAGAACGCCTGCTGGCCGCCGTCGCCGGGGGCAAAGGCTTCCTGGCTTCGCATTGCGGGTCCGATACGTTTCATTCGGCCGGCCCGTCTCGCGAAGAGCAGGAGACGAAGGACCCTTACATCGCGATGCTCGGCGGCGAATTCATCAGCCACGGGCCGCAACAAAAGGCCCGCCAGAAGATCGCCGACAAAAACTTCCCGGGCTTCGGCGCGATCGATCCCGCGTCGATCGTCGACGGCGAGTTCCTGGTGGAAGACGAGTGGTACTCGCTCAAGAACTTTCCCGACGACCTGCACGTGATCCTGGTCATGGATACGCAGGGCATGAACGGCAAAGACTACCAGCGGCCTCCTTACCCTTCGACCTGGGCTCGCCGCCACGACAAGGGCCGCGTCTTCTACACCTCGATGGGCCATCGCGAAGACGTCTGGACGAACAAAGAGTTCCAGAAGATGGTGCTCGGCGGCCTCGCCTGGGCCTTCGGCGACGTCGAGTACGACATCAAGCCGAACATCAAGGAAGTCGCCCCCGGCGCCCACGTCATGCCGCCTGCGTAATTCGGCGACCGCGGCGCAGCGTCTGTATCAAACGCACGCAAGTTCACAACGTCCGGCGTCTTTCTGCACAGAGAAGGCGCCGGACGTTTTTGCTATGACGGACACGAGGCGGACAAAATGAGCAAGAGCCGGGGGCCGTCATTTCCGCCCCTTCGATTCCTTAGCTCGCTTCTGTTCCAACTGAACAACTCGCGCTGAGTCAAACCGCGGCACCCGATTCACGGATTGCGAGCGCACATTCTCACACGAACTTCCGCCTAGTCGGCGGCGCCGAAAGTGCGAGATTCATCAGCCAACGGGCGCAGCCCCGGTAAACCGTAGAACCCCAGAACCTCGATAAAGCCCAACGCGAACGCCACAAAAACGCGTCGACAGCCGACGCTAGTTGACGCCAAATGTCACCCGCTCTATGGCATTGCCGTCGTCTGGGATAGCAAGAATTCCGTTGTCCTGCTTTTTAACAGGGAAGAAAAGATGCACAAACCGATCAGAAACAAACTTGGTCCCGTTAGCGCCTTCAGGGAAACTGAATATAGTTCCCGGGTTAAACGGTCCCGTGCTTGTCCAAACAAATACACGCTCTCCTGGTGACACTGGAAAAGGCGTGCTGCTCGCCTGCTTTTCAATCGCGAGAAGCCCCGACACGCCTCGTCTACTCATCTTTCCATTCTTCCCAACGACTACAAAATCAACTTGAATCGGCACGTCCGCCCGATTGCGAAACACGGCCTGCAAGTTTTCGACTAGCAACTCCACCGATGGCTCCCGTTTGTTCGGAATAAACACCTCATTAGTAAGCCCGTCTAGCGGAACAACCGGAGTGCCAAACTCTAGGGTCCTTACAACGATGTCAAAATACTCCTCCCACGTGTCGCGGTGGACTACGCCGGGGCGAAGAATATTGCCATGTATTGGCTTTTTGATCAGGAACGGCGACAGGAGCCTTGCCAAGTCCTTTGTCTGGGCAGCGTTCGCAAGCGAACTTGAATTGTCAGTGCCAATCTCATGTGCCGCATTGACTACCGACACAGGATCATTTTCAAAGCTTAACGATATCGCTGATATTGGCTCGACCCCCGTGGGTTGCGCGTCCGCCCCAGCATCTTTCAGGCCCTGTAGAAACCTATCTACGTCACTTTGAAAGATTATATCGAGCGCAGACTGACCTGGATAGAAATTGTAAGCGTCGGACGCAGTCGCCCCAGTTCTCTCGTTAAATGCAACTCTGACATCGTCGGTAAACTCAATAATGCCGCTCACGTGGCACCGGATACATGAAAGACCTGCTCGAACAGTTCGGTCCGCTGCGTGAGGCTCGGAGACGATATTCACAGGCGCCTCATCAAGCCGCTCGCCCTTTGAGTTTGAGATAAAATAGCCTTGCACGCCATTCGGAAGGCGGAATATGTACTCGCCACCATCTGGCTTCAGGTTTACGGGATCGCTGAAGATGCTATCGCTGCCTGAGCTTGTTGCAAAATCAAAGCTTTGCCAGTAATAGCCGTCTCTACTCTTCAGCCTTTCTATTGCTCTATTGTTCTTGGAAACGCCAGAGAACGCTAAGCCGCCGCGAGTGGCAGACTTTGATGGATCACGGTCAACACCGAGGCGCTCTTCAAGTTTCTGAACAGTCAGCGGCAAGCCTAGCAGATCGTGATATAGCGGCGGCCTCAGGGAATTAGCGACCAACCAGTCAGTCCGAATATATGGCACGGGGAGAAGGTACGAGCTCTTTGTCCCGTTCCTTACGCCGACGCCAAGTTCGCCTGGGGGGAAAAGCAACTCCGCTACAAGCTCGAACGAATCCGATCCATTGTAAAACACTCCATACGGATATTCGATCAATAAAAGGTCAAAAGGATTCATTCCATTCTCAGCCCTGGCCTTTTCAGCCTTTTCCTTCGCCGCCGCCAGAACTGCCGATGCTTGTGCCTTCTTTGCAGCGTCGTCGCCAGCCTGCTTCAACTGCGTTTCTGCCGCTGCGATTTCCTCCAAAACATCCGGACTAAGAACGGGCAAATGCCAATCGAGTTCGCGCAAGTCGATCCTGAACACAGTCTCTGCATCGTCGAGAATCGTTACATGAACAGGCTCTCGCCGGTTACTGAGATGATGAACTGCCTTAATAAACGCCACTTTGTGCAAATTGGCTTCTTCGTGTGAAAAGCCATTATCGCCGAACGGAAACACTGAGTGGGTTGACGCGAAGTATCGATAGAAGCGGCGATCGTCTGGTCCTTGATTACGAGCATCTCGCGCGATATGGTCCAAAATATAAAGAGTTGCCGGATACCCTCGTAAGGTTTCACTATTTGGGAACTCGTTTACTTGTAAGCCTGAGTCGCCTGGGAAGGGCTCGGATTCCTCCGGCAAATAGGTAATCCAGTCTCGAATTCTGACTATGTCATTGTCGGAAAGCGGTGGCGCGCCCTTCGGCATTCGGACGGTCACGTCATCTGTGACTAATCGCTGAAACAATTTTGAATTCGCAGGTGAGCCAGGAACGATGTGCGATTTAACCATTTCGCTGTTTAAGATGTCAAAACCGCCCGCGGGGCTTGCTGCACCATGACAGCGGCGACATGCATTCCGAAGTATTCTCTTCGCGTCAACCTGAAGCAAGCGGACGTCAGTTGGCGATAGCTGCCTTACCGCTGCCTCTGATGTAACGTCTTGCGCCGAGGTGTAGTGAGGCAAAACAAGAAAGCACACAAAAAGGCTACTCGCTAATGTGGATTTCACGGTCGTTCTCCGAAGCTGCGAGGCACTATGTGTTTGAGGCACTGGACAATAGGGCGAATTGTCTGTCGTGCCCTACTAAACGTCAAGCGTCCCTTGAAATGAATCCGTTCGTTTTCCCAGTCATCGCCTATTTGGTGACTTCCCAACGTTCAACCCAATACCTTAAGATGCGCACTAGAGCCTGCATGCATATTAGTGAATGCCCTGACGCGCATGGCGGCTGACACAATGCATACGTCAATGAACCTATTAACGGCAATGTCTAGCGGCATTCTGGACATTTGCAGGAAACGACACGAGCTGAGCAACGGCGGCTGCTTGCCGACGACTCGTCAACGGCAGGCGGAAGATTTCGGTCTGACCATAAAGGCGCGATTTCCCGCGAGCGAGGTTCGCGGTCGAGCGATTCTCCCACGCGCCCATGCGCCACACCCGATGTCCTCGTAACCGACGCGAGTGGCGCCGGTTCGAGAGGCATGCGCTTTGCTTGGTGTATCTCAATGACATAGGCTCTGGATCCCAAACAGCGTCCGTGCCCGGCCATGTAATCGCTCGACGGACGCTCGTCAGCCTGACTTCACTCCATAGCCCATCTTAGTATCACTTCCGCCCCCATCTTCACATAGGCAATTGTTGCAAGGCTGCCGCACTACGCCGCGTTCGCCGTGCTACAGCATTAAGGCCGATCGCCATTCTGAACGTTTACGGACGGCATTGCCGTCCTGGATAACTTCCGTGTCGACGAGTGTCGCGGCCCAGCTAAGTTCGCTTCTGTTCCAACCGAATACCTCCGCGGCGAGTCAAACGGCGGCTCTCGATTCACGGGTTACGAGCGCACCTTCGCGCCAACCGCACCTCTACCGGCAGCACCGAAGGTGCAAGATTCATCAGCCCACGGGCGCAGCCCTGGGAAAACGGCAGAGTTCCCGAACCTATTTATGAAGCCCCAACGGGGCGCAACAAATATACTCGGCCGCCAATGTTTTCTGGTTCCTCCGCCCTACGTGGGAGCCCGCTCTTCGAAGCTCCGTGTCCTAGGCGCCACGATCGGCTCCGCTTCAACATGCGGCATATTGCAGCGGGCGGCGGGCACTCCGCAGAATACACTTGTCGCGAAGATACCCGAAAACTTCGCCTGACTGAGCGGCCACTTGCCCGCCGCATGCGGCATGAGAATTAGCAGCGGCAGAGCGGCGGGAGCGAGGTTGGCCGTGACTTCAACCTTGCGTTCTGCCAGTCCAAATTGGCCAGCGCCCCGGCAATCTGGTCGAGCGATTCTCGCCCGCATTCGCGCGCGAAATCCTCCTCGCCGAGGCGAGCGACGCTAGCTGCTGGAGAATGCGTATGGCACCGGCGTGCATATCGATTACATAGACTTTAAGCCCGAACAACAGCCCTCGTTGAGGGGGTGATTATGCGCTAGATGCTCGTGTAGCCTGCGCCGTTCTGCCGAGATCTGAGCGCGTACCGCGGTTTGATTGCGGGTTGGCACGAACTATCGCGCGGTCAGACCGCCCACGATCGAGGCAGGCCATGCGACGATGCCGTGCGGCATCATTTGCCGCGAGTATCTGCTGCGTTCTGGACGCTTGCGATCCGTGTCAACGGCCTTGAACCAATGGGTATCTCCCACCTTTCTCTTCTTCTATAAGACAAGGCATCGCTTGCAGCTAATCTGCGCCCACCTCCAATCCTGCAAGCGTAATGCCTAAGATAACTCGGATTAGCTGGGTGCGAGCAAATCAAATACCGAGACAAGAGACGACCTGACGTGAACGCGATTGCTACGTGGCTCTTTGGGCAAGCGGTGAAACTGGCTACGCAAGCTGCCTCACAGCGGCTCTTCAATGATTCGCTCTTGAAGCGACTAATGGCTGCAGCAGAGGAATGGCGCGGCAAGCTGTCCAACGACGCGCGGCTCGATGCAATTGAGGCGCTTTTACCGAGGCGGGCTCCAGGCCTTGAGACGCCTCCGCCTGCTCCAGTCCGTATCTTCTCCAAGATTGAAAAGGATGAGCTACCAAGCGCCGAAGACTGGTCCGCCGCGTTGCTCGCGCAATGGCAGTGGGTGAGTGCAACGATCGAAGAACCTCAAGCGTTCTTTCGACTCGACGAGAAGCGTGCGCGGGCGGAGCTATCCGACTTAGGTCGGTTACTGTCGCTTGAGTGCGAGAAGGATCGCGAACTGTTCCAGGTCGAATGCTTGAAGAACCAACGCGATCTAAAAAGCGACGTTGCAAGCCTCGCTGAGAGCAACGAGAACGTGCAGCGGCAACTGAGCACCGTTCTCGCAAGCCTGAGCGACCAACGCGCCACCGTGCGTGCTCAGACTGACTCGGTGGCAGCGCGAGGGCCGTGCGCCGGGGCATTTCACGGAAGCATTGATGCCGCCGTTGCCTTCACGCAGAGGGGCGAACCACGCGTCGCTCTCGCGCAGCTCGAGGCATTGCGCAATCATTCGTGGGATCACTTGACCAGTCGCGAGCGGTTTCGCGTCGTAGCCAACATCGGTCATGCATACAATGCCAACGGACAGTACCCGGAAGCAGCCCGGCACTTCATTGAATGTGTCCGCTATCAACCCGACGATGAACAGGCGCGCTGCTTGGCGGCGATCGGCCACTTGATGGCCGGAGACTCCGAACTCGCATTTCGTCTCGCCGCAGAGATATGCGTGATTTTTCCACGGTCAGATTTGGCGCACGCCACATGGGTCCGCAGCGCTCCGGAATCCATGCCCTTTGTCGAGATCGAATTGCACGTACCGCGCGCGATTTGCAAGGAGGTCGAATCTGCACACGCGTTGAGTTGCCGCGCACTGAATGATGGCAACCTTGAATCTGCGGAGCAGTACGCACGTATTGCGCTCATTTGCGACAAAGCTGCGCGTCCTCTGCGAGAGCAGCTGGCGATCACGCTCCTTGAAGCCGCTCGGAGGGACGCTGCGGCGCAGTACTCGGAGTCACCGCACCTGGCCGCACCAGAAAAAGTCGAGGAATCGGTGAAGCTCTTTATGTCCCTCCTCGACGATACGCCGCCAATTCTACTATCTGAGCGCGCGCGGATTAGGTTTTATCTTGGGGTAGCGTGTCAACTGCTTGGCAAATGGGCTGAGGCGTACCCGCATTTGCAAGCCGCTTTCGATTTTGATAGCAAGAACACAATGTACGCGCGGCAATTCGCAATGACGTTATGCGACCGCGAAGAGCACAGCCTTGCGATCAGAGTATTGAGGGCTGCGATTAGCAGCGATGATTCGGGCAGTATCGTCCTTTTGCTAACCCAGTTGCTCGGCGCACGCAATGAGGGAGGCGACCGCGCCGAAGCTCTTGAACTCTTGCTCGCACAATTGTCGCAGCTTCGTACCCTTGAACGGCCCATTCGGTCGGAGATAGTTGGGAGAGCGATTGACTTACTTTGCCTCCTGGATCGCCACGCCGAGGCGGAGCAGTTGCTTGTTGGGCTCACACGCGACGAGCTTGCTCCTGCCGTGATGCATGCGATGCATGCTCATAGGTTCCGACGACTTGGTGACACAGATGCCGCTACGCGCGAAGCGCTGGCCGCGGCAGCGCAGATTGGGCCGGAGATCGAACGCTGCGACCAAAGACGCATCGCAGCGGAGTTAACAACGTTGGGCCTCGTCGAAATTGCTCTTCCAATCTGGAAGAAACTGGTTGAACCTCGCTATATTGGACTTGACACACGGAACTTATTGCATTGCGCGCTGCGTTGCGACGACGCGAGTTTCATTATGGAGTTCTGCGCGCGTTTGAGAGCAAACGGCGTTGTCGATCGCGAGGTAATTCACTTGGAACTCAACATCCTCCAAGAGTACCACTGTTTCGCCGCTGCGATTGAGTTGATGTGCACGTATCTGGACGCCGCGCCAGAAACGAAACTAGCACGGGAAATTCGCCTTCGGCTTTCTCACTTAGCAATCGTCCTAGGGCGCACCGAACTCGTCGAGTTCGACCCGACGCGATTGCCATCTCCGACCGAAGTTGAGCCAGATCTTGGCCTGGCAGTGGTTGAAGTGCTTAGCCATGGCCCTGAGCCGGCGGCGGGAGTCAGATTCGCGTACGAACTGTTACGGCGACACTTCGACTCACACTTTGCGCACAAAGCGATGGTATCGTCATTTTTGTTTGGGCGGAAAAAGGATTTGGCCATACCAGAAAGTGACGTAAGCGCTCCAGGCTTCGCAGTACGATATAAAGAGGACGATTCAGATCGTAATCATTGGCACATTATTGAGGACAGCCCAAGCCCAGAGCCAGCCCGAAATGAGTTTCCTGTCCAGCACGGGGTGTCCAAGCTCTTGCTTGGCAAGCGAGTCGGCGAGCAGTTTTACCTCCGCAGGGATCGCATCCAAGAGCGCACCGCCACCATCACAGAGATTCGGAGCAAATATCGGTTACGGTTCAATCTCTGCATGGAGGAGTGGGAAAACCGGTTCCCAGAGCATTTCTTTCTGTGGAAGTTCGCTTTCAAGAAGGATGCGGAGGACACGGCGGACTTTGACGTCATCTTCAAGTCGGTCGATCAACAGATCTCGGAGACAGAACGGCGCGATGAGCTCTATCGCACGAACCCGCTCTCGATCACGAACTTCGCGATGATGGTGGGATGCAGCGTTCTTGACGCCGTAGGGCACATAAGTAATCAGCCTAAGCTGCCGATTCGTTGTTGCCGTGGAACCGACGACGAGTTTGCTATTGCCGACGCGTCCTTGAACAGAGGAATGGGATTTATTCTTGATGGTAGCGCGTTGGCGACGTTGTTTGTCACCAAGGGGTACCGGCACCTCAGCGATCTTGGGATTTCCTTCGTCGTTTCCGAAGGAACGCTTCAGGAATGGCGCCGGCGGTACATCGAGAAACTGAATTCCCCACATGAGGGTGGCTTTCTAACGAAGAGCAATGGGCAGTATATCTTCATTACGGAGAGCGCGGAGGCTTTGCAGAAGCGCTTAGGAGAGTTTCGCGAATTTGTCGAAGCAATATCCTCGCTTGCGCATATAGAAGATGGAGCGGCGCTTGCCGGCTTCGACCGCGAAACGCGCCAAACTATGACCCAAATCTTGGGTCGGCCGGCGGCAGAGACAATTGCGATAGCAAGCAACAACGCGCTCGGGCTCTGGACTGATGACATGTGCGTGGCCGCATTCGCCGCCGAGCACGGTACTGAATCCAGAGTCTGGACGGATGGCGTTTTTCGGTGGGGCTGCTTGCAAGGCAGGATCTCGGTCGATTTCAGAAACAGCTTAGTCGTCAGCCTCTTGAAAGCTGGGTATTTTTACACTCGCGTCGATCTTGGTATTGCATTGTGGGCTGGGGACCGTGCTGGCTGGTGCATATCTGACTCGTCATTTGGGGCAATCCTTGAGTGGTTGTCGAACCCATACACGAAGCGCGAGGGTGTTCTCGAGATTGCAGGAGGTCTCCTTCTGGAGTTATCCCGGAATGCAAGTCCGTTTCGAGCCAACAATGCTATAGCTGCGCTCTTGACGAGAATCATGGAGCGTCCGGATGGACGGCGAATAACTAGAACGCTGCATAACTCTATCGATGTGATTTGCGGTGTGAATGTGATGGCCGCCAACGCTTTGAAGGAAACATTTGCGGCCTGGGATGCGGCCAGATAGCAACGGTGGCCGCTAAGTCTATGTCAAACGGATGGAAAGAGGCTCCCGCCTTGACATGTTACGCTAGTGCCGCGCCGCCTACTTCAATCCACGTAAACAAACTCGTTCGCATTAAACATCGCCAGGCAGAACTGGACTAAGGCGGCGTTTTGGTAGACGTCGGCGTTGGACAATGGCGGGTCGGGTAGAGCGAGGTCGTTGGGCGAGCGGTGCTCGGCGCGCAGGCGCTGGGATTGGGTGGAGAGAAACTCGCGGGCGTTGATGAGTTCGGCTGGGGTGGGCGAGCGGGAGAGGACGCGGAGATAGCAGAGCGTGATTTGGGCGTCTTGGTCGTGGCCGACGCGGGCGTGGAGATAGCCGGCCAGACGGCGAGCTTGGTCCAGGGCGAAGTCGGAGTTGAGGAGAATCAGGGCCTGCGGGGCGGTGGTGGAACGGTCGCGCTGGGGACAACTCAAGAGGGCGTCGGGACGGTCGAAGGCTTCGAAGAGCGGGTAGCGCAGGTTGCGCCGCGCCATCAGGTAGATGCTGCGGCGACGATGGTCTTCTTCGTCAGGGCTGACTTGCCATTGGCCCTTGAGCAACGTGGCCGCCACTTCGTCGGGCAAAGGGGGCATCACGCCCGGCCCGCCGCGACGAGGGCTGAGGCTGCCTGAGGCTGCGAGCATAGCATCGCGGATGGTTTCGCCGTCGAGCCGGCGGCGGCTCATGCGCCACCAGTGCTGGTTGTCGGGATCGGCGGCAGCGGCGACGGACCAGTGCGGGTAAGAAATAGAAGCAGAGCTTTCCTGGTTATTGTCCTCGCTCAAGCGTTCACTTAGTTTCTCCGACGCGCCCTCACCTAACCTCTCCCAGGGGGAGAGGGACTGGGAACTCTCACGAGTCCCGTTACGGAGGGAGAGGGATGGGGGCCGGCTGGATTGTTGGTAGATGGCGGAGGTCATGAGCAGGCGATGCATTCGCTTCAGGCTCCAGCCTTGCCGCGGCAGCTCGGCGGCGAGCCAATCCAACAGCTCGGGCTGGGCGGGCCAGGCGCCCATCACGCCAAAGTCGCTGGGCGTGGCGACCAGGCCCCGGCCGAAATGCTGCTGCCAGAGGCGGTTGACGATGACGCGCGTGGCCAGCGGATGGTCGGGGCGAGTGAGAAAGCGGGCCAGGGCGGCGCGGCGGCCCGATGAGTCTTCTTCGGCCGGCGGAGGGACGGCGTCGTTCCAAGGATTGGCGATGCGCGGAAAGCCCGGCGAAACTTCGGGCCCCGGGCGGCGGAAGTCGCCGCGGACCATCAACCGGCTGGCGCTCGTCGTGGAGGTCGATTCGTGCATCACGCGCCCCAGTGGCTGTACCTCGAAGTACTCGGCAGTTTCGAACACGGCCCGCAGGCGGTAGAAGTCGAACTGGCTGATGGGGTCGTACTTGTGGTCGTGGCACTGGGCGCAGCCGATCTGCAGGCCGAGGAAGACCGAGCCGACCGCGGCGGTCATCTCGTTGAGCAGGTTGTGGCGGCGTTCGTCCTGCGAGTTGAGGTCGGGCATGTCGGGCCCGGCCAGCAGGAAACCGGTGGCCGCGGCCGCCTGCTGATCGCCCGGCCGCAACTCGTCGCCGGCGATCTGCAATCGCACGAATTCGTCGTATGGCAGGTCGGCGTTCAGGGCGTCGATGACCCAGTCGCGATAGCGCCAGGCGTCTGGGCGGACCTTGTCGAACTCGAACCCGTCGCTCTCGGCGAAGCGGGCCAGGTCGAGCCAGTGCTGGGCCCACCGCTCGCCGTAAGCCGGCGAGGCCAGCAGGCGATCGATCACGCGCTCCCAAGCGTCGGGCGAGCGATCGGCAATAAAGGCGTAGATATCGTCCGGCTCCGGCGGCAGCCCCGTGAGGTCGATTGTAGCTCGCCGCAAGAGCGTCGCTCGATCGGCCGGCGGCTGCGGGGCGAGCTTCTCTTGCTCCAGGCCGGCGAGGATAAAGGAATCGACGGGCGTGCGAACCCAGGTCGCGTCTTTGACGGCGGGCGGCGTGGGACGCGTAAGCGGTTTGAAAGCCCAATGGTCGCGATCGGCGGCGGTGAGGGGCGTTTCTACGATCGTCGCTGATTCGTCGGCGCGGGCATGAAGCGAGATAACGACGAGCAATACGATGAGGCAAAATCGTACGGCTGGGACTGCCCACCGCCGAACCTTGGTGGGCGGGGCCCACCCTACGGCTCGCGAGCGCCGCACAACCAGCAGTTGGACAGGCGCCGGATTGAATTGCGCTGCACCCATGTCGTTGCGATCAAGCGAGGATGTCGTGGACGACGTTGCCGGCCACGTCGGTGAGACGTTCATCGCGGCCGTTGTGGAAGAAGGTCAATCGGGTGTGGTCGAGCCCGAGCAAATGCAGGATCGTGGCGTGCAGGTCGTGGACGTGCACCGGTTTTTCGGCAGCTCTCAGTCCGACGGCATCGGTGGCGCCGTGAGCCATGCCGCCGCGCACTCCGCCGCCGGCCAGCCACACCGAGTATCCCCAAGGATTGTGATCGCGCCCTGTGCCCTGCTCGCTCATCGGCATGCGGCCAAACTCGCCGCCCCAGACGACCAGCGTGTCGTCCCACAGGCCGCGCCGCTTCAGGTCCTTCAGTAGTCCCGCCACGGGCTTGTCAATGC
>JAICIG010000178.1 GCA_025924495.1 Pirellulales bacterium | reverse complement strand
GGCGGCGGCATTCGCGGCGGCCAGGTCTACGGCAGCAGCGACAACCAAGGGGCTTTTCCACGAACTCAGTCCTGCGGCCCCCCGGACATCCACGCCACCATCTTTCACGCGCTAGGCATTTCTCCCCGCGCTGAGATTCGCGACATGCTCGGTCGACCATTTCCGGTCAGCGACGGCGAAGTGCTGCCCTTGTCTTGATTTCATCGCGCCATCTCTCTTTCCGCTTCCGGTTTCTTCTGCCGGCCGATGTCAGACCGGTCGCGCGGCGGCTGTGGCCGCGCGATTTTGAGGAGGCGTCGCTGCTTTGAGAATGCGGGCCTTCGAGGCGAACCGATTCGCGGCGACCTACTTCGCCCAGTCGCCGGGAATAACCTCCTGCCCGGCGCGCGTGCCAAGGGCCTGAAAGATCAGGCCGTCTTGCGTGTAGGTTCCGTTGGCGTTGTCGCCCGAGACGCTGGCGAAGAATCGCACCGAACCGTCGGCAAATAAGAAGTAAGAGCCGCCGGCGTGCCGGCTGGAGAAGTCATCGATCCCAGCATCGGGATCCGTCGTCGGATTATTGAGGTGGCTGTGGGCCAGAACCAGCGTTGGAGCCGACTCCGTCGTCGCTCCACCCAACGGATTCGGATTGCCGGCCCCGCGTTTGCAGACGGCGCCGCTAATCGCGCCTGCCCAGATGCCTTGGGCATCGAGCCATGAACGCTCGCCGATCAAAATCGTCACGCCCGTCCCGTCGGTGACATCGGCCAGGCGAATTCCGCTGTTGCGATAAAAGATCCCGCTGCCGGTGAGATCAGAACTACTGGTGTCATCGCCGCCCATACAGGCCACATAACTCGAGGGCGCCGCAGCGGCGATTGAACCGCCCGAACCGTTCGGCACCTGGAAGATCGGCGGCGCGCTGTCCGATGGGCAAACAAAAACGGGAATTCCGGTCTGAACCGCCTTGGAGTTTTGAGGCGCCTCGACCGGCAGACTGAAATTGATGTTCGCCTGCAGCGAGTTCTGCTCCAGGTAACCCAGCACGAATGCCGCCCATCCCCAGCCTGCCTTGGTATCATTTTCGCCATCTACATAGGGAACTGAAGCGCAGTAGCCGGGCGGAAACGAGCGCATTACGTCGTGGTAGGTCTGGGTCGCCAGCCCCATTTGCTTGAGATTATTGCAGCATTGCGTGCGACGCGCCGCTTCTCGGGCGGCCTGCACCGCGGGCAGCAACAGCGCCACAAGCAGGCCGATAATGGCGATGACTACCAGCAGTTCGACCAATGTAAATCCAGATCGACGGTTCATCTTTGTCTCCCGGAAGCAATCGGATTCATCGAGGCGAGCGTGGCTGGCGGGGCGGGCTGGCAATGCTCGGCGGGGCTGACTCCGCCTCAAATGAGACGTCGTATCATCAGTAAATGCGATTGTATTTCACTTGCGCTGACCGTCAAGCCACGATATCAATAATTATTGACACAATGTCTCATTACATATAGCATCCGATAACGTCGGACCAACGACAATCTCACCGGCCAAAGCTGTGACTGACAACGAAGCCTCGCTCAATCCAAGACCGCCTGCGGGAGCTCCGCCCGGCAATTCCGGGCGCGACTTGCGAACCGTACGCTCCGAAGATCTGCTGCAAGGTCAAATCGAGCTGCTGATTGCCCACGGCGAGGAAACGTATCGCTTGAGACTCACCCGGAGCGGAAAGCTCATTCTGCAAAAGTAATCCGGCTGTGCGGATCGCCGACGATATGGCGACTGCAGCGAGTATTCGGATGATCGCGGCGCCGCTGTGTGCGTCTGCCCTCTCCAGAGCAATCCGCGAGTGAAATGCCGGGGCAATAGGGAGATTCATCGCCTTCCGGCGGGGTTCCCGGCAGGCCAGGGAATTCCGTCCGCCGCGCCAGATTTTTCGACCTATACTTCGTGTTGCGGCGTCGATTAGAGCGCGGCTACCGTGCCGGGAAACGGTGGCGGCGCCAAATCGGCTCCGTCACGTCTTGTTTCTCATTTCTCAGTTGTGAGGGCCGATTCGTTATGGCCGAACCGTTGTTTGCCAGTTCGTGGTTGATGACCCCTGGCGGCGAAAAACGCGTCCGCGACGCCGTCAATCGCGTGCTGAGCAGATCCCGCCCCGCGGGCGGGTCCGAGCGCCGAACCGCGACACGATCACCCTTCTTCGGGCCGGTGACTATCACCCTCGACGATGATGAATTCCCGCAATTCTCTGCGTTCGCCCGAGATATTTCACATCTCGGCGTAGGCCTGCTGCATGTCATGCCGCTGGAATGCGGTGAAGTCGTGGTCCGCATCCAGCGTGGAGACGACGAACCGCTGGCGCTGCGCACGCAGATCATCTGGTGCGAGGACTGCGGCGAAGGCTGGTATATCAGCGGCGGGCGGTTCCTCGACGTGGCGGAGACGTAGCGACTAGCGGCGCACCGCCGGCGGACGCTGCCAGGGCGGGAGCACGTTGCGTGCGGTCCGGGTCGCTTTGGCCGCAGAGTCGGGCCTGGCCGACGACTCGAGCGTCGGCTGGGCGGCGGGCAAATCGGAAAGCTCCGGCGCGATTGAATTCGCCTCCGGCGGCTGGGGCATCTTCACAACTTCCATGGAACGACTGGCGGCTGGCGAAGCCTGTTCGGTCATTCGCGTGTGGGAAGCCAGACTATGCACCTGGCCGCAATGCGGACAAGCAGCAGGACCGCCGGCCGTCATGCGGCCGCCCGAGTGATGTCGGATTTTGGCCGCAGTCAGGTAAGGATTGAAGCGTTTATCGCCATGAATTAGCCAGGGATTGCATCCCAGCAGTCGTTTGTTCCAGTCGGCGCCCCAATACACCCCGCGTGGATAATAGGGACACAAATGCACATAGTGCTTCGGCGGATAGTAAATGCGATCGGGATACGGCACGCGGAACGGCTGCGGAGTCATCACGTACGACAGGCCAGCCGGATAAGGAGAAGCAGGGATGCCTTTGCCTCGCAGAATGTTCTCGGTGGCAAGCGGATCAGCATTAGTCTGCGCCTGACCCTGATCCACAGCAGCGGGGACGTCGGCGGTTGGCTGCGGCAGTTCGACCTCGCCAGCAGTTGCTTCTTCGGCAGGGAGAATGCGGATTACGGGCGCGGCCTGCCGGGTTGCAGCCGATTTCACGCGCGCGGAGCTGGACTCTTTGCCTTGTGCCTGGTGAACTGCCAATGCGAGAGTCGCAATCGCCAGTGACGCATGTAAGATTCTCATCAGCGCTTCCCCCTACAAACCCGTTATGTTTTCGCGCTCAGCTGGGGCGGTTGTGCATATCCGCCACGCTCTGCAGAACTGCGGCCCCAGCGATGAAAAGCGCCGGCGGTCAAGTTTTGCGCAAGTGGAGCTTTCCGTTAAGGACGATCGACTCGGCAGAACGCGAAAATATGAATAATCTTCGGCAACCCGCAATCTCTATGCGGTTGCCCTAGATTACCAAGAGCCACGATCTCCCCGACGCCTCCCCAGCCCCTGAGGCAGCGACTGGCCAATCTATGAAAAGCAAGCGCGTCACAGGAACTGACCGCGCAACTAGCCAGGATTCCGGGCGCCGATAATCAGCTCGGCGCCCCCCTGAGCTAGCAGGTCGTCGGCGACAGAACGGCCAAGTGTCTCCGCGTCATGCAAGCTGCCTTCCGCCTCGGCAAACAACCGGCGCAATCCATCGGCGCTAAGCACGACGCCGCTGAGCATCAATCGCCCCAGTTCGAAACGACCGTAAGCGCCAATCGGCGCCAAGCAGCCGCCGCGCATTGTTGCGAGCAATGAACGCTCTGCGCTGACGGCGGCGTGGGTTTGGGGATCGTCAAGTTGGGCAAGAGCTGAGCAGGCGCCAGCGTCGTCAATGCGGGCCTCTATCCCCAACGCGCCTTGCCCCACGGCTGGCAACATCAATGTCTTGGGCAAGACCTGCGTAATCTCGTTCGCCAGCCCCAGACGCTCCAAGCCCGCTTCGGCCAGGATCAGTGCGTCGTAGTGGCCTTCGGTCAACTTTCGCAGTCGCGTATCAACATTGCCCCGGACGTCTTCCATCCGCAGATCGGGCCGGGCGTGCCAGAGCTGAGTTCTACGCCGCGAACTGCCCGTGCCGATCACTGCGCCCTGCGGCAGCTCTTCCCAGGAGTGAACATTGCGGCTGACCAACACGTCGCCTACAGGTCCGCGCGGCGGCACTGCCGCCAACGTCAAGCCTTCGACCTTGTCGGTCGGCAAATCCTTGAGACTGTGAACGGCTAAATCAACTTCGTCGGCCAGCAAGGCGCGCTGCAGTTCCTTAGTGAATACGCCTTGCCCGCCCATGGCGCCGATCGGGCCGCCCTGTTCGCGGTCGCCGCGAGTGGAGAGCAGCACCAATTCGACTAAGAAGCCTCGCTGGGCCAACTGTTCGGAAACCCAGTCGGCTTGCCAGCGTGCCAAGGGGCTCGCGCGAGTGCCTAAGCGAAGCGGTCGGGTAGTGTTCATTAGATTGCGGTTTTAACTTGCCGTCTCGACATTATCCCGGGCTGGCTGAGCCGGCACGACCACTCCGCAACTGATGACAAACTGCAACGCCTGGTCCATCGTCAGGTTCAGGTCGATCGTCTCACTCTTTGGCGCGGTGATCGTATAACCCGTCAGCGACATAGGCGAGCTGGGAATCATCATCGACAGCATGGGTTCGCCTGTCGCGGCGCGGATATCGGGCAGACTCTCGCCGGTAACGAAACCCAACGACCAGACGCCCTTACGCGGATACTCGACCGCCACAACCCGAGTGTACTCAATTTCGCGTTCGTCGAACATGAAGTCGGTCACTTGCTTGACCGAATCGTAGACGTTTCGGACGACGGGCAAGCGGTGGATGCCGCGCTCGAAAATATTCCAGAAAACCCGGCCAATGCCGGCCGCCAGGAACCGTCCCAATAGGTAGAGCAGCAAGATAAACACGCTGAGAAACAGCGGAATGACCAACTGCGGCTGCAGACGATCCAACTCGGCATAGCGCTGATAAATTGCCTGCCGATTGGTGGAGAAAATCACGCCGGCAGGATTATCTCGCGTCACCACGGCGACCACCTCGGCGGGCAAATAGATGCCGGCAGGGGTGCGATCGTATCGCTCGCCGGAGGCCAGCTCGATCGACGCCGCGTGCCGTTCGATCTGCGCCTGGACCTCGGGATCGGCTAACTTCCGCTCGTCCTGCCTGGCCCAGTACAATGCGAGCACGTCGCGGAGGCCAACCGTCACGGGCTGGAGCGCATACTGCTGAATGGTTCCGGCGACCCAGAGAAAAATGGCTACCGTCAAAAGCGGCGGCAAAACCACGCCCAGACCGCGCAGCACCGCCTGGCGAAAGGGCCGCGACCGCGCGGGCCGGCGCCGGACAGGGGTAAGGTTCGGTGCAGACATTTCGCTTTTTCGGTCCTGCTCTCGTCGGTCGACGGCACATTTACGCCTAAATGGAATTCCGCCGGTACGCTGCAGACAGGAATTGCCCACATCATGCCGGGCGAGGGCGACAAGCTTCACCCCTTGCCCGCGAACATCCAGGCGCCCGTTAGCCTACATTATAGAAACACGGCTGGCAGCACCAATCACCGCTTGCCGGAAGCTCGAGCGGCCACGACCACGGCCGTTGCCGATGCCCCCGAGCGGGTCAACAGCCTGGCAATTTCGCTGCAGGTGGCCCCCGTCGTCAGAATGTCGTCGACGAAGAGAATCCGTGCTCCGCTCACGTTCACCCCTCGACTCAGCCCGAAAGCGCCGCGCACGTTGCGCAGGCGCTCGCCGGGCGCCAAGCCGCTTTGCGGTCTCGTGTGGCGACGGCGAACGACGCAGTCAGGGGCATGAGGCAGATCCAGCCTGCGGGCCAAATGACTCCCTAATGTCTCGGCACTGTTCACGCCGCGCACGAGCCTGCGCAACCAGTGCATCGGCGCCGGAAGGATCACGTCAGCTCGCCAGGCTCGAATGCGATCTCCCGCATGTTGATAGAGCAACTCGGCCACCGCCGCCGCCAGCGGCTCCCCGTCAGGACGCTTCATCTTTAACATGGCCGCACGAAGCTCGCCCGAGTAATCGCCCAAGGTCCAGGCGCATTCAAACTCTGGCAACCGCTCCCTGCACGCCGCACAAGCCGCGAGCCCCTCGCCCGACATCGGTTCAGCGCACCTCGGGCAACGGATGATATCGTTCTGGACGATATCGCTTTGGCACCGCGAACAAAGCATTATGCCTGCGACCGAATCCGGAAGATCGATGCCACAGCAAGCACAGCGCGGCGGCAGCAGTAAGTTGCCAAATGGCGCGGCGGCGCGCTGCAGAAGCGCCCAGCGCCGGAGACGGTCAGGCATGCTCGGACCGGGAACATCTCTCCCAGAATTGCCCGGCGGATCGCTCGTCACACACGCAACTCCAGACGATTGAAATTTTCAAAACTTTTATTTTTCTTAGACAACTTACACATCTTAGAGCGATACTCAAAAGATTCTGCAGAAATCACACATAAAAAACTTTGCAACTGAAAACGATTCGATAGACTCACGGGTAATTCCTGTCAAGTCCCGGGCGGATCGCCATCGTTCGACGCGGTTCGCGTGCAGATTGCAATTCCTGAAATTTCTCCAGCTGCTTCGAGGGAGCGGGCAAGTGCAGTCAAAGCATGGTGCGTTCGCGCGTGAGCTTAACTGCCACCGCAAGTTGGCGGCGCCGAGCCGGCTAATCTCCGACGGGGAGGTTTTGCCTTGCACCACGTGCATATATCGAAGCCGAAGCAACTCCATCGCGTCACGCGTTGTTTCCAATCATTTCATCTCTCCTTTGTAATTCATGGAGGCCAGACAATGCATCCTTATGCCCTGCCCGCGCACCGTACACGCGGGTTTACGTTGGTCGAGCTGTTAGTTGTCATCGCCATCATTGGAATTCTGATCGCCCTATTGTTGCCAGCGGTGCAAGCGGCGCGCGAGGCCGCCAGGCGCTCACAGTGCACCAACAATCTCAAACAAATGGGCATCGCCTTGCAGAACTACGTTGACACGCACCGAGTGTTTCCTCCAGCCATTCTTGGCGATGGACGCCTATGGAGCGGAAGCACTGCAAACATCGCCACCTATCAAGGCCCTGGTTTCACCGTGCTGAATACGACCGGCTTTATGCTGATGACGCCACAGTTGGAGCAACAGGCAATCTATTCGCGATACAACTTCAGCCTGCCCTCGAGCATCAACAACCCCTACTCAATGACGCTGGCGGGATCCTCGAGTTTACCGAATCAACCTCTGTACAGCACGCCACTGCCCGTCTTCACCTGCCCGTCCGATCAGGTTCCCGCGGGGCAATACTTAAACGCAACCGCCAATCCTTACTTTTATGAATCCAATAACGCGGCGCGCAGCAATTACCTCTTCTCAACGGGCGGTTACACCGATTACGACCCGCCATATAAAGCACTACCTGTAGTTAGCAACCCTGGATACCTGCTAGAGATCGGGGCATTCGGCAATGAAGGCGCCGCAACGATGGCTGATATCCGCGACGGAACGAGCAACACTATTGCCATCGGCGAGTCGAAGCAAGGCGTGGCAGGAAAAGCCAGTACCGCCTACGGTCCCTTCTGGGGCGCGGGGGTCCATACTTGCTGCCATGGACGAACGCCGCGGTCCACCGCATTAACCGTACCTGGTAACACGAATGGCATCACCGATTTGACCGGGTTGGTATTCGGCCAAATCAATTACGACTACACGCGGGCGACTCCCACTCCGAAGCAGCAGCAATACGCTTGGGTTTTCGGAAGCTACCATCCGCAGGGCGCCCAATTCGTCATGTGCGATGGTTCAACGCGGTTTATTTCCGACAACGTTGACTACTTCAATGTCTTCATCTGGTTGAATCGCATCAAGGACGGCGTGACGGTCGGGAACTATTAGCGTTCGCTGCAGGTTGTCCACATGAGTGCCGCGGGCCGCGATCCAAGAGCGCGAAGACTCATGGCGCCGCGGCCCCATGTTCGCCGCGAATGACGCCGGCCCATCGGATAAGGCCAATTAATTCTATCGAAAGGCTTGGGGGAAGTTCGAATGCACAAAAGGATCTCTTGCATTAACGCGTACCTTGTGGCCATTGCCGTTTGGGCGACCTGCTCTGGGTGCGGCGTAAAGAAGTCGGGACCGAATGTCGACTTAGTGCCCGTTTCCGGCGTCGTGACTCTCGATGGCAAACCGCTTGCAAATGCAGACATCGTCTTTTATCTCGAGGGCGATCGGTCGCAAGGTTACCATGGAAGCGGCGGAAAAACCGATGCCCAAGGCAAGTACACGTTGACAAGCATCGCCGGCAGTGGCGCCGCAGCTGGAAACTATAAGGTCGCCGTCAGTCGCATTACCGACCCACAAGGAAAACCTGTCGTTCTCCAAGAAGGCATTGATATGGAACAGTTGCGGATGCAAGGGCAAGCCAAGGAATCCCTGCCAGAGAAATACAGCGACTCAGAAAAAACCGAATTGAAAGCTACGGTCGAAAAGGGCAAGGCCGACGGGTATGACTTTCCGCTGAGCAGTTCCTGAAATCAGATTCAATAGAGACGATTTTTCGCAGCGTGCAGGCAATCTGCTCGCTGTTTTTTTGCGCCAAAGTTCTTGCGGCAGAGCAAAGCTCTCTCCGTTTTCGGCGATCCTGCAACGGCGTGCTTCTAAATCATCTACGCGCCACCGCCCCTCGCTCTGAGGCAGCGTCCATTCATTTTCCAAGCGTGCGTTTCCACTCAAACAAGCATAAAGTGCGTGGCATTTAAGCAGACGCCGAGGACGAGAAGCGCCCGGTCGTCAACTTACTTGGATTTACATTGTCGGAATTTGGCTGGCGAGTTACCGCGTCTTCCCGCTTTTTTGGGCTGCTGAACTCCTGCGGTGCTTAGACGAGGTCGCGCATTGCCCGAGCACCAACGCGCCGCTGGCATAGTTCTTGCTAAACGGTCCGATCAATGTTGTTCGGGAGCAGGCGGCGCTCTCGTATCTCCACACTTCACGAGGCGGGTAGTCGTCGGTCGATATCTCCAGGAGTTCAGTGCATGGTTATCAGCAGATGTTCGAATCGCGTTGGACGCGGATTTACTTTGGTTGAACTACTCGTCGTCATTGCAATTATTGGAATTCTGATCGCGCTCTTGCTGCCGGCGGTTCAGGCGGCGCGCGAAGCGGCGCGGCGCTCGCAGTGCATGAACAATCTGAAGCAGATGGGCCTGGCTTTGCAGAACTATCACGATCTGTTTCGCGTGTTTCCGCCGGCCAAGCTCGGCGGCGGCAGCATGAGCTATCAGTATCCGGCGGGGAGCAATGGCACGAACGTGGTGCTAAACACCACGGGGTTCGTGCTGATGTTGGCCCAACTCGAGCAACAGCCGCTCTATCAGCTATACAACTTCAATTATCCGTCGAGCATCAATGACTGGAACTCTGGCGGCAAGCCCTTGGCCGCCGGCGCCACCAACAGCACGGTCAATCAGCCGATCTATAGCAAACAATTGCCGGTCTTCACCTGCCCGTCCGACGCCGTTCCTGGCGCGCTCGTCACGAGTTCGCCGAATAATTCAGGCGCCGCCTATGAACTAAACAATGCGGCGCAGAGCAATTATTTATTCGCCAGCGGCGGGACGACTGACTACGACGCCCCATGGGATACGTTGCGCGGCTCGATCGATCTGGGTCCATTCGGAAACGACGGCGCCGCAAAGCTTGCCGACGTAAAGGACGGCGCCAGTAACACGATTGCTATCGGCGAATCGAAGCAAGGGCTGGCAGGCAAAACGTATGCGTACTATGGGCCCTATTGGGGCTCCGGCGCCCATACCTGCTGCCACGGCTATACGCCCCGCAATGCGCCGAGCTTCGGCATCAACTACGATTACAACCTGGACCACTCCTACCGGCAATATGCCTGGGGCTTTGGCTCCTATCACCCGGCCGGCGCCCAGTTCGTGTTTTGCGACGGTTCGGCCCGCATGCTCTCCGACAGCATCGACTATATCAACGTCTTCCAATGGCTGAACCGCGTCGGCGATCAGCACAGCGTCGGCAATTACTAGCCCTTGGCTGTTTGGTCCTTGGGCGGGACATTCCTTGAGACATCCTTTCTCGATGAAATCGTATGATCAAGTTGCTGCCTTTTACTGGCGTCGGAATGAAATCGAGCGTTCTGGTCCTTTGCGTGGCGACTGCCATTGGATGCTCGGGCAATACCGGGCAACCCGAACTCACGCCCGTCACGGGCGCCGTGTTGCTCGACGGGCAACCCCTCTCCGACGCAAGCCTGACCTTCTACTTGTCCGGTTCTCCCGTGCCGGGTTACACCGCCAGCCTGGGCAAAACCGACGAGACGGGAAAATATGAATTAATATCGGGCGGAAAGCCGGGAGCAGTGCCCGGCGTGTTTAAGGTGACGATCAGTCGCATCGTGAATACCAGCGGGGCGCCGGTCAATGCGGGCGAAGGCATGGACTTGCAACAGCTCGCCATGCGCGGTCTTGCGAAAGAGAGCCTGCCTGAAAAATACAGCAACCTGGAGCGGACGGAGCTGACCTTGACGGTCGAGAAGGGGAAGACGGAAGGATACGACTTCAATCTCAAAAGTTCTTGAAGCGGACGGGCTCTCAACGCGCCGCGACGCCTAAAGTTTCCGTGCCTCGATGCCAAGAGGCGCTTATCTGGCTTCCTGGATCGATTCAGCAAAACCCTCGATACGGTTATCCGCCAGGCTGATTTGCCGAGTCTCTTTGCCGACGCGGATGCCAACGCGACGGAGCGGTCCGCGCGTCTCGCGGATTTCATTGGCGGTAATGGCGACTTGCTCAGTGTGTCCTTGCACATCGATGCCGATTCCTTGCTCGGCGCCGCTGTCAATGATGCGGTTCCGCTCCAGTCGATTGCGATGCGGGGCGAAGTCTTTGCCGCGTTCCGGACGAAACAGCACGCCCGTCTCGCCGCTGTCAAGGATCTCATTATCGCAGATCAGGTTATCCGTATCGCGATGGCCGATCGAGATGCCAAACCGCCGGTTATTGCTGATCGTATTCTTCTCGGCCAGCCCATACTTCACGCCCCAACAGAAAAAAATGCCGATGTCATTTTTCTCCAGTCGATTGCCGCGGATGACAGGGCGCTGAGAACCCGACCCCGGGTGTAATCCCAGTCCGGCGTTGTCGTGGCTATGGCAGTTCTCGACCACGACGTCATGGCAGATCTGCCAGCTGATACCGTCGCCATTGTAATTCCTGGTCGTCACGTCGCGGATGGAGATCCGCCGGCAGTCCTGCAAGAAAATGCAGCCTGCGTAGTTGCCGTCGAGATGATCGTTGCGGCTCTTGTCGCCATCGAGCACAAGGTTTTCAATGGTCACGCCGGAGATCTCTTCGCCGCTGAGAATCGGAAACAACGTCGAAGCCGTTGTCTCGCCCATCAGCCAGAAATTCTGGCGCAATGCGCGATCGAGTTTGAAGCGGGCGCCATTGCGCGCCACCAGCGTTCGCTTGGCGATCTCGATGGCGCCCGTATGCGGATTGCGCGTGCGCAAGCACACGCCATCTCCAACGCGAAAACCTGATGCATCGGCAAGCGTGATTTCCTGGTCGAACCAATCGGAATCCGCCGCTAGTTTCGCCGTCTGCGAAGGAGCTTTTATCAAGACGCTCTCATCGCCGCTGCCCAGCAACCGAACGTCAGAGCTCAGAGACACCGCGTTGCGCAACACATACTCGCCGGGCAGTACGTGCACCGTGCCGCCCCCCAGACGTGCAACGTAATCCACGGCAGCTTGCAGTGCGCGATCGGTCGTGCCGACCAGGTCGGCTTTCGTTGGTCCGACTGTAATCGTCAAGCGCTCGGCCCAATCGGGCTCGACCACATCGTCGCCTGCGATGGCACGAGGCTGTGAGACTGACGGCCGCTCGGCTGCCGACAGCCGGCTCAGCTGGGAGCCGGCCCAATATCCGCCTGCCAAGGAAAGAAAATGGCGCCGGCTGACCGCAAGCGACGCGCGGTTGCTCATGCAAACCTCATTATGCGAGGGATCGGGGTGCGCCCCGAACAAAACGGTCTCTCGCCAACCGCCCGCACCGACGCTAAACGACGTCGCTGACGTCAGCTCGCTGGCGGAGCTCTTCGAGTTCGGTCCCTAAGCGGTGCCGCAGGGGACTCTCAGGACGGAGTTCCTCGATCAAGGCCTCGGCCTTGGCAAAGATCTCCTCATTGAGAACGGCGCGCGTAAAGAGCTTGCGCCAAGTCCGCGAAACTTCTTGTTCAGTCAGCAATTTGTTCACCCATGCGCTGTAACACTAGTCGGAATGTTGCTCTTATTATTTTAGGTTGGCGGACATTCGACGCAATAGGAACTGGGGGCAAACGGCGCCATAGGTCCAAGGCGGCTGGCGTGCGGCTGGGCGCCAGTTCAGGCGCGCCTCTTGCCCCTCGCCTGAAGAGCCTTATGCTAGACCGTGCAAGGAGTTTCAGCGTGCCGCCGCCCGGGGCCGCCTACCTCTGGATTCGAGCGATGCAGGCCGTGTATGGAGAGCCCCTTGGCACGATTGCCGAACGCACCCGCCACAAGGCTGGCTAGTCCCCCTATCGAAATACGTCAGGTCCGCTCTGCGCGCGATCGCGATGCATTCGTGCGGTTCGCCTGGCGGATTTATCAGCACGACCGCCAGTGGGTGCCGCCGCTGTTGATCGAGCGTAAAGATTTCATCAATCCCAAATTGCATCCATTCTACAAACATGGCGACGCTGCACAGTTTATCGCTTTTCGCCATGGGGAGCCTGTGGGCCGGATTCAGGCCAGCGACGATCCGCACTACAACGCGGAGCACGGCTCGAATGTAGGCTGCTTCGGCCTGTTCGAATCGATCGACGACGAAGAAGTCGCCCAATCGTTGCTGAACGCGGCGGCCGACTGGCTGCGCGGTCGCGGGCGAACAGGAATTATGGGCCCGATCGACTACTCGACAAATTACGCCTGTGGACTGTTGGTAGATGGCTACGACACGCCGCCGCGGATCATGATGAACCACAACCCGGCGTATTATGTCGGTTTGCTGGAATCGTGGGAGCTGACCAAGGCCAAGGAACTCTATAGCTGGTGGTTCGATGACTCGTGCAACGTTCTCGGCGCCTGGCGAGAGAAAGCTGAACGGCTGGCGGCGCGAGGCCGATTTGTAATTCGCCCCTTTCGGCTCGACGACTTTCAGGCGGAAATCGAGCGTTGCAAACAGGTCTACAATGCCGCCTGGGAGCGCAACTGGGGCTTCGTCAAAATGACGGACGAAGAGTTTTCGCACATGGCCAAGCATTTGCGACAGTTGGCATTGCCCGACTTGCTGTTACTGGCCGAAGTCGACGGCAAGCCCGTCGGCTTCTCGATGACGCTACCCGATTTGAACGAAGCAATCCGCCCGCTCAATGGCCGGCTATTTCCCTGGGGACTGCCGATCGGCCTGTTCCGCCTGTTTCGCAATCAGCGCCGCGTTCGAACCGCAAGGCTGCTCACACTGGGAGTGTTGGAAGGATATCGTCGTCGCGGCATCACCGAGTTGTTGATCCTGCGCACACTCGACTACGGCAAGAACGTCGCCCATTATACGGGCGCAGAACTGGGCTGGACGCTCGAAGACAACGATTTGATTAATCGTACGATCCTGGCCGTCGGCGGCCGGCGTTACAAAACCTATCGCATCTACGAACGCTCGATTTGAGGACGACTGCCGATTCGCGGTCCGAGCCCATTTCCGGGGGCGCTCTCGCACATCGGCGCGCGGCAACTATGATGGTAGGCGACTGCCGGCGACATAGACGCGCCAATTGAAAAGAGGTTGAACACAAGGTCTGCATGATGGAATTCATTGAAATGTCGGGCAAGACTCTGAGACGCATCGTCGAAGAACAAGAATTGCCTGACGAACAACTTCGTCAACTTGGGGTGGCCGACGAAAGCCTCGTGCGGGTCAATCCGCAAGGCGATATCGAACTGCGGCGCGTCGATCGCTGGGATCTGATCGGCGGTTTGCTGGGCGATTTCGCGGTGCGAGTTAAGCGCGAAACGGGACTGGATTGGGCTTAAACAAAGCGTCTGCTTAGGGAAGTGCCTGCACGCCTGGTGGCGGCCACGGTCTTCAAAATCGCTGTACGTTGCGTGAACCGCAGCGTAGGTGGGTTCGATTCCCATGCACTTCCGCCATTTTTATTCATCGATCCATTCGAGGAGCGCGACCGGCAATGGATAAGATCTATCGCGTTGCAGTGATCGGCCGTACAGGCCGCGGCGACTACGGGCATGCCGTCGACGAAGCGTTTCTCGATCTGCCGCAAGCGCAAATCGTGGCGGTCGCGGACGACGACAAAATGGGCCTGGCCGCCGCTGCCAAGCGGCTGCGCGTCGAGCAGACGTTCGCAGACTACCGCCAGATGCTCGAGAAGGTCCGGCCGGATGTTGTGGCCATTTGCACGCGCTGGGTCGACCAGCACCGAGAGATGTGTCTGGCTGCCGCAGAGCGAGGCATACATATCTATATGGAAAAGCCCTTCTGCCGCACGCCTGCCGAGGCCGACGAGATTGTGACCGCCTGCGAACGGACGCACGCCAAGCTGGCGGTCGCGCATCCGACTCGCTATAGCCCGAAGCTCCAGACGCTCAAACGG
>JAICIG010000177.1 GCA_025924495.1 Pirellulales bacterium | reverse complement strand
CGGCATCGGCGCCGGCCCCGCTCGTGATTTGACCCAGTCGCGGCGTACGGCCGAACTCTCCCATCGCCACCACCAGCGTCTCTTCCAGCAAGCCGCGCTGCGAAAGGTCTTCCAGCAGCGCGGAGAATGCGCGATCGACGTACGGCAGTAATGATTTTTTCAGCAGCGGAAAGTGCTGCCGATGAGTATCCCAGGCCTGATCGATCCGGCGTCCGGTGCACACGGTGACCAGACGAACGCCGGCTTCGATGAGTCGCCGCGCGAGCAACATGCACTGGCCCAGATGCGGCAGGCCGCCGAATTTGCGCGCTTCAACCGAACGATCGACGCGGTCGGGCAGCCCATAGCGCTCCCGAACCGTCGGCGACTCTCGTTCGAGATCGAAAGCCTGATGCGCCTCGGAAGACGAGAGCAATTCGAAGGCGCGATGATAGTAGGCGGGAAGTTTCGCGGTTTCGCCCTCGACGCGATGCCAAGCCAGGCGTTCCAATTCACTCAGCAGGTTGCGTCGCTCGCTGAACCGCACTGATCTGACATCGTCGGGCAGTTCCAACTCCGGAGCACGATAGTGCGGCGCGCTGGGGTCGCCGGCCAGAAAGGGATCGAACGCCGCGCCGAGGAAACCGGCGCGTTGCCCCGGCAAGTCATGTCCGTTGTTCGACATGAAGTCGGGAACGTGCACGAACGGCGGCACGTTCCGCTCGTCAGAACGCAACGCCGCCGCGACCGCGCCGAACGGCGGAAAATTCTCGGGTTCGTCGCGGATGATCAAGCCGCCGCTCTTTGTCGGCGAGCGGCCCGTCAGCGCATAATACGCGCCGGCGTTGTGGTCGACGACCGAATGATGCACGGATCGCACTAAGGCGACGTGATGCATTTGCCGGGCAAGTTGCGGCAAGAATTCGCAAACTTTAACTCCCGGCGTGCTCGTGGCGATCGCTTGAAACTCGCCGCGTACTTCAGCGGGCGCCTCTGGCTTCATATCCCAGAGGTCTTGATGAGCAGGACCGCCTTCTAAGAAAAACAGGATGCACGATTTGGCGCGCGGCGCCGATTTGCTCGCCGCCTGGAGCAGTTTGGGCAAGGTCAAGCCGGCTGCGCCGAGCGCACCTGACCACAACATTTGCCGGCGCGTGCAGAACAATTGCAGTCGCTGGCTTGTTGTCGGCGACATTGGTTCACCTGCCTGCTTCGCCGGAAAAGGAGAACTGCTGGATTGGAGAAACAGCACGACAGCGATCGCAAGCGCGCCGCACTATCCTCCGAACCCTAGGCTAACTCCTTCGGCTCGGAGACACAACGGCTGTATCGCCCACGGTGCTAGGGTTGCAGGCGAGGCTGGCCTCCGCAGCGTTCTGTTGCGGTCTTGTTCGCTACTCATTCCGCCTTGCGAAACAGGTCGAGGAAGCGATTTTCGTAGTCTTTGAACACGCCGAGACGGTCCAATTCGCTCTTGAGCTCGTACGCCTTCGAGCGGTCTCGGCTGACCTGCTCGAACAGTTGCTCGATGCGGCGTTGATCGTCGGGAGCGAGTCGCTCTTCCTCGTGAGGCTCGGGATTGTATCCCTCTTCCTCCTCGGGGGCAGCTTGCCGCGTGACCTGCTCTTCGACTTCCGCCAGCAGTTGCCCCAGATGCCGCTCGACGGCGGATGCCTGGTCGGCAAGTTCCGCAAAATCGATTTCGACGCGGGCCATGCGGGTAAATACTTGTAATACAGCGAGCGAGGCTTTGGGGAATGGCAACTGGGCGAAGATGTGAGGCATCTCGCCCAGCAAACAGGCTCCGCGCAATCCGGCTTCCGCGGCGGCCCCCAACAGCACTCCATTCAATCCGCCGATCTGCCCATCTTCTAACAGCTCCAGTTCCAGCCGGCAGAGTTCTTCCAGGCTTTCTCGATCGGTTGCCGCGGCGAACACTCGCGAGTCGTGCTCGGGGTGCATCTGAGTGGCCATGGCGGCGAATGTGAACATTCGCTCGACGCCTAATCCCTGCACGTATTCAATCAGCTTGTGGCAGAACGCATATTTGCCCAGCGGGGGTTGAGCCTCGCCGATGAACAGCACAATGTCGTGCCGCTGTGAGGGATCGCGCCAGACGAAGAATCGGCTGCGAGGCAGCGCGCCGGCCCGAATTAAACCGCCCTTGACCTCGACATGCTCGACATCAAAGAGCTCAGGAGAGGAGAAGTCTGCCAGCAGGCTCATGCCCAGCTTGGCCATGAGATAATAGCCCGCCGACAAGGCGACGTTTCCCATGCCGGGCCACACGGCCACAAGCCAGGGCTGGCAGAGTTTGTTTTCGTCCGACATGAGAGGCAGCTCCTAGCAGATCTGGATGAATCGATGACCAATACAGTTGCTGCCTGGCTTCGTAGGTTATACGTTGCGATCGAAGAGATCGTGTCGTACTGGACGCGTCGGCCTGAAGGCGACCTCCCGCGGGAGTTCAATCGCGCTTCGCAACCAGCGGGCGAGTGCTAACAGCTTGCCGCCGCGGTTCGCGCGGCGGATCGTGCCCAAATAGCGATAGCTGCTCGAGCGCGGCTCATGGTGTAGTGCATAAATCGCCTGACGTCTGCTCCGAAGCATCCAGTTCGGGCGCCACCACCGCTCGGTCATAAACGGCAGCGGGATGAATGCGGTCGGCGCCAGATCATTCGTGGAACAGACAACAAGCCGCCGATACCCATCGCACGGCCCGCCAAAGAACTCAACCATGGCTCGATGATGGAAGTCTGACATAGTTCGTTCTCCGCAAGCTCTTTAATTGGTCTTTCCTGCCTGCAGTTTCTGCGCCGACCACAGGAATATTTTCGCCACGGTGGGAGTAGGCATGGCGGTACGCCTGAAAGCACTTTGCAACGCGCGGTCTGCGGAGCGTGCTCTTGCCCAACGGCGTTTTCTTCACATCCCACGCCGGGTGGGCGTTCCCAGGAGCACACCAATGAGCGAAGGCGCGCCTCACGAATCATGGAAGCGGAGCACGTAGCCCCCGAAATTCCGAGATCCGGGATGTCGCGTTAAGCGTAGTAAATGTGGAGAGAGAGGGGCGAAAGGCTCTTGGCCGTCAGATGCTTGAAGCGGTCGGAAGCCGCGATGAATCTTCTGGCGAGGCGACGCGTTGACGACGCATGATATGCCGCTTTCCGCCGAGGGCCGTGGGTGGGCAAGCTCGTTGAGCGTATGACTGTAGTTGAAGTGCGGTCCGCTCACACGAACGGGCGCTCTTCTCCCTCGATGGGCATACGGAGAGAACGGGCAGGTCCGGTTTCCTCGGACTCCAATGGGAGCCGCTTTCGCCGAGCGACTGAGAAGCGGGCGAAAGGCGAGATAAAGCGAAGGATCTGCCAAACTGGGGCGCATGGCTTAAGAGATTGGCTTTGGCCGCCCGGGCAGCCCGGCGGAAGCCCTGAGGCGACGGTCGAAGAGCTTCCTTGAACCGTGTGCGACTCGCTCCCTCCGGTTTTTTTTGCGCGCTGCTTCTTGCATCAAAGACTCGTCTTAGCAGGAGCTAAGAGTTCGCTCGCGCGCTGCGGTGCTAGAGGGGAGACATTGATTCGATGCGGCGGACACGAGATTGGCGGTCGCTATAATCGCCAATGCGCCGATTCAAAGAGGAGCATGCCTCGACCACAAACCCCAAGACTTGAAGGCGCTCATGCAGCGTAAACTTCAGCGTTTTTCTTATGCGCGATCCGGAATGCGTAGCTCTGTTGCAGTGGTTGCTGCCACGCTTGGAGATGCGGTGGCTGGGGTTTCGCAAAGTGCGCCGACAAGTCTGCAAGCGAATTGATCGGCGGCTGCGCGAGCTGCGACTGCCTGACGCGAAGGCGTATCAGGCTTACTTGGAAGCGCACGATGAGGAATGGCGAGTCGTGGACGGCTTCTGCAGGATTTCGATTTCGAGGTTCTATCGCGATCGCGGCGTTTTCGACTGCCTGCGTGATTTGATTCTGCCAGAGCTGGCTGCGCTGGTACAAGCGCGCGGTGACGACGCACTTTGTTGTTGGAGCGCGGGCTGCGCTTCGGGCGAGGAAGCTTACACCCTGAGGATGATCTGGAAGTTTTGCATTGCTCCCCGTTTCGACAGCTTGCCGCTTCACGTGCTTGCTACCGACAACGACGAATCCATGCTTGAGCGCGCCCGGCAAGGTTGCTATCCGTGGAGCAGTCTGAACGACTTGCCCCGCGAATGGACCGCCCTCGGTTTTGACCGTCAGGCAGATGTATTCTGCATTCGGGACGGTTTCCGCGAGAAGGTCGATTTTCTACGCCAAGACATTCGTCAGCAAATGCCCCAGGGACCTTTCCATCTGATCCTTTGCCGGCACGTAGTCTTCACGTACTTTGCAGAATCCCTACAGCGCCGAGTCCTGACAGCAATGCTGGAACGTCTGATTCCTGCGTGCATTTTCGTCACGGGTAAACAAGAATTGCTGCCATCGGCGACGGGCGGATTGCTAGCATGCGGAACGAGAATGGGAATCTATCGGAGAATCTCGTCCGGCGACGCATGAGATTTCGTGCATTTGATTGCCGATCGCCTGGTTGCAGCAATATATTTATGGTCGAGCGCAGCGCATTGCTCGTCCGGCGAGAGGCTCCGCCCCGCCTTGCCGCCGGTCCTTCAGGCGCTTGAACGATTTCGGGGCGGCATTTCTCGCTTCATTTCCCAGTGATCGCGTGTTGGAGCAAGGAGGGTAGGATGGCAACCGATATCGAACCGGGAGATATGGTGCAATTGCGGTCCGGTGGACCGCCCATGGTGATCTTGAACCTCGAGGAACGCACTGCAGGTTGCTGTTATTTCGATAACGACAGCCGGCTGCACAAAGAAGCGTTCCCCGTCGAAGCACTGAAAAAACTAGTGGAAGAAACCTGCGAGGCGTAGAGCCTTGCTTGCCGCTTTAGCCTGGGCTGCGATACGCGTGAGCTTCCGCAACGCGCTTGACGGCCAGCTCAATCGCCGCCCGGCGCGGTTCAATCGCCTCTTGGCGGCTGCGCTCCAGGACTTCCTGCGTGTTGCGGCGGATCTTCTCGGCGATCTGCGCGAAGGCCGCCGCCTCGTTGCCGTGCTGGTATTCGACGGCTGCGCAGATCACGCCGCCGGCATTTGCGATAAAATCCGGCACGACCAAAATTCCTCGCCGGTAGAGCAGCGATTCGGCCTCGGGAGTTGCTGGAATGTTGGCGCCTTCCAGAACCAGGTGAGCTTGAATTTGCGCCGCATTGTCCATGTGCATTGAATCTGGCCGCGCCGCCGGGATCAGAATATCGCAGGGGAGCGTAAGAAGTTGATCTGTGGAAAGCCGCCGCCCGCGATCGCAGGCCGCTACGCTGCCCGACTTTGCCTTCACGGCGATCAGTTCCTCGACGCGAAGGCCTTCAGGATCATAAATGGCGCCGCCGGTATCGCTGGCGGCGACAAGGCGGGCCCCTGCTTGCTCTAAGTAGCGCGCAGCATGCCGGCCGACGTTGCCGAAGCCCTCGACTGCGACGCGAGCTCCGGCAAGCTTGAGATTGCAGTGCGAGGCCGCCACTTGTGCGCACTGTGCCAGACCGTAGCCCGTGGCCCCGAGCAGATCGAGCGGTATGCCGCCCAGAACTTGCGGGATGCCGACAGCGCGGCCAGTCTCATCGAAGATCACGGCCATGCACGCCTCGTCGGTTCCCATGTCGGGCCCGGGAATATATTCGACGAGATGCCGAATTGCGCGGCCGAAGGCGCGCAGCAACCGCGGCTTGTCGGCGGTCTTGGGGTCGGCGAGTATGCCTGCCTTGCCGCCCCCGTGAGGCAGACCGGCCGCCGCGTTCTTCAGCGTCATGGCGCGTGCTAGCCGCGCGACTTCTTCCGTCGAGAGATCGGCGGCCATCCGCACTCCGCCAATAGCAGGACCGCAGGCCGTGTTGTCGATCACCACCATGGCTCGCAAGCCGGCATCGGGATCGTAGAGATGAACGATCTTTGCCGGACCAAGTTGGTCGCAGAGCTGGTCGCCCCAGAATGACGATGCCGACATTGCCTCTTCCTCTGATCCGCCGCCCGAATGCCACTCTCAAGGCGCGTCAGCGCACGTCATTACGACGGTTGCAGGCTCTTCGCGCAGGCAAAGCAGTACAGCGCGTAGGGAATCGCTTCAAGTCGTTGGTCGGAGATTTCGCCGCCGCACTGCTGGCAGCCGCCAAACGTACCGTCATCGATCCGCTCGAGCGCTCGATGTACGGCCGCTTGTAGCTGCTGCTCGTTCTGAATCAACGAGATTTCTTTGTCGATTCCCTCCGTCGCCTGATCAGCCGGATGAGTCGGCACGTGCGACAAAGCGCCGGGGGCGCGCAGATCATTGGGAATGTTGTCCAATAACTGCTCGACCTCGTCGACAAGGCGAGACCGCAGGGCCAACAGCCGCCGCTTGTAAAGGTCCAACTGCTTAGCATTCATGGGGCATGTCCCTTCGATCTTGGCAAGGATCAGCGGAGCTCCACGGCGCCGTTAAACGTGATGGTGTCGGCCGACCACCTTTACCGTGCTGGCCTGCGGCCCTTTTTCGCCTTCTTCTTCGGCGAACATCACTTCGGTTCCCGACTCGAGCTGATCAAAGTCGGCGCCTAACACGCTGTTCTGGTGGAAATAAATATCGCGGCCGTCTAGTGTTTGGAGGAACCCGTAGCCGGCTTCGGGAAAAATCTTGGCGATCTTCGCATGAGCCTGTCCGACGTGCGTCTTGACGTCTTGGCGCTGTCGCCGCACGTAGTCTTCCAGCAGCCTGGCCGCAGTATTGAACGCATCGTCGATGGCGACGCGCAGGTCTTTGTAGGCCGTGTGCTCGCCGGCCTCGCGGTTGACCGCGATTTCTTCGCCCGGCGCCTTGATATCAATCCGCACCTGATAAAGGTTGCCCTGCTTGTGGTGCAGGTGCGGCACGTCGACTACCACGCGACAGCTCATGATGTGATCGCAGTAGCCGTCCAGCCTGGCTGCGTTTTCGTAGACGATATCTTCGATTTCATCCGAATGAGGCAGGTTATGAAAACTGATTTGGACTGGGAGTTTCATAAAACATTCCTTTACCGGACCCGCTGGTCCTGATCCTTTAAATCGCAATATTTGTCGTCGCTTCCCGAAACTGCGAATTGCAAAGCGCGTGCCGGGGCTCCAATTCGCGTTGGAGCGAATCACAAATGGGAAATCGCCCGCGTCGGTGATGCCTGGTAATTCTGCGGGGGGCAAAACAGACGAAAGGAAGCGAGCGAACCGAGCACAGGTGTGCATCTCGGCACAGCGTTCGGCCGTTTCATCGTCGCTGATCGGGGCTCCATTCAAGAGCCCGGTCGCGGCGAGCGCTTGGCGACGTCGGAATCAGCAAAATAGGCGATACAGCCTTCGAGCGTCGTGAGCTTGGGATAATCCTGCTCGGGGATTTCCCGGTGCGTTTTCTCGTGAAGCGCAATCATAAATCGCAGAAAGTCCATCGAATCGATGTCTAACTGCTGGCGGAAGCTCACGTCGGGGCGAAGCTGACTCGGATCGGCTTCAGGCGCCACCTGGCACAAGGCGTCGATCACGGCCGAACGGATTTCTTCGAGCGTCATAGTCTCTCGGGCTCCTGCAGCAAGCGGTCGACGGCGGCCAGAAAGAGGGCTCCGCGGTGGCCGTCGCTGACGCGATGATCGGCGGAAAGCGTCGCGGTTATGACCGGTCGCACCGTAACTTGCCCGTCTGCGGCCCAGGGCCTGCTCACCAACTTGCCGAAGCCGACCAGCGCCACTTGCGGCGGATATATGACGCCGAATACCGTTTCCACCCCTTGTTCGCCCAGGCTGGTTACGGTGATCGTCGGATCCGACAGTTCCGAACCGCGCAGGCGGCCCGCACGGGCACGGCTCACGAGATCGAGCAAGTTTCTCATCAACTCATCGATCGTTTGCCGGTCGACGTCGCGTATGGCCGGAGCTACCAAGCCGCCTTGTCGTAACGAGATGGCCACGCCCAGATGGATTGCCGGTTTCAGTTCGGCACGGCCGCTTTGCCAGAATGCGTTGAGCTCCGGCGTTTCATGCAGTGCCAGGGCGACGGACTTCAACAGCAAGGCGCCGTACAGCAAACGGTTCGTGATCGGACGCTTGGCGTTCTCCTGTTCGAGCCAGGTCATGGCGCGCTGCATGTCGATCGTCGTGCTCAGGTAATAGTGCGGTATCTCTCGCTTCGAGCGGCTCATGGCGGCGGCGATTGCTTGTCGCATTGCTGCCGATCGATCGGCGGGCGCGGCCGGCGGTGCAGCGGTTGGCGGCGTTGCCGCCGGCCGTATCGCTGCCGCGCGCTCGATGTCCTCGCTCATGATCGTGCCGCCGCGCCCGCTGCCGGCGACCTTCGTGGGATCGACCCCCAATTCTCTTGCTAGCCGCCGCGCCGCAGGCGAAATGCGCAGCCGGGCGATATCAATCGGAGGTCCTTCCGACGCAGGCTGAGGCGGAACCGCCACGGCAGGCTTCGGCGCCCCAGGTGCAGCGACGACTGGCGGCGTCAGCGCCGGGACCGCGACCGGAATGCCGTCTTCGCGGATCAGGGCCAGCACGGCGCCCACCGGGAGCCGCTCGCCTGGTTGCGCCAGAAGCTTCTCGATCTTCCCGCTGGCAAACACTTCGACTTCGATGACGCCTTTGGCCGTTTCGATATCGGCCAAGATCTCGCCGCGGGCGACCGAGGCGCCCGGCGGTTTGTGGCACGCGACCAGCACGCCCGACTCCATGTCGGCGCCAAGTTTTGGCATCACGAACTCAGCCATGGCGATCGAGCAACTCCCGGACGGCGGCGGCAATCTTGTCGACTTGCGGCAGCGCCGCCTGTTCCAGATGCGCAGCGTAAGGTATCGGCGTTTCGACGCTGCAGACGCGAGCCACCGGCGCGTCGAGATCGAAAAAGCCCCCTTCCATGATCTGGGCGCTGATCTCAGCCGCCAGACTGCAGGTGCGCCAGCCTTCGTCGACCACCACGGCACGACGGGTATGAGCGACGGACTGCAAAATGGCGGGCGTATCGAGCGGCCGCAACGAGCGCAGATCGACGACTTCGGTTTCAATGCCTTCGGTGGCTAGTTGATCGGCGGCCGCCAGCGCCTTGCCGAGCGAGCCGCCGTAGGTGATGACGGTGGCGTCGCGTCCTGGGCGGCGCACCGCGGCCCGATCAAGAGTGACGCCGCCATTGCTGTCGTCGATTTCGCCTTCGAGCGGATAGAGCAAAGCGTGCTCGAAGATAAACACCGGGTCGGGCTCGTCGAGGGCGGCCAGCAACATGCCGTACGCGTCGGCGACCGTCGCCGGCGCGACGACTTTGATGCCTGGAACGTGAGCGTAATAGACTTCGAGGCTGTGCGAGTGTTGCGCGGCAAGCTGTCGACCGCCCCCCGTCGCCATGCGAACGACCAGCGGCACGCTGAATTGACCGCCCGACATGTGCCGGAGCGTGGCGGCATTGTTGACGATCTGGTCGAGAGCCAACAGACTGAAATTGATCGTCATCACCTCGACGATCGGTCGCATGCCGCCGAGCGCCGCGCCGATGCCGGCGCCAACAAATGTCGATTCGGAAAGAGGCGTGTCGCGAATGCGCTCGGGGCCGAACTCTTCCAATAACCCTTTGCTGCACGCATAGGCCCCGCCGTAGCGACCGACGTCTTCGCCCATCAGGAAAACGCGATCATCGCGTTTTAAAGCTTCGCGCAGTCCATGCCGGACGGCGTCCCGATAGGTCGTTTTCATGGCGACACCGGCGTGTAGACATCTTTGGTCAGGTCTTCGACCGGCTCCCACGGACCGGCTTCGGCGAACGCCACCGCCGCTGCCACCTGGTCGGCGACTCGAGACTCCGTTCCCGCGAGAGCTTCATCCGTCAGCAAGCCCCGGTCGCGCAGCGAGGCGGAGAAAAGCGAGATCGGATCACGTGTCTTCCACTGCTCGACTTCGCTCTTGCTGCGGTATAACTCGGCGTCGTACATGGAATGAGCGCGAAACCGATAGGTGCGAGCTTCGAGCAAGTAGGGCCTGCCGCTATCTCGCACCGTGGCGACCGCCTGGCGGGCCGCTTGTTCGACGGCCAACACGTCCATGCCGTCGACGACGCTTGATGGCATGCCATAGCCGGCGGCCTTTGCGGCGATCTCAGTGCGAGATTGGTGCCGCTCGATGGCCGTGCCCATGGCGTAGAGATTATTTTCGCACAAAAACAAGACCGGCAGCCTCCAGAGCGCCGCCAGGTTCAGCGATTCATGGAATTCGCCTTCGGCGACGGCCCCGTCGCCAAACAAGCATGTCGTCACGCGCTGCCGGCGCTGCAGCTTGTCGGCCAACGCCAGACCGACGGCCAGCGGCAGTCCGCCGCCTACGATGGCATTGCCGCCGAAGAAGCGGAGCGAAGCGTCGAACAAGTGCATCGAACCGCCGCGGCCGCGGCTGCATCCATTGGCTTTGCCATACATCTCGGCCATGATGGCGCCTGGCGAAATGCCTCGTACCAGCGCATGGCCGTGTTCGCGATAGGTTGAGACGATCGCGTCATCCGGCGACAAAGCGGGAATCGCGCCAACGGCCACGGCTTCCTCGCCAATATAGAGGTGCAGGAAGCCGTGGATCTTGCCGAGACTGTACAACTCTGCCGCTTTTTCCTCGAAACGGCGAATGAGCAGCATTTCTTCGAGCAACGCCAAACCGTGGCCGCCATCCCCGGTCGCGGACTGCGGCTCGCTCTTCGCCTGGCTCGCCGTTTCGCTGGACATCAAGTCACCTCGAGGGCTTAAGCGGAGCGTGCATTACATTTCTTTGTACATCGCTTTGCACAGCAAACGCCAGTGCGCGATCATCGTGTGGTGATGTCGCTTGACGCGCTCGTGCGTTTCGCGACGCTGACATTGCTGTTCGCCTTCCTTGGCATGTTCCCGTGCCAAGGCGACCAGGTCGGCTCCGCCTTCTCCGCGCTCGTATTCGGCCAGCGAGTGTTCGTGCTGGTCTTGCCTTTCGCGGTATTCGCGAACCGCTTGGGCGTGCGCCTCGAGCGATTTGCGATGCTCCGCCAGCGCGGTCTCGAGCTTCTTCATTTCGGCGACTGCCTGGTCGAGTTCGCCTTGCCACATGTGGACTTCATCTTCCCACATGGCGTCTTCGCTAACCCATTGACGGTGATCGCTGTGCATTTCGGCATGGCTTAGTACGTTTGACATGGCTGACCTCGATTCTTGTGAAAGAGCTTTCCTTAAAGAGAACAATAACTGCTGCAAACAGGTTAAGATTCGTTTGTCATCTTGCGCTCGCTTCCAGGGTGGAGATGTCTCCTTCGGGCAATCCCAACTCGCGCGCCTTGAGCAGCCGCCGCATGATCTTTCCGGCCCGGTTCTTGGGCACGGCCGGAATAAAACTCAATTCCTTGGGCGCTACTGCGGCGCCCAAGCGCACTCGTGCGAAAGCCAGCAACTCGCGAGCCAGTGCATCGCTTCCTGTATAGCCGGGCTTGAGCGCCACGAAGGCCTTCACGATTTCCAATGCGACGGGGTCGGGCTTGCCGATCACGCCCGCTTCGGCCACCGCCGGATGTTCCAAGAGCACGCTCTCGGCCTCAAAAGGTCCGATCAGATGGCCCGATGTCTTGATGACGTCGTCTTTGCGACCGACGAACCAGAAATAGCCATCGCGGTCGCGTCTGGCCAGGTCGCCGGTCAGGTAGTATCCGCCCGCGAAGCACTTTTGATAGCGTTCAGGCTCGTTCCAATAGGATCGAAACATCGACGGCCAGCCGGGCCGCAACGCCAACTCGCCTTGAACTCCAGGCTGTTCGATCGGCTCCACGCGCCCCTCGTCGCTCTCGCGAACGATGGCCGCCTCAATGCCGGGCAAAGGCCGCCCCATCGAGCCTGGGCGGACGTCCATTGATGCATAGTTGGCAATCATGATGCCGCCCGTTTCCGTCTGCCACCAGTTGTCGTGAAAAGGGATTCCAAACGCCTCTTGGCCCCACACGACTGCCTCGGGATTGAGCGGTTCGCCAACGCTGGCCATAAAACGCAGGCTGCGGAGATCGTATTTGCGAACGACGTCGGCGCCTGCCCGCATCATCATGCGGATGGCGGTTGGCGCGGTGTACCAGACCGAGACCTTCTGATCCTGCACAATTCCGTACCAGCGATCGGCATCGAAGTCTCCCTCGTCGATGATGCTCGTTACGCCATTGGTCAGCGGAGCGATAATGCCGTAGGAAGTGCCCGTCACCCAGCCGGGATCCGCGGTGCACCAAAAGATGTCGTCCGGATGGAGGTCGAGTGCGAGCTTGCCTGTGACATGGTGCGCTACGACCGCCTCGTGCACGTGCACGGCCCCTTTCGGCATGCCGGTCGTGCCGCTGGTGAAATGCAGCAGCGCCATGTCTTCCGGCTCGGTACGCTCAATCGTGAAGCAGTCGCTCGCCGCCTCCATCAGGTTGCGATAGCCATGCGCGCCTCGTACGCCGCTCGGCAGGGGTTCGTCGCCAATCAGGATCACATGTTCGAGCGAGGGAAGATCCGCGCGGAATGCGGCGACCTTCCGCTGGTAAAGCGTTGTCGTGGTTACCAAGACCTTGGCCTGGCTGATTGAGAGCCGGGCACGAATCGGTTCCGGGCCGAATGCAGAAAAGAGCGGACAGAAGACGCTGCGGTTTTTGAGGGCGCCGAGCGCGGCAATGTACAACTCGGGAATGCGTCCGGCCAGCACGCAGATGCGGTCACCCTTTTTGACCCCGAGCGATTGCAGTGCGTTGGCGAACCGGTTGGTAAGCGTTTGCAAGCGGCGGTAACTATAATCGTCGACGCCTCCGCCCATGTTCAGCCAGCGGATGGCGACTTTATCGCCGAGCGGTCCGGCGGCATGACGATCGACCGCTTCATGGGCGATGTTCAAGCCGAGACCGTCCGGCAAGCCATCCAGTTCGCTGCGGGCGTGGGTCCACGCAAAGCTGGCACGCGCCCGTTGATAGTCGCGCAGGTTCGGCGAGACTTCGCCGGAGCCATGCGATTTGACGATCGTGTCCCAGTGCATGGCGTCCGCCTTCGGTTTCATTCCTCGGGCAAGCCGCCGGCGTGGGCGACTTCGCCTTTGGGCTCCGGCAGTTCGGTCAGAGTGGCCTCGGTCAACAGCAGCACGCCCGCGACCGAGACGGCATTTTCTAGAGCCAGCCGCACGACTTTTGCCGGATCGATGATGCCCGCTTCCATCAGATCGACATATTGGTTTTGCGAGGCATCGAAACCGTAGTTGCCTTTTCCGCTCCGCATCTGCCCGACAACCACGCCGCCGTCAGCCGAAGAGTTTTCTGCGATCTGGCGAGTTGGCGTCTCTAGCGCGCGTTTGAGAATTCGCAGGCCGGTGCGTTCATCACCGTCGCAAGCGGCTTCTTCGCGCTCGACGGCATCGATCGCCCGCAATAAGGTCAGCCCGCCGCCAGGAACGATTCCTTCGGCGATGGCCGCCTTGGTGGCGCTGATCGCGTCTTCTAACGCCTCCTTGCGGCTTTTCATTTCCGCCTCGGACGGGGCGCCGACGCGAATCACCGCCACGCCGCCGGCCAACTTGGCCAGCCGCTCTTCGAGTTTTTCTCGATCGTAGTCGGACGTCGTTTTTTCGATCTGCTTGCGGATTTCCTGGCAACGGCCTTCGATAGCCTCTTTCTTGCCCGCGCCGCCGATGATCGTCGTGTTATCCTTGTCGATCACCACGCGCTGCGCCTTGCCGAGATCGGCGACTGAAATTTTTTCCAACTTCAGGCCGAGTTCTTCGGCGATGAACTGCCCGCCCGTCAGAAGGGCCATGTCCTGCATCATGGCCTTGCGTCGATCGCCGTAGCCCGGCGCCTTGACCGCCGCGCAGGCCAGCACGCCGCGCAGCTTGTTCACGACCAGCGTGGCGAGCGCCTCGCCATCGACGTCCTCGGCGACAACGAGCAGCGGCCGGCGCGCCTGGACGAATTGCTCTAACAGCGGCAAGACGTCTTTCACGCTGCTGATCTTCTTCTCAAACAGCAGAATGACGGGTTCCTCGAGGATGGCCTGCATTTTCTCGGGATCGGTAATGAAGTAAGGCGACAGAAATCCGCGGTCGAACTGCATTCCTTCGACGACTTCCAGCGCGGTTTCGGTGCCTTTGGCCTCCTCGACGGACACGACCCCTTCGGCGCCGACCTTTTCCATAGCGTCGGCGACTAGGTCGCCGAGCGTAGCGTCGTTATGAGCGGAGATTGCCGCCACCTGGGCCTTTTCCCGCCGGCTCGCTACAGGGCGCGAAAGCGAGCGAATCGCCTCAACTGCCGCGCGCAATCCGCGGTCGAGTCCGCGTTTGAGATCGATCGCGCTTGCCCCGGCCGCCACGTTGCGCAACCCGTCGGCGAAAATCGCATGGGCCAGAATCGTCGAGGTGCTTGTCCCGTCGCCAACGGCGTCGCCGGTTCGTTCCGCCGCCTCGCGGATCATTCGAGCTCCCAAGTTTTCCTCGGGATCTTTCAGATCGATTTCCTTGGCGATCGTGACTCCATCGTTGCAGATGATTGGCTTGCCCCATTTCTTATCGAAAAGCAGGATGAACGGCTCGTCGAGCTCGGCCCTCATCTGCTCCGGATTAGTCACGAAGTAAGGAGAAATGTAGCCGCGGTCGAACTGCATTCCTTCGACGACTTCCAAAGTCGTCTCGGCCGTCTTCGATTCCT
>JAICIG010000176.1 GCA_025924495.1 Pirellulales bacterium | reverse complement strand
CGACGGGCGAAAAGCTGGAGTTTTCCCCAGCGGCGCGATTGGGCGAAAGAGTCGTCCCGGCGAAGGAGGTCGTTATTCGCAGCGACCACATGTTGCTGCAGGGAGAAAACGTTTTCTGGCTATCGTGCCAATTAAACGATTCAGCCGACCTGGCGCATCGCGTTGCCGCAACGTGCACGTCGATCGAAACGACGGCCGGCAAGCTGACCGGCAAAGACGAGTCGCCCGGCGCGCGGCATCGGATCGGCGTTGCGCTGCGCCGGCATGGGGACGACGGCGTTCATACTTATCGCATCCCTGCACTGGCCACGACGCCCCAGGGAACGTTGCTTTGCGTCTATGACATGCGGCGGCGAATGGGGCGCGATTTGCAAGAAGACATCGATATCGGCCTTAGCCGCAGCTCCGACGGCGGCCGGACCTGGGCGTCGCCGCGGGTGATCATGGATATGGGCGAGTACGGCGGGCTGCCGCAAGAACAAAACGGTTGCAGCGATCCGGGCATCATCGTCGATCGGCAAACGGGCGAAATCTTCTGCTTTGCCGTCTGGATGAACGGCAAGCCGGGAAAGCATCAATGGAGAGACGACGGCTCGGAGCCGGGCTATGAAATCGGCAAAAGCGCTCAGTTCATGATGGTTCGTTCCCAGGACGACGGCCTCACGTGGACGAAGCCCGACAACCTCACTCGCAAGCTGAAACAAGCAGCCTGGTGGCTGCTCGCCCCTTCGCCTCAGCAAGGCATCTGCCTGGCCGACGGCACGCTCGTCATGCCGGTACAGGGGCGCGACGAGCAAGGCGTGCCGTTCGCCACACTGATGATCAGCCAAGATCATGGCAAGAACTGGACGGTCGGAAAACCTGCCTACAGCCGCGGCAATGAATGCCAGGCGGCGCAATTAGGCGACGGCTCGATCATGCTCAACATGCGCAACGACCGCGAGCGCTTCCGCGCGGTCTTCGTTACGCGCGACCTCGGCCAGACCTGGCAGCCGCATGAGACCAATCGCAAAACCCTCATCGAGCCAAACTGCAACGCCAGCCTGCTGCGCGTCGATTATCGCGACGCGGGCGAGCCAAAACACGTGCTGCTGTTCGCCAACCCGCACACGCAGCAAGGGAGAACCCATCAGACCATTCAGATCAGCTTCGACGACGGTCGCACCTGGCCCGAAAAATATCACCTATTGCTCGACGAAGGTCGCGGCGCCGGCTACGCGAGCATGACCCGCATCGACGAAGACCACATCGGCATCGTCTATGAAGGGAGCCAATCGCACCTGACCTTCGAGAAACTGTCGCTCGACGAGTTGCCCAAGCGATGAGCTCCGCACGGACGTCCGTCGGAACGCTTGCGGCACGACATTATTGCTTCACTTCTTGCCGCTCGTCGCTCGCTTGCTTCTTCTTTCGCGAAGGCAAAGCATCCTTGATCGATTCCTTCACGCCGGCGACAGCGCCTTTCACGGCGCCTTTCGCCGCGTTGGCGGCCGTCTCCTCCGCATTCTTCTTGATCCCTTCTCCAATGCCCTTCAAATTGGCCGCCATGCCTTGCGCAATGATGTCGTCCTGCGTCTGAAACATCCGATCGGGACCTGCCGACCGCACGCTCAGCGTCTCGGCCACGCCTCCTTGGGAATAGGTGACTTTGACCGGCGTACCCCAGGGATCCCTTTCCTTGATTTCGTCTTTCTCTGCTCGAATGTAGACGCCCGACTCGGTCGTTCGCCGGTCGAGATCCTCCGCGATTCGCGCAACCTGACTTTCGGCCCGCTCAATAGAAGCACGATTATTCGCACCATCGCTGCAACCGCTCGCCAATAAACAGCATACGAACGCGCCGAGGGTAGACAGGCAAACGACACTTAGCTGCATTGGCAGCGCCGTCTTCGAATTCAAGTCCATCTTTCCAATGACCTCCAATTTCATGCCCATCTCCCCGTTTGTGGAATGGGCCTGCCCATCAATGTACCGCTCGGCAACGACGAAGTTCGCCCTCGTCTCCTTAGAACGCCATGCACGAATAATCTACCGCCGCCCTTATGTTATTCGCCGCTGGCGTCTCCATATTAGGTTGCCGGCCGCGGCGGAGTGGCCCCCTCCCGCTCGGTCACCACATACAGCGGCCGCTTGATGCGAAAATGGCCAAGATTTCCCTTCGAAGTTGGCCACCTTCGGGAATGCAGGAAACCGGCCAACCCGCGATTGGCCGCCTATGCGACTGCATTCTGCCTTGCCGTCTTGGCAATCCGGCGAACGGACAAATCGCACTCCCCGCACGC
Source organism: Pirellulales bacterium (assembly GCA_025924495.1). The sequence continues at coordinate 12,464 of JAICIG010000176.1, read as the reverse complement.
TACCCGACCTCAAGTGCTGTGCGGGATTGTGTTTATACCACAGTAACACATCTAGAACACATTGTTCCTTCCAAGGTTCTCTCCCTGCCCGTGCGAAGATGACCAAGATTTCCGTTCGAACCTGGCCACCTTGGGAAAATGCCGCACCTGACTCATCTTTTCCCGTTGTTCACCGCGTGGCCATCTTGGGCGCGCTAGCGAGGAGCAAGATCGGCTCCGAAGTGGACTTTCCGGCGCAAGTTACGACTACCGGGACATTTATGTTACCATAACCTATTTTAACCACGATTCTTCTCGCGTCTGGCCATCTTTTCACGCACCAAGGCGGCCAAGATTCCCGGCGCGAAGTTGGCCATCTTGGCAAGCTCGTTGTTTCTTTTGGCTGATCCCCGACGGCTGGCGTCTCTCTTTGCGCGCAATCCGGCCTCGGCATGCTAGCCGCAAACTGGCTTGGCCCAGATCGGCTGGCGACGAAATCGGCAAGCAAGCAACGTCCCGGCCGGTTAGACTGAATGCAGCGTGGCCATCACACCAGGCAAGGGGCCGCCGATGCCGCACGTCGCTTTTGTTCCCTTCACCGGACTGCGAGTCAAGGAGCAAGAACTGCTCGCCTTGGGCATGAGCCTGCCCGGGCTACGACCGCGCGCCGAGGCGATCTCGCAGTTGCCGGCCTTGGGACTGCTCACTTTGGCAGGATTGACGCCGCCCGATTGGACTTGCAGCTACCATGCCGGCGCCGATCAGGATGAATTGTTGGCGCGATTGGTCGATGAAAGGCCGACCTTGGTCGCCATTTCGGCGCTCACTGCATCAGTTGAAGAGGCGTATCGTTTAGGCGACAAGTTGCGAGGCGCCGGCTTGTTAACCGTGATCGGCGGTTTGCATGCGACGGTTTGCGCGGAGGAAGCTAGCAAACGATGTGATGCCGTCGTCGTCGGCGAGGGGGAACCCGTCTGGCTCGAGGTGCTGTCCGATGCCGCGGCGGGCGAACTGCGGCCGATTTACCGCGCGCCGCGCAATTACGATCTGTCGCAGGCGCCGCTGCCGCGCTTCGAGTTGCTCGGCAAGATTCCGCCCGCTCGCCTGACTTTGCAAACGCAACGCGGCTGCCCTTTGGCCTGCGAGTTCTGCGGCGCCAGCCGCTTGCTGGGCTGCTTTCGCGAAAAGCCGGCGGCGCTCATTGAGCGCGAGCTGGCCGCCATCCGGACGAGCGCGCCGGGAGTGCCGGTCGAACTAGCGGACGACAATACCTTCGCCGGCAGTCGCGACATCGACGAATTACTTTTACCGGTATGTCGAAGTGCTGCTGAAACTGCCTGAAGGGCCGCAGATTGCGGCACGCGAACGGCATTGGCTGCAAGCTTCTTATGATCGAACTGAAGAATCATCGCCGCGCCGCGCCGAGATTCGGGCGCTACTGGATTTAGCCAAGACTCACGACGCTAAATAGCACTCGACCAAGGAATCCACTCGCTTAGATTAGTTCCCGGAAACGCCGATTTTGGTGCGCCGCCGCGGACAAGGAACGGTACTTCACTCACCTCTTGGCGATTGCCGAAGACTTCCTCGGCCGGCATCTCGTTCTACGGAGCTCACGATGGAGGCGCAGCAAAAAGGCCCGGCCGGTCCGCGCCACGCACGCCATCACTTGGAGGCGCCGGCTGTTCGTGATCAATCGGGGAGTTCATACCGCGACGTAAGCAGCGATTCCTCAATTGAAGCCTTCATGCGCTCCGTCAGGTCTGACGGGTAGATCGCGGTGACCTGGGCGACGCCGGTTCTCGTACCAAACGCAACCGTGCAGAACTGTTCCGGGGATTTCGCATTCAATCGATTCCCATGGACGAGAAGCGTGGCTCGGCCATCGATGTCACGAACGTCTTTGCTAAGCAGGTCCAAATTTGCCGCCAGCATTCGATCGGCAACAAAGTCATCGACAACCATCTGAAATGATTTTCCAGGTGCATGGGCAAGTGTAATGCTCGTTCTTGTGTTCTTGTTGTACCAGAGGCGATGTTCGCTATTCCATTCAAACCCGTCTGGCGCTACGAAAACAAACTGGGGTTCCTTGGAGTCGCGGGCGACGCCCACGACAGTCTGGGGGATTGGCCGGTTCGACGCACTACGTTCCGAGCAACCAAAAAAGATGACGGCGAGTGCCGCAAGCATGAAGGATCGCATGTCACGCATCCTGTCGGCGGGGTCTGTAGTTCCCCAGCCGGACTTGCCCAACCACTCGCCGCATTGTAGCCGAGAATAACGCCAAGTCGGAAGGCGCTACAAAACTTCTTCGGAGGCCATCAGACGAAGACAAGGTGTCGCGAACGAACCGCATTTGAACTTTCGCTAACTCTTTTAGGCAGCGTGAAATTCCCCCCTCTTTTGCACCGAGCGTTATGAGTGTACGGATCTGGGAACGGGTAAGGTTGCTGCGTTCCGGCTGTGCTGCTGGAGCGTAGTCGCAACTGGAGCGGCAGCACCACAGCCGCCGAGGCCCGCGACGCTTTGCCAGAATTGCCGCTCAACCCGCCCCGCCGCGGGCGCGTCGAGCCTCGTGTTTTCAAACGCAGGTCCAAACCGTACGACCTGATGAGCCGACCTCGCGCCAAGCTACGGAAGAATTTGGCCGGCTCAGTTGCTGCAGCTTACTTTGATCCCATTCAGTCCCGACCCATATACATCTGCTTAACCGGAACTTGAAAGGAATCATGCATTCGGTCGAGCCCTCCGATTTGAAGACAACAATGTCGTCCGTGCGCCTTCAGCCTTGTTTCAGGGCGCCGATGGCCATTGCCAGCCAGCCGATGATGAAGGCGACGCCGCCGATGGGGACGATGGCGCCAAGTTTTTTCGGGCCGCCGAGGGCAATGGCGTAGCAAAGGCCGGAAAAGATCAGGATGCCGACCAGAAAACTCCAGCCGGCGGTATCGAGTGAGCGCGAAGGATCCCGCTGAGCGAACAGTCCGGTCAGAATTAACGCCAGGGCGTGATACATGTGGTAACGGGCGGCCGTTTCGTACGTTTCGAGCGACCTGGCCGCTGCTTCGGCCGACAGTCCTGCGCGCTCGGTCAACCACGGCTTCAGTCCGTGGGCGCCAAAGGCCCCCATGGCGACGGCGAGACCGGCCAGGAAGGCGCCGCAGGCGATCCAGGCGTGGGGTTTCATGGCAGGCTCCGGGTGGAAGAAGTTCTCAGCGTGTAAGCGTCTGGCCTTTCCAGAATCTAACAAGGCGCGTCGGGCGCCGACAGCCCGGGGCCCATTTCGAAACGCTATCTTGCGCCGCACGAGCGCAAGAAAAGGGCCACCGCAACCCGTTGCCGAGTTGCGATGGCCCGAGGGGGGATTACGTTGCGGCCGCGGCCATTTGGCTCACGGCGAGGCCGGAATACCCAGCAGTTGTTCTTCCTCTTCCTGAATGATGATGCGCGGCGTGACCATCATCATCAGACTTTGCGTTTCGCGGCCAATGCCCACGTTGCGGAACAGTCGGCTCAGGTACGGAATCTTGCTCAAGAGCGGCACGCCGAATTCGTTCCGGCCTTCGCTCAATCGCTTGACGCCGCCCAACAGCACGGTTCCGCCGTCGGGCACGCTCACGGTCGTACTCACCGTGACGAAGGAGAACGACGGCAACTGCACCGTGGTGCCTTCCGCAGAAGTGGTGGTCTTCTTGTCACGGGCCGTGGTGTTGTCGTTCGGGCCGCTGGAGCTGTCTTCCGTCGTGGTGCTGCTCGAACCGGCGAACGTAAAGGTATCGACCTTCGAGATGTTGCTGAAGAACGGCACCAGCGTGAGGCGCACGAAGCGCCGATCGCTGGAGACGACCGCCTGCACGCTCAAAGCTGTGCCTTCATTGAGTACGACGATCACCGGCTGTTGTGCGGCCGCAAAGGCGCCGACCACCGGAATCACGCTGATCACGAACGGAGTCTGCGTGGTATCCATGACGATCGCCTGCTGACCGTTGAACAGCGTCACCTTAGGCGCCTGCAGCACGTTGCTGCGCCGATCGCCTTGCGACGCTTCGATCAGGAAGTAGGTTTCGATGTTGCTCAAAATGGCAAAGCCCAAGGTGGCGCCGGCGCCGGCCTGGTAACCGCCGAACTGCGGCGTCGCCAGACCAAAGCTGCCTTGCTGGAACGGAATGTCCAGGTTCGGCGCCGCCTCGACGCCGCCCGTGGCGCCTGGCTGCAAACCGATAGTCACGCTTTGCTCCTTGCGCAGGTCACGCGCCTGCAAGTCCAGCGGTTGGCCATTCACAGGGAAGACCGTGCCGCCCGCAGGCGTAATCGGGGCATCGGCCAACTTGTTGCCGAACAACTGGAACTTCTTCTGAGCGTACGTCGGAATGGCGAAGTCGAAGTTCACCCCGATTCTTTCGAAGAAGTTGTCGTTGAGCGTAATAAAGCGGACTTCGATCGTGACTTGCAAGTCTTGCAAGCGGCGCAGCTGCGCCAGCAAATCCGCGATCTCTTCGTGAACTTCCTGAGTCTGGCTGATGACCAGGCTCAAGTTGTTGCGGTATTCCTGGATGGCGCCCGGACCGCCCACTTCGTCCCAAGTCGTCGGCGCGATCGTCGAAGTGATCAACTCGATCAGGCTCTGGAAGTCGGCCTGCCCGCCGCCGCCCAAACCGCCCGGTCCGAAGGCAGGCGGCTGCCCTGCGCTGGCCGCCGCCATGGCGGCTCCGCTTGCCGAGCTGACCTGCGCCAGCAGGTTCGAGCTCATCATCGCGTTGCTCATCGAACCGCTGTTGCTGGCGACGACCTGCAGCGGCGCGTCTCCGCCCATGCCGCCGTACATCGGAATGGAATTCTGAGCGTCTTGCAACGCCCCGGCGAGTCCCATTCGGCCGTTCGGCGAGAAGTTCGGAATCGGCGTCACCAGATCGGCAACGTTGTAGGTCACCGTAAAGATTTCGCCATCGCGGAGATGTTCGCTAGTGATCTTGAGCACTTCGTCTTTGATCACGTAGCTCAGCCGCAAGGGCTCCAGAATCAGGTTCAACGCGCTTTTCAGCGAGATGTCCTGGCTCAACTCGATCGTCACCGGCGTATCGGTGGCCACGCCTTCCTCGGCCAACCCGCGGTTGTCGAGGTGCATGTTCACCTGTGCCAGCCTGCTCAACTCTTCCACCACCTGCGCGAGCGGCATCTCCTGGAATCGCAAGGAGACGGGCGTCTTCAGCTTGCCCTCGATCTCCAGTTCCTTCTCGGACCGGTTGCGACGGTCCATGCGAGCCAGTTCTTTTCGACTCTTGGTCAACCGTTCCCATTCTCGCGCATCGCCAAACACAAACGGCTTGTTGTCGTCGAAAGGAATCGCCGACTTGTCGACGTTGTGCAAGGCGTTGATGAAGCCTTGCTCTTTGGCATCGGCGACATCGTTGTAGTTCGACGTGCGGCTGGCCATCTTGACCATCAGGCCAATTTGCTTGACGACCGGTTCGTCCGGCGCCACTTCCTTGGCTCGCTTGGCCACCACTTCAGCTTCTGCATAGCGGTGCTCGTCCATCAGCTTGTTGAACTCATCCACGAGCAAAGCGATCTTTTCCTGGACTTCGACTTTGACCTTCTGTTCGCGTTCGATCTCGTTACGAGTGGCGGTATTCCGCTCGTTCAGTTCGATCTTGCCGCGATTGGCGTCGATGAAGCCTTCCAGCTCCTGCACGTCGCGGTCGACGCGACGCAACAAGATATCTCGCGCGGCCGTCTCCAACGTCGACTGTTCGACGATGCCGCGCGCTTGCTTGAGCAGTTCCAGCGCCTGCTTGGGGTTGGACGCCTGCAGATTGCGAGCCGCCTGTTCCTGACGCGCCAGCTCCGCAGAGATTTGTCGATACTTGAGCTGCTGATCGGCGGCGGCCTCGTTGATCAACCCAGCTTCGTTGCCAGGTCGGCGCGTGGCCGCTGACTGAGCCAACAGCTGCAGTTTGTCCTGCAACTGCTGTTGGATCGCCGGTTCCAGCTCGTCACGGCGCTGGTTCGCCTGGCGGAACCAGTTCAGTGCGGCCGGAATATCGCGATTCCGCAAGGCTTCTTCGCCGCGTTGGAACAGCGCCATGGCGCCTTCGGGCGAGCCGCCCTGCTCCTGCAATCGGGCGGCCGGAACGTTCTGCGTAGCGTCGCGGTTGCGATCGTACATCGCCTGCGCGCCCGGGAAACCGCCCTCGCGGCCCGCTTCCACGCCGATCGGATTCGCTCCGCCGGCGGGCACGACGCCTTGGCGTTCCTTCTCCGTTTGTTGGATCTGGTACAGAACCATCCACGGCCGATCTTCGCCCTTATGGAAGGCGGTGTCGGGCACGCGCAGGTCCTCGGCTTGCTCGGCCAGGCCGGCCGCGCGATCGAGATCGCCCGCTTGCATGGCTTCGCGAGCTTGTTTGACGAGTTGCAACGCCTGCTGCTTTCGGGCTGCCGTGGCCGGATCGAGCGGCGTTTGCGCTGCCGCCGATTGCTCGGCCAGCGGCGCGGCATGCTTGTCGACCGGCGGGAGCGGTTCGAGCCGCGAGGGCTCGCCGGATGTTCGCTGCCGACGGGCGGCTGCGATCCGTTCCATGACGGAATCTGGCTTGACGTCAAACGGGCCGTAATTCACGTTCAGCCGCTTGGCATCGGCGACCAAGCGTTGCGCTTCGTCGAACTCGCCCCAATTCATCAACCCTTCGGCTTGCTGCAGCAACGATTCCGCCTGCTGGCGGCGGAAGGTTTCGCTTTCCTTGCCGGGGCCGCCCGGCGAGTTCAGCCGGCTGTAGCGTTGGATGGCATCCTCCACTTTCGCCGGCGAGTCCTCGTGAAAATCGTATTGCACAGCGAGTTTCTTGGCCTGCTGCGCCAGATCCGCGGCGCGGCGCACGTCGCCCACCGCGAGCGAGCGACGCGATTCGAGCAGCAGGCGATTGCTCTGCGCCCGATTCGGATCGTTGTTGGGCAGCTGTTCGGCGGTCAAACCACCCTCCGCGCCTTTGGGCGGAGAGGTCACCAGTTGCTTGCCGAAAGGGGAACTGTCGGGAAACGGCTTGCCGGTCGGCAGCTTGCCGGTCACTTCAGCGTCGCTGGGGGGCGCCAGGACGGCGCGCGGATCGACCATCGGCTGCTCGCCGCGCTGCGGCGTTGTCTTGGCCGTGGGTTCGAATCCGTCCTGCCGCACGGCGAACGGATCGACGGGGGCCTTGGCCGCCTGCGCTGGCGAAGTGTTTGCCGCGGCATTTCCGCCCGGCGCTTCCGGCTGGAACTTCTGACTGGGCAGCTTGCCGCCGCCTTGGCCTTTCATGATCCGAGCCAGATCGCGGCGAGCTTTTTCCGGCGTATCGCCCAGGTGCAGCTTGCTGTAGCGAATATCCATCGCTTCAGCTCGCGACACGAGCGAGTCGGCGGTTTCCAGCCGGCCTTCTTTCATGGCTTTTCTGGCTTGGGACAACAAGTCAGCCACGGTGCGGCGCTGATCTTCCAGCGGAGCGCCTCCTGCCTGACCCGTGATGACGGCGCCCCACAGGCCGCTTAACGAGCCTGATTGCGGCCCGGCCCAGGCCACTCCCGCCACCAAGAATATTCCTGTGGCCATCCAAGCGGTAAGTTTCCGAGACGTCGTCTTCAACACGATCTCCTTTCGAGATTCGCAAGGTCGCTGCCGCCGAACGGCGCAGACGACCAACCCAGCATCTTTCGATGTGAACGCGCGCAAACCCTCGACCGACTGCGAGACGAGCAAACAGCTCGACGCGCACGACCAGAGTTCCCGCGCAGCTTGCACGCCTCAACGTACAAGCGGACGCTCACCCTGGCGGGTCACGTATAGCTAGCAAGTGATTAACTGAGAATGGCAGAAGAGAGGGGGTTAAATACTCGCCCGTGAAAAACGGGTCAAGGCCAGTTCGAAAAAATTTTCACCACGTTTTCCGCCGTGCCCGGGCCATAGAACGCGGCTGCGCGAGAGAAACGGGCGCGCAAAAAACGGCCGCCGGAAAAATCCGGCGGCCGCGAGCATAAGCTTGGGCGTCGACGTGGAATCGTCAGACGACTTGCGTCTGGCCGGGCACGGCCACCATCGGCGTCGGCGGCGCCGCGTCGAAGGCGTAGTGCTTCGGCCCCAGGTTGATCTGCGAGTTGATGGCTTCGTCCCAGGTGATCATCTTGCCCGAATAGGTGCACATGCGGCCGAGAATGGCCGTCATCGAGCTCGTCGCGCCGTGTTCGCCTTCGTTGATTGGGTTGCCCGAACGAATGCTGGCGAACAGGTCGTCGTGCTCGACCTGATACGGGTTAGGATTGTCGCCGCGGTAGCGCCACTTATCGCCGCTGCCGCTCTCGATCCGCGAGCCGCTAATGTCGGCCGTACCCTTGCTGCCATGGGCATGCTCCGTCACGCTGTCCCAGCAGCCCGGAATATGGCGGCAATAGCTGAACATCCGCGAACCGTCGGCATATTCGAACTCGACGGCGTGGTGGTCGTAAATCTCGCCGAATTCCTTGCCCGTGCGCACCTGTCGGCCGCCCATGCCCTCGGCCTTGATTGGAGTCGCGCCCTTCAGCCAGTTGCCGACGTCGAGGTTGTGGATGTGCTGCTCGACGATGTGATCGCCGCAGAGCCAATTAAAGTAGTACCAGTTGCGCATCTGGTACTCCATGTCGGTCTGGCCTTCCTTGCGCGGTTTGACCCACACGCCGGCGCCATTCCAGTACACGCGAGTGCAGACGATGTCGCCGATGGCGCCGTCTTGCAACCGCTTGATAGTCTCCAAGTAATTCTTCTGATGCCGGCGCTGCAAGCCGACGCCGACGGCCAGGTTTTTCTTCTTGGCTTCGGCCGTGGCGGCGAGCACCGCCCGAACTCCCGGCGCGTCGACGGCGACCGGCTTTTCCATGAACACGTGCTTGCCCGCTTCGACTGCGGCGGCGAAATGGATCGGACGGAAACCCGGCGGGGTCGCCAGAATGATCAGATCGATGCCGGCCTCGAGCACTTTCTTATACGCGTCGAAGCCGACAAACTGCCGCTCCTTGGGCACGTCGATTTTCGGCGACAGGCCGTCTTCCTTCTGCAGGTTGCTAAGGCTGAAGTGGAGTCGGTCTTCAAACGCATCGCCCATGGCGACGAGTTTGACGTTGCCTTGCACGTGCAGCGCCTGGCTGGCAGCGCCGGAGCCGCGCCCGCCGCAACCGACGAGACCGATCTTAATCGTGTCGTCCCCAGCGGCATGCGCCGATCGGGCAACGCTCAAGCCGCCTGCCAGGCCGGTCCCCACGACGGCCAGGCTCGAGGTCTTGAGAAATTCGCGCCGCGAAGGCACGACGATTCGTTTGGGCTGGGCGTGGTCGCTCATCTTCATTCGTCTCCACGTGTCAAAATGCTTTACGATTGCGGAACGGCAACAAACTATTGGCGGTTGGCGTCGTGCGTGTCGAGATCCAATTCGTACCCGGCCTTTTCTTCGGCCGTCGGTTCGACCAGCGGGCGCACCACCCGAAAACCTACGAATAACGCGTCTGTATAGTACCAGATGCTCTGCGGGATTTGCGGATCTTGCTGTTTCCAATCCTTATGGCTGCCGCGGCGCGCCGCGCTGCGCAAGGCTTCCGGATCGTCGTCCCAAGAACCGCCGCGGACGACGCATGGCTCGATGGTGGTCGGCACGGCCAGCGGATTGACCGCGGTCTTGCCCGCGAACTGCTTGTAGAAGTCGGGCACGTATTGGTCACAGCACCATTCGGCGACATTGCCATGCATATCGAACAGCCCCCAGGGGTTCGGCTTTTTCTTGCCGACCGGATGGTAAGCGTCGTCGCTGTTATCGTAGGACCAGGCGTACTCGTCGAGCTTGCCCGGATCGTCGCCGAACGAATAAGCAGTCGTCGTGCCGGCGCGGCAGGCGTACTCCCATTCGGCTTCGGTCGGCAGCCGGTAATATCGTCCCGTCTTGGCAGTGAGCCATTGGCAATACTTCTTGGCGGCCAATTGCGTCATGCAAATCGCCGGAAAACCTTCTTTGCCCATGCCGAATGTCATGTCGGTGTAAGGCTTGGTCGGCCGCGCCACGACATCAGAAAACTTATCAAGCGCGGTCGGAGCGCCGCCGAGTTGCTTGCGGCGCGCGATGTCGAGCTTGAACATGAAGATTTCGTATTCATTCCAAGTGACTTCGCACTTGCCCATCCAGAACGGAGAAATCTTCACTTCATGCACCGGGCTCTCGTCCGGTTTGTGTCCCGGTTCGCCGTCGGGGCTGCCCATGCGGAAGGTTCCGCCGCGGATGGGGATCATGTCGAACGTGACTTTCGAATCGGTGATCCGGTCCGTGTAGGGCTTCATCTCGGCTTCGGTCTTGGCGCTGGAATCGGTCGTTGCCAAGACAGGGCGTTCGGAGGCGTCGGCCGCCGGCGCTCGAGACGATCCGCACACAAGCGGCAAAGCCAGCATCCAGGCTAGTGCGGCTTTTTTGCTCATGGATTGCGTGGAGTTGGTGCGGCGAAATAGGCTATACAAACGGTACATGCAGTTTTTGGCCTTAGTCTTTGGCAGCGCGTAACGGCGAAGCACATCGTCCCCCGATGAAAAACTTAGCTCATACGCGCTGGATACGAGTGAACCGGGCTGCTGCCTTGGCCGCGGCCTCCCTCGCCCTCCTCGCGCATCTGCTTCAAGCCGCCGAACCGGGATTAAGCCGCTTCGAGTTCCAGCAAGTGCATATGGGGGTTCCAGTAAAGGTGCTATTGTATGCCCCTGATCAGGCGTCCGCAAATCGGGCGGCCGAGGCGGCCTACAAGCGAATCGCCGAGCTCGACGAGGTGATGAGCGACTATAAGTCCGACAGCGAGTTGTCGCGCCTGAGCCGCACCGCTGGGTGGGGGCACAAAGTGACGCTGAGCGGCGATTTGTGGCAGGTCCTGGCTGAGGCTCAGCGGCTCTCGGAAGCAACCCAAGGCGCCTTCGATGTCACCGTCGGCCCATACGTGCGGCTCTGGCGTCGCGCAAGGCGCTCGGGCGAATTTCCCTCCGCCGGGAGACTAGCGGAAGCTCGCAAGGCCGTCGGTTATAGAAACCTTCGGCTTGACGCCAAAAGGCACACCGCCCAGTTGTTGGCTGCCGGCATGCGGCTCGACCTGGGGGGCATCGCAGCCGGCCATGCCGCCGACGAGGCCATGATCGTGCTCGGCAAACATGGCATCTCGCGGGCTTTGATCGACATCAGCGGCGACGTCTTGGCGGGGGACGCTCCACCCGGCGAACCGGGCTGGAAGATCGGCATCGCTCCGGTGACCGCGGCCGACGGTCCCCCGAGCCGCTATCTTTCCTTGCGAAATGCTTCGGCAACGACCTCCGGCGACGCCTTTCAACACGTCATCATCGGCGGCAAACGCTATTCGCATATTGTCGATCCGCGCACAGGCGTTGGCCTGACCGACCAGAGCTGCGTCACGGTCATTACGCCTCATGCCATCACCGCCGACAGTCTAGCGACGGCGGTCAGCGTGCTCGGCCCGAAACAGGGAATGGAGCTGATCGAGAAAACGCCGGGCGCCGCGGCGCTGATCATGCGGAACGTCGACGGTACAATCGAGACACACGTTTCCAAGCATTTTCATGAATTCGAAATTCATCCGCCGGCGAAGGCGGACAAACCCGTCGAGTCACGCACTTTCAAAGACCCGACGCCTAAAGAGGCTGACTGAGCGCTGGCGGAATGCATCGAAACCACACAGCGGAACATCCGGCGGCCGGAAGTTACAGCCGCGAACCAATCTGCTAGGGAGACGCTGGCAATGTCGAATCCGACCGACGAGTTGGTTGAACGTCTGAGTCGAGGCGATGCCGAAGCGTTGGCGGCATTTCTGGTCGCCAAACGCGGACCGCTGTTAGCGTTCATTGAACATCGCCTCGGGCCGGCTTTGCGAACCAAGATCGAACCCGATGACGTCTTTCAAGAGACGAGCGCCGAAGCGGTGCGTTCGCTCGGCGATGCGCCGCTGGACGGCCGCGATCCGTTCGGCTGGCTATGCCAGATCGCCGAGCGGCGCATTATCGACGCCCACCGGCGCTTCTTCGGCAGTCAAAAGCGGAACGCCGCCCGCGAACGGGCCATCGATGCTCCGCGCGCGGGGGATGAAGAACGGGGCGGCCTGATCGATCTGCTGATCGCCAGCATGACTTCCGCCAGCCAGGCCTTTTCGCGAGACCAGAAACAACATCGCCTGCTCGTTGCGATGGAGACTTTATCCACAGAGCAGCGCGAAGCGCTGCGACTGCGATACATCGAAGGCCAATCCTCCAAAGAAATCGGCGCCAAGCTCGGCAAGTCCGACGGCGCCGTCCGCGTCCTGCTCACGCGTTCGCTGCAAAAGCTGCGGGAATTGCTCGGGGAGGAATAGGGCCCGGGTTCGAAGTTTAAAGACGCTGACGCAGACCCGAAGCGTCAGAAGTCTCAGCGAGGCGGTCGCCTATTTCGTCGGCTTTGCTCATTGAGGCT
>JAICIG010000175.1 GCA_025924495.1 Pirellulales bacterium | reverse complement strand
TATCCGAGCACTGACCCAGCCAGCTCCGCTCCTCCATTTGCCGGCGGGCCGCCGGCGGGCGGCGACACACGTTACCCGTCAACCGATCCGGCGCCGGCAAACAACGGCGGCGATCGCTATGCCGATCGATCTCCGGCAGCCGACCCGAACCAGCCTGCGCCCCGCTATCCAGACAGCGGGCAAGACCACGGCACAGTACCCGCGCGCTATGAACAATCGCAGCCGCCTCTCGGCAACGGCCCACAAGGAGAATTTGCCGCCAGTTGGGATGCAGCCCTGCTGCAGCTCGAACAAAACCGGCTGGCCGACGCCCATCTGGCGCTGTCAGAATGGTTCGGCAATCCGCTGCTGACGGCGGAGCAAGACGCACAGCTCAATGAGTTGCTTGATCGCCTGGCAGGCACGGTCATCTATTCTCGGCAGCATCTGCTCGAGCGACCGCATGAAGTTCAGCCCGGCGAAACGCTCGACCGGATCGCCGAGTTGTACGAGGTGCCCTGGCAGTTGCTGGCGAACATCAATGGCCTCCGCGATCCCCAGCGCATCCGGCCCGGCGAGCAGCTCAAAGTGTTGCATGGCCCGTTCGATGCGCGCATCGACCTGAGCCAGTTTCGTCTAACGCTGTTCCTACAAGGGCGCTATGCCGGGCGATTTCGAATTGGCATTGGCAGGGACGAGAGCACTCCCGAGGGCGAATTTGTCGTGCTGCAAAAGTTGACCAATCCGACTTACTACGGCAATCCTGTGATCGATGCCGACGACCCGCGGAATCCGCTAGGCGAGTTCGCTCTCGACCTGGGCCAGCATATTTTGATTCACGGCACCAACGACCCTAACAGCATCGGCAAAGCGGAATCGCAGGGCTGTATTCGCCTCGACAACCGCGACATCAAGGACGTGTTCGAAATCCTATCGGCGCAGACCGAGCGATCGGCGGGTTCGAAAGTCGCCATTCGCCGTTGAACGGGGCCGGATCGCCGGAATCCTCGCGCCCCGGTTTGTGGGGTCCTAGTCGTGCGGCGGGACGAGTGGTATAGAAAGGGTCTATCGCGACCCGTTTCTCCCTCGAACCCCAGACCGCCCCGTGTACGACAAGCTAGCGCTAATGACGTTGGTCCGCGAGAAGGCGTTGAAATTCGGCGACTTCACGCTCGCCTCGGGCAAAAAGGCCAAGTATTACCTGGATGGCAAGCAGGTCACGCTCGATGCAACCGGCTCGCGTCTGGTAGGCGAAGGCATTCTTGACCTGCTCGGCAATGTCTTGCCCCAGGCGGTCGGCGGCATGTCCATCGGCGCCGACCCGATCACGGGCGCCGTCGTCACTATTGCCGGCGTGCGCGGCCAGCCGCTCTGCGGTTTCCTGGTGCGCAAAGAAGCTAAGGGACACGGCACGGAGCGCTATATCGAAGGCCCCGTGAAACCGGGCGATCGCGTGGCGATTGTCGAAGACGTCGTTACCACCGGCGGCTCCTCGCTGCAGGCAATCGAGCGTTGTGAACAGTTCGGGCTGGTCGTCACCCGTGTGATCGCCATCATCGACCGCATGGAAGGGGGCCGGCAGGCCTTTGAGTCTCGCGGCTATCCGTTCGAAAGCCTGCTCACGATTCGCGATTTCGGCATCGAGCCGCCGGGCTAGTTTTTCAGCTTTTCGAGCGGTTCGCCCAGCTTGACGAGTTGCCGTTCGATAAAACATTTCTCCACGTTGGAATCGTAGACGTAAAGCTTGCCGCTGTCGGGATCAAAAAAGCCCGTCAGGCCGCTGCTATACGTCACAATCTTCAAACGATCCCATTTTCCGGCCGCTTGTTCTTTGTCGGCGGCGGCGGAGAACGATTTGAAGCCGACCAGCAATGCCGCCGCAATCAACGACAGTCCTATAACAAAGATTCTCAGTCTCAATGGCGTTTTCATAAAGATATCTCCCAGAGACGAAATCGGACAAGTTCGATCGTAATGCCGGACGAGACAACTCGCAAATCGGCGCTGGCGACCCGGCATTGCCTCGTGTCTGCAAACCTGTTACCAAGTCAGGCATTCGCGGGCAGTTCGAGGGCGATGGACCGCCAGGCAACCCGACATGGAAACTTCTTTGCATCGCGAGCTGAAGCGGCTGTATGCCGGCACTGCGGCCCAAGTCGAGGTGCGGCACGGCAATTACCGGATCGATGTCATCGACGGCGATGAACTCGTCGAGATCCAGCATGGCTCGCTGGCGGCCATCCGCAACAAGGTACGGTCTCTGCTCGAAGCACACCGGGTGCGCGTCGTCAAACCGATTGTTTGCAACAAACTGCTGGTCAAACGAAAGCGCAAGCAAGGACCGATCGTCGATCAGCGGCAAAGCCCCAAACGCGGGACGCTGTTGAGCATCTTCGATGAACTGGTCTACTTCACGAAGGCCTTTCCCCATCCGCGACTGACGCTGGAGCTGGTGCTGGTCGACATCGAAGAATGGCGTTATCCAGGCCACGGCCGGCGACGCCGATATCGCCAGAACGATTTTGTCGTCGAAGACCAGAAGTTATCTACGGTTCACGGCGCCCACCGGTTGAAAACCGCGGCCGACTTGCGCGCGCTGCTCGCTTCAGCGCGATCGTCTGCGGCCTCGAGCGAGTTGCCCACGATCTTTCACACGGGTCATCTGGCGGAACACCTCGACGTGCAGCGGTTCCTCGCTCAGCGCATCGCCTATTGCCTTCGGGAAACCGGCGCCGCCTTGCAGGTCGGCAAACAGGGCAACTCGCTGCTCTATCAGTTCGCCCCGTCCATCAAGGCCAGAAAGCGCCGTAAGGCGGCCTAGCAAGTAAATATCAGCGCGATTTGCGATCCGCTGAACAGCGAGGAATAACGTACTGGCCATTGTTCCAGCACGCCAAGAACGATCGAGCGGCTATTGCCGTATTGAAGCCAAGGCCTTTTACGCTTCCTGCAATCCGGGCTTGCCATTCTCGACAACGAACGACGCCCGAGTGGCGATGGCAGCGCCTGGGCGCGTAACGTATTCGACAACGCGGTAGTCCGCGCGGCATTGCTCCGGCGTTACCTCGCAAGTCACATAACCTCGCTCGGTGTTGTGAAACCTGACAAAGGGATTTTCGCTGAGCATGTCGGCCAGGTATTTCGGCTCCGCCGCGCCATTGCCGCCCGAAGTGATCGACGTGCCGACAAACTCCGAGGCGACGATTTTCGAATCGAGATCGTCAAAATCGGCGATCAGGTCATTGGCCCAGTTGCTATGAATGTCGCCGGTGAGCACGAGCGGATTGGAAACTCCGCGATCGTGAATCGCCTTAAGCAACCTGCGGCGGCTGACTTCGTAGCCGGGCCATTGGTCCATGCTGTAGGCCGTCTTGTCGCCCGGGCCGCGATCGACACGAGCCATCATCACTTGCTGCGCTAGCACGTTCCAACGCCCGGCCGAATCGGAAAGCCCGCCGAGCAACCATTGTTCTTGTCGATCCCCAAGCAACGTGGCTTGCGGATCGTAGACGGCTTCGCAGGGTTCTTTGCGACCGTCGCCGCAGGGCTGATCGGTGCGGTACTGCCGCGTGTCAAGCACAAAGAATTCCGCTAACCGGCCAAACGGAACGCGGCGATAGATCGGCATGTCGGGCCCTTGCGGCAGCGAACTCCTTCGCAGAGGCATGTGCTCGTAATAGGCCTGGTAGGCGCGCGCCCTGCGCTGCAGAAATTCATCGCGCGGAACGCCGGCATGCTCGGAAATATCATTCGCGTAGTTATTGTCGAACTCGTGATCATCCCAGGCGACGAGCCAGGGATGCGCCAGGTGCATCGCTTGCAGGGCCGGATCGGTTTTGTAGAGAGCGTGGCGGTTGCGATAGTCGTCGAGCGAATCGATTTCCAAGCTATTGTGCTTGCGAACCTGGTCGTCGCGCGCCGCACCCTCGTAAATGTAGTCGCCCAGATGGATGACGAGATCGAGATCTTCATTGCGCATGTGATCGTAGGCGGTGAAATATCCGGACTCGTAATGCTGGCACGAGGCAAAAGCGAATCGCAGCTTCTCGTTCAAAGCATCAGCCGCGGGGAAGGTGCGAGAGCGACCGACGGGACTAATCTCTCCGCCGGCGCGGAATTGGTAGAAGTACCAACGGTCGGGCCGCAATCCGGCGACTTCTACATGCACCGAATGAGCCCAGTCGGGCGTGGCGACGGTCTTGCCGCTGCGAACGATCTTCGACATCTGCTCGTCTTCAGCGACTTGCCAGTCGATCTCGACTACTTCGGCAGGCATGCCGCCGTCTTCCAGCGGCTTGGGAGCCAGTCTGGTCCAGATCACAAAACCATCGGCCGACGGATCGCCTGAAGCCACGCCAAGCGAAAATGGATAGCCCTCGAACCGCGCCTGGCGACGCACGACTCCTTCAGCGCGCGAAGCCCAGATCGAGGCCGCCGCCAACGAGCTGCTCGCCGCCAAAAACGAGCGACGATTGATCATCGAGTATGGACTATAAGCGTCTGCCGGCCAGAACATGCGAGACTCCGGAATCAAATAGGGCGGTGAGCGGCCTGATGACGCAGTTACTGCGACGTCAGGTCAAAGTTATACTCATTCCGATCGGGGCTGACGTCAACTTTCAGCTCGGATTGACGATTGTAGCGAACGGGCACGCGCTCGGCGGCAGTCGCCGGCGGGGCCGTGCCATCCTCGGCAGTGCTCTCGGCTTCTTCGCCGATCGGACCAGTCGTACGAATGCGAACGATTTTGGGCCCCGGCGTTACGCCGCGCTGGTCCGAGTCGAACTGCAAGGCGTATTTCCCCGCGGCATCGGTCGTGGCAAAAGAAAACTGCTTGTCAGGCGCTTCAAAGACGACCGTCGCTTGGGCCAATGGCTGTTGATCCAACGTTACGACGCCATGCGCCTGCACCAGATTCACCGCGCTGTAATCCATGTGCGGCGCTCGATAACATCCCGCGACGGAAGGTAGAACCAGCAGCGCGGCAAAAACGATCAACGACTTGTGCATACCAAAAAAACCTCTTCTGAGTTCGGACGATCGCCATGAGGCGAACTGAGGACGGACAACCCGCGCGATGCAATCGACCTGGCTGGCTAGAAATCTCCCACCGCCTCGTTGCCGTTCCGCGAACCTAGCGCCTGATAGATGGCGAGGTTGATGCTTTCGGGGAGGAAACGCACCGAACCGTCCGCGAAGGTGAAGTTGGCTCCTCCCGGATGATAGCTGCCGAACGACACTTCCATGATCACGCCGGGAATCGCAGGATCGAGCCGGCTATTGATCTTGGGACCGGTTGAACCGAGACCTTCGCTGTATTCCGTGCCGCCGGTTCCGCCCGGAACCCAGCCGCCCGTCTGCGGCGAGCCGAGCTGCCAGAAATCCATCTCCTGCCCGTCCTTCACATAGGTGTCGGTATACGATTCGCCGATCAAGATTGTATTGCTGCTGCCGTCCATGACGTCGGCCAGACGAACCTTGCTGCAACCGTAGAACATGCCGTTCAAGGGAACCTGTTCCAGCGCCATGGCGCCCGCGGGCGCACTTGCAGGGATGGTGCTCGCGTCATCCGAATAGACGTTGGAGCCGGCACAACCTCGATAGCTCACAGGCACTCGGCCTGGGATGCCGTTGTTCGTGATGTGCTCGGCGATGTCCATGGTGGGGCATCGCAATACCGGAATGAGCGTGCCGCACGCCGTCGTATTGGCCGAGCCGGAATCCCAGTTGCCCGGGCCAGATTCCGTAAATTGCAATGCGCCGTACATATTCGTCTGTTCGATCTGCGGGAGGATCATGGCGCTCCACAATGTCTCGTGGTCGTCGAATCCGTAGGGGAAACCGCCAAACAGATCGTGGTAATTATGCATCGCCAGCCCGATGTTCTTCAGATTATTGGTGCACTGCGATCGACGTGCGGCCTCGCGCGCCATCTGCACGGCGGGCAGCAACAGCGCGATCAAAATGCCGACGATGGCGATGACCACCAATAGTTCGACTAACGTAAAGGCATAGTGCGACCGCGATTCGGATGCTCTCTTCATCTGCTTCTCCTGAATGAACTACTTGCAGGAGTTGCCGCGCGCCGGAATGCTAGACGCTGATCTTCGAAAGGCGAATCCAACGTCTATGCGACGCCCTCGCTGTCAACCGGCGTTTTTCGGTCTAAGCAACTGCCCGCAACTGAATGCCGACGGCAACAAGCTAAGCGGCGATTATTTAAGCGGCATTAGACGTACATCAGGACTTCGTGCATCTTGGCATCGCAGAAGAAAAGTTCCCCGCCACAGAGCTGGAGCGAGACCCTCGATTGAAGGTAATTTGAAGCAGATGACGCGCGTCGTAGACTCCGCGCCGAGTGCAAGCAGTATGCGAAATGTATGTGCGACCCGACACATTGCTGCGGTCGCGCCAGCAGGCATCAGATTCCGCCTAGGAACCGCGCGGTTTGTTCGCCCTGCGCCGGTTAGCTCGAGGCGATTCCGATCGTGTATCCGCGTTGATATCGGCGGCATTTTTTTGAGGCAGATATTCAGCTAGCTTCGCCTTCTGCGAAGCGAACCTGGCGACGTCGGCGACGTTGGTCCATTCATATGGATCCGCTGTCTCGTCGTACAGCTCTTCGCCTCCGTCGGCATAACGAATGTAGCGCCAGCCTTCATTGCGGACCGCATGATTGTTGAAGCGGAATGTCGTGACTGCCGGCTCCTCCCATGCTGCGTGCGGGTCGGCCAATAAGCGGCGAATGCTTTTGCCTTGAACGTGGGTCGGCGTTGCAATGCCGCAGAGATCCGTCAATGTAGGGTAGATGGCCATGAAATCGACGGTCCGCTCACAGACTCCGCCTGGCTTCGTCACGCCGGGCGCAACCCAAATCAGCGGGGCCCGAGTCGCTTCTTCCCACAGCGCGAATTTGCGCCAATGTTGCTTCTCGCCCAGATGCCAGCCATGGTCGCCCCAGAACACGATCACCGTGTTTTCTCGATAAGCGCTTTGATCGAAGGCGTCGAGCAAGCGACCGATCATTGCGTCGGCGTAGGAAATAGCGGCCAGATAAGCCTGCACCGCCTCCTTCCAGTGGCCCGATTCGAGGATCGCACGGTGGTCTCCTTCGGGACGAGCCATGCGCACGCCGGCGGGAGGAATATCGGCCAGATCATCATCGCGAGTGGGTGGAAGTTCGATCTCGGCGAGCGGATGCAGGTCAAAATACTTGCGCGGAACATTCCACGGCATGTGAGGCTTGTGCAGACCCACGGCCAGAAAGAAGGGTCTATCGTGCCGTTTTTTGAGTTGGTCAATGCCATACTGCACAATCTTCCCTTCGCGCAAGTCCTCATCGCGGCAGTCGAGCGGGGCGAATTTAATGCCGCCCACGCCGGTGTCGCCCGTCGGCCTCGGATCGGCGCCCGGCTTTGCCAGGTAATCGTCCCACTCGCTTCGTCGTGCGAATGCCTCATGATAAATCTTGCCGGCGCCGGCGACGTAATAGCCGGCCCGGCGGAAAGCCGTTGTCAACGGCAGGTCCGCGGAGATCGCCGTCCGCCAATCGTCGTCGTTGTCATACACGCCCGAGGAGAACGGGCGCAGACCCGACATCAAAGCCGCGCGCGAGGGATTGCAAACTGGCGCGGCGCAATAGCTGCGAGTGAACCGCACGCCGCGCGCAGCGAGGCGGTCGATGTTCGGCGTCTTCGTCTGCCGGTTGCGCCCCAGATAGCCAACCCAATGATTCAAATCGTCAACGGCGATGAACAGCACGTTAGGACGCTGAGGCGTATCCGCAGTAGCCGTAGATTGCAGACAAAGCAGCAGCCCCAGAGCGATCGCGAAGCAGGATGATCGAACTAATGTCATGGTCGTCGACTCCCGGCAGATAGATACGTGCCGATAAACATGCGCGGCCGCTCCTTCGCGTTTCAAACAGCGGGCGATATCGGAAACCTCGCAGGGCGACAATCGTTCCACCCAATGCGAAGACGTTGCGCACGACGCCGGCGCTCGGGCGCGAGGAAAAGTTGGCGCCCGTTAACGATCATTTCAATATCAGCCGCGGCTCGATCCAGACAGCCTTGGCGCCGCTATTGCTGCCTGGACAAAAGACTCGCAGTTCCAAATTGATGACCTTGCTGACGTTGGCCTCGCAATGATCGGCGTCAGCGGGCTGCTTGATCGGCTTGGAGCGCCACAGCAGTGCGCCGTCGCCAACGAGTTCAAACGTCAGCGGGCTCGAACTGGCGCGGGAGGGAAAGGGGCTCACCCCGACGTCGGCTGTGAATTGCCGGTATTTTTTGCTGACAATGTAGGTCGCGGCGGCAATGCCTTGTTTCGGCGGCTCAATCAAAAGTCCCTTGGGTGTTGGTTTGCCGTCCACCTTCAATTCGTTGCCGCTATCATCCTTTCCTTTGTACAGCCGGTTGTCGTCGGAACTCACGCTGGCTTCATTCATATCGACCAGATAAACGAGTTTGCCGTCCGCAGCGTCTTCGCCCGCCTCAATCTCCCTGACCCGCTTTTCGGCCAGTTCCCGATCCAAACCGGAGAGAAAGGGCCCGGCTCGGCGATACCAATCCCCGGCCCGATTCAGCGCCGCCGTCTTAGCCACGCCCTTTTCGCTTTGTGCAACATCCCACCACTCATCGGCCAATTCTTTCTGTGCCGAGGCCGAGTCGGGCTTCGCCAGATCGCGTTCAGCCAGCGCGCGGTAAGCCGGATTGGCGCCGCGCGCTAAGTACGGCAGCCCGCGGTCCCACTGCTGCTTCATTAGACAGTAGTATCTGCCAACATTCAGGTTTGCCTGCTCATCGCGATCATCCTGTTCCAGTAGGGCGAGATCCCCGTCCAGCGACGCGCGGATCTTACTCAATCGATCCGCCTCGCGCTTCTTGTCGGCCAGCTCTTTCGTCAAGCGAGAATCTTTCAGCGATCGCGCCGCCGATTGTGCAATGCCGATCGCTTTCGCGACCTTTTCATAAGCATCCGCCTCGATCGATGCGTCAACAAGCGCAAGAGCTTCTTTGACTAACTCCTGCTTCTGTTGCGGCGCACTGGCGGCTTTGTTGGCCTTGGCCAAGGCCTCGAGCTTTAATTCGATCGAATCGACCTGGAACCAATTCGCCAACTCATCGATTGCAGCCGACGCAGCCGCTGCATGGCCTCCCTCGGCGGCAACTTCGCTCGCTAAGCTCAACAGTGCATATCGGGCCGCAGGATCCTCCTGCTGGCCAAGCCCGCGATCAAGCAAGGTCTGCGCCAGCGCCTTTTTCTGCACGCTCAGCTTGGCATTGGCCAGGTCGTCGCGATAGAGCTCACGCGCTTGTCGCTCGGCTTTCGTCAATTCGCGCTCGTCAGGAGGCTCGGGCTTAATCGCGGGTCCATTGAGCAATCCGCCGAGCGTCTTGCGACTCTCCTTGGCATCAGGCTTTTGCGCGTCGACAATCGCCGGCGAATTCGGCTTCGGCGTCGTGTCACGAATCGGCCCGGCAATCCTCGCCGGGTCGGACAGCACCGCTAACTCCAGCTTGCTAATCGCAAACACGCTGCCGCGGGAACCGATCAGTTCCAAGCGACCGGGAACCGGGGCGCGGAAGTCCGACGGCCATGACAAACGATCGAAATCGCCGTGGTAGTCAATGATCATTTCGCCGTTGCAAATCAAGCGAATTTCCGACTTCGTAATAGTATAATTCAATACGTTCGGTTCCCCGTCGCGAAGCACGCGGCCTAATCGGGTCGTGTCGTTCCCTTCGGCCGAGCGGCCGTCAACCAGTTGTAAACCGCTGGCCGCGCCATGCCAGCCGTCAACCGTGGCCGCAATCTTGTATGCATCGGCGATCAACCCGACGCTGAACGCGTCGTCCCCGCGCCGTCGCTCAACCACCGCGCTCAACTCATATTCAGGAGGCAGATGGAAGGGAATTGCCAATCGCGGCGCGGACTCCTCGGCTGAGATCAATACGCCCTGTTCCATTCGCCATTCGCCGTTGACGGCATCGCGCGCGGGATCAATCAACTTCAGCAGGTTGATGCGCGCCGCCGTACGACTTGCTGGAGAGGCCGCCGGGACCGCAGCGATTGGCTTGCGTCGTGCGCCGCCGACAAGCTCGTCGGGGCTATCGGCGGCGTTGCTTTGGATCGAAGTCGGGGAAGGAGCCGTAACGGCAGGTGGAACCCGTTCATCCGCGGAGGCAGCGTCTTCAGCGACGACCTTAGGAGGAGTGGCCTGGTGCGCTGCAGGCTTTTTGTTGCGCAGCTGCAACAGTGAATAGGCCGTCACAACCAGCGTGGCGCCGATGATCAGCAGGGCGGCGGGCACGTGCCAGCCTGTCCGGCACCGCAGCGGCCTGGTGGTGATCCTAGGCGCCGCGTATGGCTCTGCGGCGAGGGGCGGAGAGCTAACAGGCAAAGGCGCCGCGACGACAGGCTGTGGGACCGCTGCCGCCAAGGGAACCGGCGCCGGAATGGGCATTGGCTGAGCAGGAGCAACCGGTATCGGAGCCATGGGCCCCTGCGCGGCTTGTGCCATCAAAAGTTGATCGCGCAGCGCCTGATCGTATGCCGATTTCTTGGCAGGCTCGAGCAAGGTGTGCCGCGCCGCGGCCAGTTCATTCAACAGCGTCTGCGAAACCGAAGAGTGCGGCCCGTTTTGAAAAGTGCGCACGTGCGCCATGAGCCTGTCGGCGGCGTTCGAGATGATCTCCGGATCGTCTTCAAAAAGCTCGATCGCCAGCAGGCGATAATAATTCGGCGGCTGATCCTTCGGCGGGATGCCCAGCCACTTGTGATAAGGATCAAACGGCTCCGCCATCGACAGCCTCGAAAAGATCGCCCGAAATCGATAATCGGCTAGTTTCCCTCAGACGAGGTACGAAGTCAAAGGGGAATGCGAGTGGCGTAAATCGGCCGCGATTGGCATTGTGCCGGAGAGCCAGACGGCTATTATGCCCCCGCGAAAAGTGAGTTCTTTGGCGAAAGGGATGCGCGGCATGGATGCTCGCCGGCGCCGGGTCAAGTCGGCCGTGGCCTTTGTTTTACTCAGCACGCTTACGAGCAGCTTGGGATGCAATCCCTTGGGTTGGGGCATCTCGCAGGTCAAGACGCTCATCCATCACCATGCGCACAAGCCCATCGCGCGCGATCTCGATGAATCAACCCCTTCGCAGCCGCTCCGCGCGCCCGCGGGGAGCAAAGCCGAAAGCGGTACGGCATAGGCGCCTGACGTTTGCTAGCAAGCGCCCGATTGTCCGCATTTGAATCCAACTCGCCTTGCCGACGAGAACCAAATACGGTAGAAGTTTGCCGCCCTTCTACCAGCACTTCATATCAGTAACTGCGCACCCGTTTCGCAACCGACCTCCTGCGCACGTCGGCGGGCAGAGAGTGCGCCGTGAACCTCGAGGGAATTCACGCTCCAAAATCACCAGGAGACCTGCACGATGAAAGGCAAATGGGCGGCTCTGGCGTTGATCGCTGCATTATCGGGCACATGGGCCCTGTGGCGAGCGCCAGCTGCGGCAGATGATTTGATCCGCGCCGACGGAACCACGCGAGTCAGCCTCAAGGTGCAGCTGGAAAAAGGCCTGCGCGCTATGCGGCCGCAGGATTTCGAATTTCTGGCTGTCGTCCTGGAACAGGTGGACGAAGAGACACTGCCTCGCGATATGGTCGAAAAGGCCTTTCTGTGGGCTAGAAAGCAGCCTGCAAACCGCGTGCAGTATTTCGAGAAAGTTCTGCGACTATTGGCCAAGCGTCAGGGAGTCGCATTCGATACCGGTTCGGTATCGAGCTTCAATCCCGGTTTTAACCGCTTCTCAACGCCGCAGTAGATGCAGGCCAGCGACCAATAGGCATTGCCGGGCCCCTCAGGGCGGCGTCCCGATCTGCGACGCGTCGACGGCGCATCGCAACCTCGATTGCTCTCGGCTCAAGCGAGGCGGCGGGGCTGCTTGCAACAACCGCCTTGTCCAGGACGCCACCCCAACAGCGAACCTTGCTTACCACGGTCCGCGGATGTAATACACGCCAAACTGGTCGGTGCTGCTGGGAATGTTCGGCGTCGGCAGGAACGCTCGGCCCCCCGGGACAAACGGCCCTGGGTAAGCGCGCTGGTATTGGTGCCAGATGGGCGTCACGCTGGTCTGAGCGACGCCCCAGTTGTAGTGCGTCTGCAGTTCGGCGGTGGGCGGAACGACCAGCGCAACGGGTTGGCCCCACATAGTATGCCAGTAACCGCCGTCCCAAGGCACGCCTGCTGATTGTGCCCGCGCCAGCGCGTCGGCCTTTGCGCCGTGAGCGCACAAGGGCGCATGATGCAGGCAGCCGTGCAATCCGCAGCCGCGGCAACCGTGTACGCCGCAACCATGCACGCCACAGCCCGCCGGACCGCAGCCATGCTTTTTGGCAAGCAGGCCGCCGGCCTGTGCGAGACCAGAGAATAAACTCGCGGCCAGGGCGCATGCCGCCGCGGCCAACAGGAATCGGGCTTTCATGGTCGGGGGTTCCTTGTTTCTTCGCCGGGGGGACGTCCGCACCGTAACGCACAACTCCCGGCGAGAAAGCTGCCGGGGGCGACGGGCGAGAATCAATTAGGGAGTGTTCAGGTACGAAATCGGGATGGAGGGATAGCGCCACCAGACGCGACCCGGCGTCAATACCCCGCCCCAGCGCACAGTCGTGCGATTCACCGGGAAACGGTGGGCGCTGTCGTAACGGTAGTAGGCGCGCTTGTGCGGATAGAGCATCTCGTGCGGCATCAGCGGCTGATAAGTAATATAAGTGTGTCCGACCAGCGGCGGAGTGGGACGCGGGCTGATGTACAGCTGCGCCGGCGGACCGCCATTTTCGCCTGGAGCGTAAAAGTTGTAGAACAGATCGGCGCCTCGCGCGGCGCGACTGCCGCCAAGCCCTACGGCCGAGGCCAGCATCAGGGCCGCGAAGGCCCATCGTTTCGATGTCCGTGTCCAAGACATTGAGCGCTCCTTGCTGAGCAGGGTCTCGCTCGGCAGGTCCTCTGTTCTGGGTCGAGGCGCCGCAGCGATGAATTTTTTCCGGCATGGCAGCCCGCGCCGACCGGCTCGACTTGCTAGCACGGCGACGGGGGGCGTGGCCCAAAAACAGTCTCGGCAAGCGCCGGCTTAACGAGTCAATCTTTATTTACCGGCCGTTGCGATCGTACCCAGTTTGCCGCGCGCTCAGGCCGAAACCGCCTGGGAAGGCGGCTGGTCGGCCGCTATAATCAACGCAACCGATAGCCTTTTCCGCCGTCGCTTGCCCGCTCGGTCAGTTCCGGCCGCGGTGCGCCCTCGCCAGTTGTCTCGTGACGGGCGGAACAACCATCGAGAACGGATTTTCGCAATTCGCACGGCTCATGGACTTGGGCGCTTCAGCCGTCGGCAGCGCCGGAGCGACTGCGGTGCATCGGCGGCAGCCGACGACAAATTCAGCAGAACAGCCTTTCCTCGGAAACGATACGGAGTGGACACCTTTGGCAACCGTTAAAGCCCGGAAGATCTCCGCCGAAGAAGCGGCAGGCGACCTCGAAACTAGCGACAACATAACTTCCGACGACCACGCGGCCGAAGCGGCCGCGGGCAATGGCGCCGCGGGAACAAATGGATCGGCGCCGCACCCTAAGCGCCGCCGCGCGACGGCCGAATCGATGGCCGCCAGCCAGCGCGATATTTCGGTCAGCGAATTCTTTGCCAAGAACCGGCACCTGCTCGGCTTTGACAATCCCCGTAAGGCGCTGCTGACGACGATCAAGGAGGCGGTCGACAACTCGCTCGACGCATGCGAAGAAGCCGGGATTCTGCCCGAAGTTTGGGTGCATATCGAACAGACGTCGCCCAACCGCTTCAAAGTCGGCGTGCAGGATAATGGTCCGGGCATCCTCAAGACGCAAATCCCCAACATCTTCGGCAAGCTGCTGTACGGCTCGAAATTCCATCGCCTGCGGATGAGCCGCGGCCAGCAAGGCATCGGCATCAGCGCGGCCGGCATGTACGGCGTGCTCACCACCGGCAAACCGGTGAAGATCATCTCCAAGGTTTCTCCGCGCAAGCCGGCGCATTACTACGAGATTCAGATCGACACCAAGAAGAACAAGCCCGAGATTCTCAACAACAAGGGCGAAGGGGTCGACGTGCCGCCGGGCGAGGCGGGCCGCAAAGCCATCGAAAAGCACGGCATTGAATGGATCGAGCGGGATCACGGCACGCGCGTGACCATCGAGCTCGAGGCTCGCTACACGCGCGGCCGCGGCAGCGTCGACGAATATCTCGAGCAGACGGCGATTGCCAATCCGCATGTCACGATCCATTACAAGGACCCAGACGGCAACGAAACCAACTACGAGCGGGCCGCCGACAAGCTGCCGGCTGAGCCGAAGGAAATCAAGCCGCACCCTTACGGCGTCGAACTGGGCATGCTGTTGACGATGCTCAAGGACACGAAAGCGACGACGCTCTCGCAGTTTTTGACACAGAGTTTTTCGCGCGTCAGCCCGGCCGTCGCCAGCAAAATCTGCGAAACAGCCAAGCTCGGCGTGCGGGCTTCGCCGACGCGCATCGGCCGGCACGAGGCCGACGCGCTGTTTCAGGCCATCCAGCAAACCAAAATCGGCGCTCCGACGACTGATTGCATCGTGCCGATCGGCGAGGAACTGCTGCTCAAGGGACTGCATAAGGTCGTGCCAGGCGAGTTTTATGTGGCCGCCACGCGTCCCCCCGCCGTCTATCGCGGCAACCCCTTCGTGATCGAAGCGGCGCTGGCCTATGGGGGCGTT
>JAICIG010000174.1 GCA_025924495.1 Pirellulales bacterium | reverse complement strand
AGATCGCCGCTGTCCGTTCACCGTCAGTGCGGCAGAAATCGGCATTCGCGTCTGACTCTGACCGCGACTAGCCGTAAGCGATGAAGAGCAAGATCAGCGAAAGAACGACGATGATGCCAATGGTCGTCAAAGAGATGACGAACCAGCCCGGCCACGCCTCCTTGCGGCCGATGGTCGAGTCGGATTTGCGGACAATTCTCCCCGAGCCGAGGTTCGTCTGGCTGTCTTCAATCTTGATCGAAAACTCGTCGAGAGGATTCAGCGGTTTAGCGACAGGCAGTCGCTTGGGCTTTTTCGAACCGCTCTCCTTCGAACTGCCGCCCGGCTTGGAGCTGCCGCTGGGCCCTTTTTTCAGCAGAGGCTCGCCGCCCAGCACCTCTTCAGAGTTCGAGCCTTTGATGGTTGGGCGATCCAAATTCGATGCGGTATCGCTCACCGAGGGAGATCGTTCGCCAGGCTGCACGCGGGAGCTGCGCACGGCCAGATCGGGTCGAGGGTTCTTGCGTTGTGCCGCCGCCAGGCTGGCGGCCCCTTGATAATTCTCTCTCGACAATAGCCACTGCGTCAGCGCGTGGCTCACCTCCGCAGCAGTCTGATATCGCACTTCGCGCGATTTCGCCATCATCTTGTTGCAAATCGCGACCAGGTCGGGCGGCGCGTCGGGTCGCTCCTTACTGATACTGACCGGCTCTTCAGTTTGATGCTTCATCAAACGCTACGGCAGCGTGCCTTCCGGAAATGGCGGATGGCCGGTGAGGACGAAATAGAGCGTGCAGCCGAGGCTATAGAGGTCGGCCCGTGAGTCGACATTATGACTATTCAGGGCTTGCTCAGGCGCGAGATAATCGGCTGTTCCCAACACATTTTCGTCGTGAGCGATCGTCAGCGAACCTTGTGATTCGTCGGCAAAACGCGCCAACCCGAGATCCAATACTTTGACCGTCCCCTGAGCATCGACGAGCAGATTGGCCGGCTTGACGTCGCGATGGATCAGTCCGACTTTGTGCGCGTGAGCCAGCCCTTCGGCCGATTGGCGGATATAGTCCGCGGCCGCCTCATACGACAGAACGCCCTGCTGTTTGACCATCTGTTGCAGGTCGAGTCCCTGCACGTATTCCATGACCAGGTAGTGGGTGTCTCCCTGGTTGTCGACATCGTAAGCATGGACAATGTTCGGATGATCAAGAGCGGCCGCAGCCCTGGCTTCGCGGTAAAAGCGCGCCAGATAGGATGAGTCGTTGATGCGATGCTGTGGCAGTACTTTGATGGCCACTCGCCGCTGCATGTTGATGTGCTCGGCCAGATAGACCGCGCTCATCCCGCCCGTCCCCAGGTGGCCGAGCAATTTATATTTGCCCAGGAAAAAGCCCTTGCTGCGCCCTTCCAGCAGCTTGTTGCACTGCCAGTGCGTCAACAAGCCCGCATCAAGCAAATGGCGTGAGACTTTCTGCGGATCTTCGCACGCCTGCTTGCCGTCGCGTTGCTCAAGAGCTGCAATTGCGCTGGCAAGTCGGTCTTTGTCGACTAACTCGCTGCGCCGAACCAGGTCAATGAACGTGTCGCCTTTGAGCTTGGTCATGTGCACGTCACAGACAACTGCCGCTCCTCAGCCGCGATCGCCAAAAGGCCGTCCTCAATCCCTTGAGTGGAGGCAATTGGCGCCTTCTTTACCGAGGCCAAACGACGCCCGCCATGGGAACCCAGGGGACTTAGAATGGCGTCCAACTCGCATCCTGGCGCCGTCGAATGGCTGCATTCTTAACCACACTGGAACCTAGCACAGGTGCAGCGAGGATACCAGCCAAGCAATGGCGCCGTAAAGCACTTTCGCTAATATTCTAGGTAGATTGTAACTTGCGGCCAGTCAGCTCGGGATTCTCCGATTGTGTTAGCGAGGTTCCATGCAGGCTCTCCCCAATGACCGCGTGGTATTGCGCCGGCGCCGTGATTCCCCCCAGTCGTACAGGTTTGGATCTCTGTTTCTGTTTGGCGATTCTTGAAATCTAACACGGCCTTCCATTCCCTATGAGTGCTTCCCACGCTGCGGCCGTCGTTCTCTACACCCGCGCAGGCTGCCACCTCTGCGAAGACGCCAAGGCATTGCTCGAGCGCTACGGCCTCGCAGTCGCTGAAGTGGATATCGACGGCGATCCGACACTCAGATCGCGCTATACCGAATGCGTGCCAGTGGCGGTGATCGATGGCGTCGAACGGTTTCGAGGGCGAGTGAATGAAGTGCTGTTGCGGCGGCTGCTCAACTCGCGAGGTTGATCATGCGGCAGTTGGGCATGTTCGCGAAATTCTGGGCGCCGGGAGAGGTCAAAACACGGCTCGCCGCGAGGATCGGCCCTGAGCAGGCTGCCCGATTGCATCGCGTCTTTCTCGAAACGCTCATCGAGCGACTCGCATTCGTCGCCGATCGCCGTGTGCTCGTGTATACGCCCTCAATGCGGCGCCTCGAATTTCGCGAGCTGGCGGCCGCTGGCTGGGAACTCCAGCCGCAAGCCGATGGCGATCTGGGACAGAGAATGCAGGTCTACTTTCAGCGCGCCTATGCATCGGGAGCCACGCAGGCCGTGTTGATCGGCTCCGATAGCCCGACGCTGCCGGCAACGTTCATTGAATCAGCCTTCAAACGGCTCGACGAAACGCAGGCCGTGTTGGGGCCGGCGGCTGATGGCGGGTATTACCTTGTCGGCGCGGCGGGCGCCGTGCCGCCGATCTTTGATCGGATCGCATGGAGCCGGCCGTCAGTATGGGCCGAGACCGTCGCTCGTCTGGAAGCTGCGAGATGGACGTTCTCAGTTCTCCCCTCCTGGTACGATGTGGATGATTGGGATGATCTTCAACGCCTGCGCGCTGAACTGGACCGGCCGGACAAAAGCGGATCTGTTTTTGGCTCACTTCGGCGCGGGGTCGTAGCGGCCTGCGAGGCTCGACGGTTTCCGGCGCCGCCGCAATAATGGGCAGGTAACGCGGCGAATGGTTTATTCTTAGAGCGGCTGCCCGCGGCGGCGGAGACTGATCGAGTTCCCGCGCTCTGTGTTTCCACGGCGGCTCGGGCGGAAAGCGGCAAGTTCATGACAGATGTATTGATCATCGGCGGCGGAGTGATAGGACTCTCGCTCGCCTATGAACTCGCCGGCACAGGGGCCGCGGTGCGAGTCGTAGAACGCGGACTGCCGGGACGCGAGGCCTCCTGGGCCGGCGCTGGCATACTTCCCCCCGCGCAGACCACGCCGACCGACGATCCCTACGAGCTGTTGTTGCGGCTTAGCAACGAGCGTCATATAGCATGGTCGGCCCAACTGCGCGAAGAGACAGGGGTCGACAATGGCCTCCGCCGCTGCGGAGGAGTTTACCTCGCGCGCGATCTACGAGACGGAGCCCAGATGCGGCGCTCCGCTGAGCGTTGGCGTCAACAAGGCATCGCGTGTCATCAACTGTCGGTTGCCGAGCTCGCCGATCGCGAACCGTCGCTGGCCGGCGGCGCTGCGTCGTCCGCGCTGGATTCGGCTTTCTTCCTGCCGGACGAGATGCAACTCCGCAATCCGAGGCACTTAAAGGCTTTGTTGGCCGGTTGCGCTCAGCGCGGAGTGACGGTTGACTCCGGCGTCTCGGTCGACGACTTTGAGGTGCGCCACGATCGAGTCGAGCGCGTTTACACGAGCAGCGGCGCGTTGACCGCCGAACAGATCTGTCTGACAAGCGGTCCCTGGACGACGGCGCTGCTGGCGCGGTTGGGCATTCGGGTGGCCGCCAAACCGATTCGGGGTCAAATCGTGCTGCTCAGTGCATCCAGGCCGTTACTGCATTCGATCATTAATGAAGGTCCGCGTTACCTGGTGCCTCGCCCTGACGGCCGAATTCTCGCGGGTTCGACCGAAGAGGATGTCGGTTTCGAAAAACGAACCACTGCGGCCGGCGTCTGCGGATTATTGCAATTCGCCTTGGAACTCGCGCCCGGACTCGCCGCGGCTCAGTTTGAGCAGTGCTGGTCCGGCTTGCGGCCGTGCACCTTCGACCGCCTGCCGCTGCTTGGGCGAGTGCCGCGGTGCAAAAATGCCTTCGTGGCGACGGGCCACTTTCGCAGCGGCTTGCAGTTGTCTGCAGGGACGGCTGTCGTCCTGGCGCGCATGTTGCGCGGACTTGAGCCAGAAATTAATCTCGAGCCGTTTGACCTCGCTCGTTGCTGATCGCGGAGCCGATTTCGGCGGCCCCCCGGCAATTTGCATTGCCAGCTTTTGCCGGTCGCGGCGGCGCTGTATGTTCGCGACATGGAGAACCCCTATCAATCGCCCGAATCGCCGCCGAACTTTGCCGGCGTCGATTTCGGCAGCCCGTTTGCGGACCACATCCCTAGCGGAAAGGCCTCGCAAGTTCCGGTGGTTGCCATCTTGATGATGGTGCAGGGCGGATTTGAATTGCTCTACGCCGCGTTTATCCTGGCGATGGCGGTCGTCATGCCGTTGGTCATGTCCGGCATGCCACAGAATCAGCCGGGCGGTCCCCAAGGGCCAGGGCCAGCCGTCATGGGGTGGACGATCGGCGGAGTCTACCTCTTGATGGGCGGGGCCATGCTGCTTGTTGGACTATTAAAGCTCTTGGCGGGTTTTCGCAACTACCGTTACCGAAATCGGACGCTGGGCATTGTGGCTTTGGTTTCGGGCCTGGCGACCCTGGCGGGCTGCTACTGCTTGCCAACTGCGACGATGCTGTTGATCTACGGGCTGATCGTGTATCTCGATCCCCAAACCGCCTATGCTTTCCGCTTGGGAGATCAAGGGCAATCGCCCGAACTGATCAAGGCGTTGTTAGACCGCTATCGTTGATGCCGCGTGAAAACAAGGAGTCAATTCGATGAGCCAACGAACCGGCGGATTGACGGCGCTATGCGTGCTGGCGTTGGTCGCAGGCGCGCTGGGGCTGTTATCGGGCTTCTCCGGCGTCCTCAATCTGCTGGCAGGAGAAAAACTGCAGCGAGCGATACTGCAGGTACAACCCGCCGCGAACCCAGGAATGCAAGATGCTCAACAAGAGATGCAAGAAGAATTGGCCGCCGTGATGGTGCACTATCGAGCTTTTCACTGGATTCAAGCCGCTTGCCAATTGGCGCTCTCGACCATGATGATCTCGGGAGCAATTCTTGCGCTGCTTCTGAAACCAGCGGGACGATTCCTCCTCTTGACCAGCTTGATTGCGGCGCTCGTGCTCGTGCCCGTGCAATCCATACTCGGGGGCGTGATGCTGCAGAAAACCGGCCCGATCATGGAAAAGTCCATGGAGCGCATGGCGAAACGAGCCGCCCCGCCCGGCGCCCGGCAACCGCCCGGCTTCAACGAAATGATGGGAGCCTTTGGTCGGGTGATCGTCGTCATGCAATGGGTCATGCTCGTCGGCTTGGCTCTGATAAAGTGCGTATTCTATTTGTGTGGCGTGTGGTATCTTACGCGGCCGACGGTCGCCGAACTCTTTGTGCGCAACGCCCGATCACCTGTAGGGGAGCTGATGAGCCGATGATGGCCAAGTCGAACTCGCGCATCGCGGTTTATACGGGGTCGTTCGATCCCATTACGCTAGGGCATCTGAATATCATCGAACGAGCCAGCTCCCTGGTCGACAAGCTGATCGTCGGCATCGGCATCAATGCCGGCAAGCATCCATTGTTTACGCCGGACGAACGAGTGGAATTGGTGCGGCGCACGACGCGGCGGTTTGAGAACGTCGAAGTCCAAAAATTCTCGGGTTTAGCCGTCAACTTTGTGCGCGAGTGCGGCGCACGGGTGATGATCCGCGGCGTGCGGCCATTGAGCGATCTGGAAGCTGAATTGACAATGATGCTCGCCAACCGGCAGCTCGATCCGGGCATCGAAACGGTGGTGCTGATGGCTGACAAAGAATTCGCTCATGTCTCCAGCACTTTAATCAAACAGATTGCACCCTTGGCCGGCGATGAAGAACTCGCCCACTTCGTTCCGCCCGAAGTCATTTGCGAACTGCGGCGAAAGATGGCGGAAGAGTGAGGAGAATGGACTCTCTGCCGCGCTCCTTCACCCCACATCGCCGAGTTCCAGGACCTGGCCATAACGTTTGAAGGTCATAATACGCAGTCGCTCGTGTTCCGGCGAGCTGAGCGTTGGGTCGAGCGCAATGAGCTGCCGAGCGTCGCGGCGCGCTTCTTCAAGAATCTCGACATCCCGCGCTAAGTTGGCTATACGCAAGGGCGGCAGCCCATGTTGTCGCGTTCCAAGCAAATCCCCCGGGCCGCGAAGTTCGAAATCGATTTCAGCCAGTCGGAACCCGTCGGTGGTGGAAACAAATGCCTCCAGCCGGCGGCGCGTCTCCTCGCCTTCGCTTTCGCTGAAAATGCAGCAAAACCCGGCTTGGCCGCCACGGCTGACCCGTCCGCGCAATTGATGAAGCTGGGCCAGCCCAAATCGCTCGCCGCTTTCGATTGCCATCAAAGTTGCGTTAGGCACGTCAACGCCCACCTCAACCACCGTGGTGGCGACCAGCACCTGGATCTCGCCTCGGCGAAACGCCGCCATCGTGGCCATTTTCTCGGCCGAACTGAGCCGGCCATGCAATAAACCGACTCGAAAGGCCTCCAGCGGCCCGTTCACCAGCGACTCATAAGCCTGATCCAAGCTCGCGGCGGCCACCTCTTCGGAAGCCTCGACGAGCGGCGTGATCACATAACCTTGTCGGCCCTCATGCAGTTTCTTCGCAAAGAACTGCCACCAGCGCTGCCGCTCATCTGGAGCGGCCAGGTAGGTATTTACCTTCTGGCGACCGGGCGGAGCATCGCGCAGTGTTGAGACATCGAGATCGCCGAACAGCGTCATGGCAACCGTCCGAGGGATCGGCGTAGCGGTCATTACCAGATAATGCGGATCGAGGCCTGATTGCTTGAGGCTGGCGCGTTGCCGAACGCCGAATTTGTGCTGTTCGTCGATGACGACCAGTCCCAACCGCGCGAACTGCACGTCTGACTGCACGATGGCTTGCGTGCCGATGACCACATCAAGCTCGCCCGCAGCCAATGCAGCGAGCGTTTTCTGCCGCTCGCCGGTCGATAGCCCGCCGGTCAGCGCAGCCCAACGGACACGACTGGCGGCCAGCACGCTGGCGAGCGTTTCGGCGTGCTGCCGAGCCAGCACCTCAGTTGGCGCCATCAAGACCGCCTGGTGTCCGTGCGCCACCGCTAACAGCATGGCGTACACGGCGACAATCGTCTTGCCGCTGCCGACGTCCCCTTGCAGCAGGCGATTCATGGGATGTGGCCGCGACATATCGGCCGCAACCTCGTCGATCGCCTGCCGCTGCCCCGGCGTCAGTTCAAAGGGAAACAGACGGCAAATTCGGGCGTCGATTTTGGCCGTAGCTTCCAGCGGGGGCGCCAACCGCTCGTCTTTCAGTTGGCGATGTTTCGCGGCCAACGCCAATTGCAACACGAACAATTCCTGGTAGATCAACCGCCGCCGAGCCCGCTCGAGACTCGTTCGGTCGGCAGGAAAGTGGATCTGCGGCAGCGTCTGGCGGATCGTCCATAGATCGTGCGCGGCGAGAAAGTCGGGCGGGAAGACCTCCTCGAGGACCTCGGCAAACGGAGGTACGAGCCCCTCCATTACGCGCCGCAACTGGCCCTGGCTCAGACCTTCCGTCAGCGGATACATGGGCAGCAACTTGCCTTGCTGGTCGCCTTCTTCGGCATCGAGCCACTGCATGATCGGGTGGGAAAACTCCCACATTCCGCCGTTGAGTTTTGGCTTCCCCGTAACCAATACCTCCTGGCCGACGGCGAACCGCTGCCGCATATACGCCTGGTTGAACCACAGTAATCGGATGCAGCCATCGGTGCAGCGCACTAAAACGCCGAGAATGTGCGTTCCCGACGCCGCCGTGCGCTGCTCCACCTCGGCGACCGCGCCGCGGATCCGAACGACCTCGCCTTCGAGCAGTTGGGAGACGCCGCGCAGGTCGTTCAAATCCTGGTAGTCGCGGGGAAAAAAGAAGAGGAGATCCCGCGCCGTCCGCAATCCCAACCGCTCGAGCAGTTCCGCGCGCTGCGGACCGACCCCTTTCAGGAATTGCACGGGCGTGGCAAGTTGTTCCGCCGCTGTCTTGGCAGCCGTACTCATACGGCTATTGTAGCGGCGGGAATAGTCAATGCAGAGTGGGGAGTCGAAAGCGAATCCGCTCCTTGCTCACTACTCCTTACCTTTTGCCGTTCCGGAGGAACCGCTGATAGGCGGCGACGGCGAGTTCGTCGCAACGGTCGTTTTCGATGTGGCCGCTGTGACCGGCAACTCGGGTGTAAAGGAGTTGATGACGAGCAATTAATTCGTCCAGTTTGCGCCAGAGATCCTCGTTCTTGACGGCCGCCCAGCGTTGTCCTTCCCGGCGACGCCAGCCATTGGCCTTCCATTTGGCCATCCACTCGCTCAAGCCTTTGCCGACATAAACGCTGTCGGTCAGCAATTCGACGTGCGACGGCCGATTCAACGCCTCCAGGCCGCGGACGACCGCGGTGAGCTCCATGCGGTTGTTGGTCGTTTCGGCCTCGCCGCCCGACTGTTCCAGTTCCTTGCCGGAGCCGGGATGCCGGAGAATGAAGGCCCAGCCGCCCGGGCCAGGATTTCCACTGCAGGCCCCGTCTGTAAACAGCTGCACTTCGGGCAGCGGAACGTTGTTGGCATCACTCATGGCGCACTCGGCAGAGGTACAGGCACGCCGCGTGCAAGAATCGCCAGCGGACTAAGGCTGCCCGCTTGGCAAAACCGCCGACGTGCGGTTCGTGACGGACGCGAATTCGTCCCGTTGAGGCCTGGTCAAAACGCTCGACGACGAATCGGCGCCGGCCTGGTCGGCGATCGTCCAGGGCAGGCTCGCCGTAAAAGTGCTGCCTCTGCCCAACTCGCTTTCCAGGCGGATATCGCCGCCCAACAGCTTGCACAATTCCTTCACGATGGACAAGCCCAAACCGGTGCCTGAATACTCGCGAGTCATCGCGTCGCCGCCGGGCATGACCGTACGCCCCTGCCGGAACTTTTCGAAGATCCAGCCCTGGTCTGCTTCGGCGATGCCGACGCCCGTGTCGGCGATGGTCAATTCCAGTTCGTCCCCGACGCTGCGCCGCGCCGAGACGACGATCCGGCCCCCTTCGGGCGTGAACTTGATGGCATTCGACAACAAGTTGTTGAGGATCTGCTGTACCTTGCCTTGGTCCTGGTACATTTCAGGCAGGCCCGGCTGCACCTCAATGTCTAGATCAATGTTCTTGCGCTCCGTGAGCGGCTTGGCCATGTCGCACTGGGCGCCGATCACGTGCTCGATGCGGAACTCGCTCGGGCGAACTTCCATCTTGCCGCTTTCGATCTTCGCGAGGTCGAGAATGTCGTTGATCATGTCCAACAACATCTTGCCCGACTTCTGGATGTTCTGCACATAGCGGCGCTGTTTGTCGTCGAGCGACTTGATGGAGCTGAGGACGTCGCTGAAGCCGATGATGCTGTTGAGCGGCGTGCGCAACTCGTGGCTCATGGTCGCCAGGAAGTCGCTCTTCAATCGGTTCAGCTCGAACAACTGCATGTTCGCCTGGGCCAGTTCGTCTACCTTGAGGTCGAGGTTGCTGTTGAGGCGACGCAGTTCGTCCTGAGCCGTGACCAGGTTGCCGAGCATACGGTTGAAGGCCACGGCCAAGTCCTCAAACTCATCGGCGGTGTGAATCTCAGCCCGCTGGTTCAGGTTGCCATGGCTGACTGCGTCGCTCACTTCGCGAAGGTGATTGAGCGGTTTGACGATCACGTAGCGAATGATGAGATAGGCCGCAATCACGGCCAGGAACGTCGTCGTGATGCCCAACGCGATCAAAATTGCCCGGTTCATGCTCTGATCGGCCAACGTCGCCTCGTTCGAGATGCTGACTTTGGCGACGGCGATCAGATCTCCTGCTTGCAGATCCTTGGGACCGACCATAATCCGATGACACTGAATGCACTGGGCGTCGGTGGCATAGATTGGCCGGAAATACTCATATCGTCGGCCGTCCGCGGTAAATCGAGGCTTGTAGTCCTTTTCTTCTCCCTGCTCGTCCTTTGGCGGCGGACTCTGCAGGAACTGCTCAACGACTTTGGCCTCGAATTCGTCCGCAGGTTGCTTGTCCTTTTCGGACGCGGCGGGACGAATGAACTTCCACTCGTATTCGAGGTTTTTTAAGTTCGCCGTCAACGCCGCGTAATACCACTGCCACTCGCTTGACCGCCGTTTTTCCGGCCCTATGTCAATGAGGTCGATCTTTTCCCAGTGCGTCGCCAGCATGATGGTTTCTACCAGCAACCGCCCGCGAGACGGGTTCTGCTTGGAGACCAATGCGTCGGTCTGGCTGCTGTAGACCCAGAAGCTGGCGGCGATCAGGCCGAATAGGCAGATGCCGAACAGCACCAGAAGTTTGCGCTCCAGGTGAGTTTCGCCCAGATAGCGCTTGAACGAGCGATACGACATGCCTGAGCCGATGAGTGCGTAATGATTTGCCCAGATTGCCTGTATTCTAAGGCAGATTGATTGATGGGGCCAAGATCAAAACCATGCTCATCCAAGCGGCGCCTCGCCGCGCGCCTCGTGGTGGTCGAAGTAGTAACTATCGATGTTTAAATAGTTTGCCCCATCGCACCGCCAGAGCTGCGGCGAGATGGGGCATTGCTGTCGTAGGGGAATAATCGTTTCGTCAGCCGCCTGGCATCAGGATCGGATCACGGGTTGAAGTACTGGTATCGCTTGTGAGCCGGCATGCGAAAACGATCACGAACCTGGCTGCCATAATCGACGTAGTTGCGGAAGTTATAAGTTCCGGTGCTGGAAACGCGCAAATTGGCGCCCGGCCGAACCATCAATTCTCGGCGGATTAACGTCTCGGTGTCACGATCGTCGTCCTCGTCGTTGACGTTACGATAGGTTTGATAATCATAGTGGCCGCGATAGGCGCGGGGGTTAACCGTGGGATCGAGCGGATACAGATCATCCGATCGCACGCCTTGGCCGTAGCGGTCGGAGAATTCTTGGACCCCGCGCGTGCGATACCCGTTCGCTAGCGCGCTATCCTTGCCCCAGTGAGTCAAATAGTCGGGAGCGTCGTCGCGATCCTCGCCGCCGCGAACTGAACGACCCAGCGGAAAGCGAGCATAAGGCCCGGCGTCGTCGTAGGCGCCGATCCGTTCATCGAAATGCCCGCTGGTCGGGGCGCGCAATGGGCGCTGGTCGTCAGCTCGAGGCGACTGCTGTGCATCGTAGTAATAGCGGCTGTCGTGGATATCGGCGTAGTCGCGAACTGGCTCGGGGGCGATTGGCTTGACGACACGCTTTGGCGGTTTATAGCGGCCGACGTCTTCGCCCCGCGCCCGAGCCTCAGAAAGGTTGGTGATTTCGCGAGCTCGGTCGAGTTGCTCGGCGCGATAAGCGGGGGGAACGTCGTCATCCAGAAAATCGCGCGGTCCGCGATCCTGTGCCTTCGCGGTCGCGCCGCCGCAGAACAACAGGCACGATGCGCTAACGCTCGCCGCCCAGACTTTCGCTCGATTTACTTTGTGCCACATGGCGATTCATCTCCTTATTTGAATCCGCGGCCGGGGGCGCTGCCATCCTGTCGCTAGGCTCCAGCGCCGCCCCGGCTTTATCGCGGAACAAGGAGCAAAAAGCGGGCCATGACAATAGCAGCCTGTCCGCCTGTTCGCGCAGGCGGTGGTTAACTTTCCGAGGGGAGGTCGGCAAACTCTCGATAGACAAGGGCCCTTCCTCGGCCTTTCCAGACGTGTAATGCGCGGGCTTTAACTCAAGCCCGCACGTGCGTTCTACGCCGGTGCGATGGTTCAATCCGTGCCAAGCGCGCGCGAATCGGCTCATCAGTTAGCGGACGGTTGCTGGCGCCCTGTCCTGCGCGCGGGCCGAGGCCGGGCGAAGAGCCTCCTGCACTGCAGCGGCTGGGGGGGCCGCGGGCGCCTCGAGTTTGACTGCCATTGTGCGGCGCCGAGCAAACCAACTCATGCCGCGCTGCCACCATCGCGTGAAATCGTCCCACAAAGAGTAGGCGACGGGCGTGACGAGCAGCGTCAACAACAGCGAAAGGGATTGCCCGCCGAGGATTACTTTCGCCAATCCGGCACGCGCACCGGCGCCCGGCCCTTGACCCAGCGCCATCGGAACCATGGCCGCCACCAGCATGACGGTCGTCATCAGAATGGGGCGGAGCCGAGTATGATTCGCCTCCAGAATCGCTTCATCGCGCGGCATGCCGCGGGCGCGCAAGACATTTGTGTAATCGACCTGCAGAATGCCGTTCTTTTTGACGATGCCGAACAGCATGAACAAGCCGAACATGGCGTAGACGTCTAAGTTCGTGCGCAGCAACAGCAACGACAGCAGCGCGAAGGGAATCGTGAGCGGCAGCGCCAGGAGAATGGTGATCGGATGCACGAAGCTCTCGAACTGGGCGGCCAGGATCATATACATAAATAAGAAGCTGAGCGCAAAGGCGACGATAAAGTTGACGTTGGATTCTGACATCGTCTTTGCCTGTCCGATAAACTCCCAGCGATAGTCGGAAGGCAGGCCCATCTCGCGGACATGATTGCCCAATGTCGTCACCGCGTTGCCTAACGCCATGTCTTCCAGGTTGGCGGAGATGACGACCTGGCGCTGCCGCCCGAAGCGATCGATGGTGTTCGGGCCTTGCGCGTTTTCGAACCGAGCCACGTTTCCCATTCTCACCACGCCCACGCCTGACTTGTGCGATGGCACGGTCAGACGGGCCACCGCTTCGAGGTCATCTCGCTCCCGGCGTTCCGCGCGCAGCCAGACATCGTACTGTTCGTCGAACTCCTTGTACTTGCTGATCGGCTCGCCGCCGATCAGCGCATTGGCCGTTGCGGCGATGGCCTGAATCGAGACTCCCAGATCAGAAGCCCGTTCCCGGTCGGGGCGGATGCGCAGCTCGGGCTTGCGCAGCGAAAGGCTGGTATCGACGTCGACGAAGTGCCCTTCCTGCTTCATCCAGGCGGCAATTTCGCCGGAATACTGCTGCAGCTTGGCCATGTCGGGTCCGCGCAAGTTGAAGTCGATCATGACTTGCCGGAAACCCGTTCCCTGGAAGGCCGAAACGTCCTGGACCGCGACCCGCAGGTCCGGATAATCGGCCATGATCGCCCGGGCGTCGTTCATCACGTCGAACTGGGTGTAGTCGCGGTGATCGAGATCGACTAACCGAGCGTAGATTGTTCCGGCGGTGACGTCTCCCTGCCCTTTCGTAACTCGCCCCGTCGTGTCGCCGATAACCGTGAAGGCGTGGGTTACGCCGCGGAGCTTGTGCAGGCGGCTTTCGACTTCAGCAAAGACCTCGTCAGCGCGCTGGAGCGAGTAGCCCTCGGGCAGCATGATCGCCACCTCGAACTCGCTCTGGTCGTCGCGCGGAATGAACGTCTTGCCCACGCGGCTGAAAATGGCTGGCGTGACGACCAACAGCGCGACCGTGGTCAATACCACCGCCCAACGATTGCGCAGCGACCAGGCCAGAATCCAGCCGTAGGTCGAATCGATCATCCGCCAGATGAAGCCGCCTTTGCTCGAATGCCCGGCTTCCAGCTTCAGGAATCGAGAGCACAGCATTGGCGTCATGGTGAACGAGATGAACATGCTCATCAGGATCGAAAACCCGACGACCATGCCGAAGCTGCTGAAGAACCGCCCTACCCTGCCTCCCATGAATGCCACGGGAATGAAGATCACCAACAGCGATAAGGTCGTCGCCACGACGGCCAGCGCAATTTCGCGCGTCGCCGAAGCTGCGGCGACCATTGCCGAGATGCCATGCTCTTCCATGTGGCGGAAAATGTTCTCGTGGACCACGACTGCATCGTCGATCACGATGCCCACGGCCAGAATCAAGCCCAGCATGGTGATGTTGTTAAGCGTGTAGCCCATGTAGTCCATGAAGGCGAACGTAGCGACGATCGAAGTCGGAATCGCCAAGGTGGCGATGATCGTCGTGCGCCAATCGCGGATGAAGAGCAGGATGGTCAGGCTAACCAGCACTGCGGCCAGAATCAGGTGCAGCTTGACCTCGTCGATCGAGTTGCGGATGAACCGCGACTGGTCGCGAATCACTTCGCAACGGATGTCGGCCGGGAGTAATGGCTCAATTTCGGATAAGCGCTTGAGGACGGTGTCGACGACCTGCACGGTATTCGACCCGGATTGCTTCTGGATAATCAGGCTCACGGCGTTGTCGCCCGTATCGCGCCCGTCGGCCTCAGCTTCCGCTTTGATCCACAGTCGGCTTAAGCCGCGCGGCTCCTCGAACGAATCTTCAACGCGGCCGATGTCTTCGATTCGCACCGGCTGACCATTACGGTTAGCCACGATTAGCTGCGCGAAATCGGCCGGACGCTCGACGCGTCCCATGGTTCGTAGCACGATTTCGCTGGCGCCGCGGTCGACGCGGCCGCCCGGCTGTTCCTGGTTCTCGCGGATCAGGGCCTGACGCACGTCCTCGATCGACAGGTTTTCATATTTCAGCAGTTTGTCGGGATCGACGATCACATTCACGGCCCGCTGTCGTCCGCCGACGAGAATGACGGCTCCGACCCCGCTCAAGGTCTCCAGGTCTTCCTTGATGCGTTTTTTGGCGATTTCGGTCACCTCGCGGAAGTCTCGCCGGCCCGAAACCGCCACCGTCATGATCGGCGCCGCGTCGATGTCGAAGCGATCGATGATCGGCGAATCAGTCCCTTCGGGCAGTTGGCTGAGAATCGT
>JAICIG010000173.1 GCA_025924495.1 Pirellulales bacterium | reverse complement strand
GGTTCGTGCCGTCGGCCAGAAGTTTACGCTGCAAGCGACTCATGATTGTCGAACCAGCCGGCCAGCGGATGCTCGCGATGGTGGCGCATTCCGCCCATAGTTCATACAAACGCCCTCGCGTGAGTCCCTTCTGCCGAGCCAAGGTTCGCACCGTCAAGTTGGGACATTCCAAGCGGGCCTTAACTACGTCCCAATGAAGTTCGCCGCCATCCAACAGGACTTGCTCAAGCAGCGGAAACACAAATTCATCCTGAACTTCCTGGAAACTCGGGCCGGCAGGGGCCAGAAACTGCTGACGAGCCCACCTTTCAACTCTCTCGACGAACCGCGAAGAAAAACAAACCGACAGATGCGGGTTGGCATCGACTTGTTGCAAGACGTTGGCCAAGAACTCGAAGACTTCCAAGACGGCTCCCACGCGTTTTTCGCCGTAGGCGCGAAGACCGCGAATCTCAGCGAGGGAAAGCTTTAAAAATGTCGAGAGGGGCGTATTCCAGAGAGAGCGAGGCAAGGCCTGAAGGCTCCGCGACAGACGCCCCAAAGTCTCGGAGCCCAAGTCGTGCCGCGCGACCACGTCACGCCACTCAATCCAACGCACTTCGCAGAGATTGGCCCGCAACGAGCCGGCGCCTTGATGATCATTCGCCGGCTGCGGCGGGGAGCCCTGCGAACCCGGAGCTTCCTGGCTGACGCGCGCCAATAATCGCAGCAAGGACGCCATTTTTTTTTGGCCGACTCCTGGAGTCGCATGCAGTTGTTCGAAGGGCGTGCCGATTAGCTCCCCGACGGATCGGTTCATCAATGCCATCGGCAGATGTCGGTCTTCGGGCAACGCCCAATGGGCCATGGGCATTGACAATCGAGCGGCAAACTCGGGTTTAAGCAGCATTTCGCGCTGCCGATCAAATCCGGACGTCAGTTGATAGTTGATGACGACCGCTGCAGAATTCCCATTCATTCGGGCTTAGCCTCGTGTTCTCTGCCCTGCTCGTGGGGCGCTCAAATCAGCGACGGCCGGCCTGCTACTGACATCTCGTCTGCCGAGATACAACATGCCTTCAGGCCTGTTTCAGACAGCGTTGTCTATCCGTCCGCGGAGGATCTAACCCCGGGGGAATGGGAATGTTTCGCAAATTTGAAATATTCCCAAAGAAAAACCCATGGCCACCCCCGCCCACCCTCTATCGTCGGCGCATTTTCTTCCGGGCGCGATCAGCCGGTTGCTTTGAACAACAACAGAATGAATTTGATCTCTGCGGCCGGAAGAATGCGGGTTTCGCCTCGATCGGGCATTGCGGGCTGCACGATATTTCACTGGATATTCTTAAATTATTTCGCCACTAATTAATGTAACTGGCGGAAACTCTCCAGGCACTTTCCGGGTATTCCGCATAAGTTGCTCCGCCTCGTCGAGCTCCCATCGACGCCTGCCTGGCGGCGCGGCGCCTCTCGCTCCCGACGGATGTGGCGAGCCTTGCGGCGCAGCGGATCGCTGATTGTCGTGGAAGGGTGGGCGGCACCTTCTTTTTCCCCGTTTTTTGCTCTTATCAAGGGTTAAGGGACTATGGCTTCGCCAACACGCGTTTGCCGGAGGGGCTTCACACTCGTTGAACTGCTGGTCGTAATTGCAATCATCGGGATCTTAATTGCTCTGTTGTTGCCTGCTGTTCAAGCAGCACGCGAGGCCGCGCGCCGGTCGCAATGCACGAATAACTTGAAGCAGTTGGGCGTCGGACTGCAGAATTATCACGATGTGAATAAGTCGTTTCCCTTTG
The DNA here is from genome assembly GCA_025924495.1 of Pirellulales bacterium. The sequence continues at coordinate 13,041 of JAICIG010000173.1, read as the reverse complement.
GCAAGGGCGGAACGCAACAGGGCGGGGCCACCAATCTGAGCAATAATGGACGCGTCAGCGGATTCATCCCACTGCTTCCGTTTATTGAACAACAGGGTTTATACGACACGATTTGCCAAGGGGCGCCGGCACTCAACTACCCGCCTTTAGGGCCGCCGGGTTGGTATGGCTGGGCCGGCTGGAACGTCGACATTCCTACGTTGATCTGTCCTTCCGAAGTGCGCTCGGTTGACCTGCGCCCGGCTCCCGCCAATCCCGGACAGAACAACTACGCCTTCAGCCGGGGTGACACCATCTTTAACAATCGCGATTCAGCAGCGACTCGCGGCGTGTTTTCTTATTCGAGTGGAGTGAAACTTTCGCAAATCATCGATGGCGCCAGCAACACGATTGCGATGTCGGAACGAGTCCGCTCGCTCGAGCAAGGCATCGGGACAAATCCCAAGCCTTCCATCAAAGAAGGCACGGCAACCAGCATCTCCAACTTGGATACTAACCCGGCAACAAATCCAGGCGTGTGTCTGGCGCAGGCCAATGGTCTGTACTTTGTCAACCCATCGATTGTCAAATGCCGGTTCGGAGTCTTGTGGACCGACGGACAACCCGAACGCACCGGTTTTAATACCGTGCTGCCTCCCAACTCGCCGGCTTGCACGGGCGATAACAACGGTAATGCAGACAGCCGCTCGGGAGTTTATCCGCCCAGCAGCTATCACGCGGGCGGCGTACTCGGCGTAATGTGCGATGGATCGGTGCGATTCATCAATGACTCGATTGACACCGGCAACTTGGGTGCAACGGAAGCAGTCGCCGGTCCGAGCCCGTATGGCGTCTGGGGTGCATTGGGCTCCAAGGATGGCGGAGAAGGCGGACAGGCTCAATAAAGGTTAAGGCATCGCCCAAAAACAGGTGCGGCTCCCGCCCTCAAGGAAGATCGTCTGCGCGCGGCAGAGCGGAACTGCCGGCTAGCGGCCGATTCCGGACCACAGGCTTCGGACCGAGTAAAAATGAAGCCTGCCGCAGTTACCGCCTGCGGCGGGCTCGGGTGAGAGAAGGTCAATCCTTAAGAGGAGAAGTACGGAGGAGCCGGCGAGAACATCGCGAACTTTGCGCCCCGACGCCGCTTGTCGTAGTGCATCAGCGACGAATCCGCCTATCTTCAGCGCGCCGCTAAAGGATCTCGCCGATGACGTCGCCTTCAATCTCGGTCAATCGCTCGCTGCGGCCCTGATGGAGATAGGTCAGTTGATCCTGATCAAGGCCGAGTTGATGAAGAATCGTGGCGTGGACGTCGCGAAAGTGGCAAGGGCGCTCAATGGCTCGCAGGCCGATCTCGTCGGTGGCGCCGACCACGCGGCCTCCTTGGATTCCGCCGCCCGCCATCCAGACGGAAAAGCCAAGATTGTGGTGATCGCGCCCTTTGCCGCCTTGGGCCTCGGGTGAGCGGCCGAATTCGCCGCCCCAGAGCACAAGCGTCGAATCCAACATTCCGCGACGCTTGAGGTCTGCCAGCAATCCGGCAATTGGCAAGTCGGTCTGTGCAGCCATCCGCAGATGGTTCTCTTCAATATCGTTGTGGGCGTCCCACTGCAGGTTTCCCGGCCCGCCGCCGGAGACCACCACGGTAAAACGCACGCCTTTTTCGACCAGCCGCCGGGCTAGCAAACAGCGGCGGCCATAGTCATCCGTCGGCTCCTGGCCGATGCCATACAGACCGAGCGTCTCTGGCGTCTCACGGCTTAGATCGAACACCTCGGGCGCTTCAGTCTGCATCTTGAATGCCAGGTCATAAGCGCTGATTCGGGCATTCAACTCGTTATTGAATTCCTCGTGGGCGGCCTCGGCCGCAGCTCGATTGAGATTGCGCACCAACTCGATCGTTCGTCGCCGCTCGTCGCGCGAAACGCCCGTGGGCAGCTCCAGATTTCGCAGCGGTCGCTCGCCCGATCGAAGCATTGTCGGTTGGTAAACGGCCGGCAGGAAGCCGTTGGCATACATCGGCTGGCCCGCTTCGAGTGCACCTCGGCTGTCGGGCATGATCACATAGGCCGGCAGCGATTCGCTTTCGCAGCCGAGTCCGTAAACGACCCACGAGCCCATACTCGGAAAGCCCGGCGCGGTACGGCCGCTAAACAACTGATATTGCGCGGCCGAGTGAACCACCATGTCGCCTTGGCAAGAGCGGAGGATCGCCAACTCGTCGACATGCCGAGCGAGATTGGGAAACAAGTCCGAAACTTCGAGCCCGCTTTGCCCATGCCGCGCAAAGCGCCGTTTGCTGCCCAGCAACTTTGCATCGTTGGCAATGAATTGGTACTTGGCCTCGCCAAACTGGGCCGGGCGGCGTTCGCCGTCCAGGCGGTTCAAGAGCGGCTTGGGATCAAACGTTTCAAGATGACTTGGTCCGCCGGCCATGAACAGGAAAATCACGGACCTGGCCTGCGGTTCAAAGTGCGGCCGTTTCGCGGAGAGCGGGTTCTCGGCCCTCGCCGCGCTTGCGTTCATGAGCGAAGCAAGCGCCAGCGAGCCGAAGCCGCAAAACGCCTGCTCAATAAACTCTCTGCGAGTGCTGGTTGGCCGAACGTGCACCAAACTTGATCCTACGGCGATAAACTAGTTGGCGTTTAGTCTACATACAGAAAGGCGTTCAAGTTGAACATCGCCAGGGCAAACTCGCCGAGCGTCTGACGCGAGAGGAAATCCGCGGCGAGCGCGGCCTCGCCTTCGTTGGGCGGGCGACCCGTGACAAGGCGGTAAGCAAGGTCGACCTGGCGGCGAGTGTCCCCCGAGGCTTCGCGAGCGAGCCGCTTGGCTAAGGCCGCGGCCAATTCATTGGAAAGCCGGCCGTTGAGCAATTCCAAAGCCTGCGGCGCGTGCGTGCTCGATTCGCGACGGGCGCAACTGATTTGCAAGTCCGGTTGATCGAATGCCTCCATAAAAGGCAGCCGCAAGTTGCGTTTGGCCAGCAAGTAGATGCTGCGTCGATCATGCTGGCAATGGTCCGCCGTAACCGACCATTGCGAAGGTTTGTAGAGCAACTCGACCAGATCGCTCTCCACCGGCACGACGACGCTTGGCCCGCCCATGGTCGAGTTCAGTCGGCCCGACGCGGCGAGCATTGCGTCGCGAATCTCCTCCGCCTCCAGTCTGCGGCGCGGGAACCGCCATAACAAGCGGTTTTCGGCATCCTTTGTCACGCCGCTGCTTTCATCGAGCGAGTGCGTCGATTGGCGATACGTGCTACTCGTGACAATCAACCGATGGAGCGACTTCAAGCGCCAACCGTCCGCCATCAATCGATTAGCAAGCCAGTCAAGCAACTCCGGATGGCTAGGCGCGGCGCCATTCACGCCAAAATCGTTCGGCGTGGCGACGATGCCCTGGCCAAAATGATAGTGCCAGAGGCGATTGACCATGACGCGCGCAGTCAGCGGATTGCCTGGATCGGTAAGCCACTGCGCGAGTCGCGTGCGAGGGCCCCGCAGATCGGCTGCCAGCTCGGGCGCACCATCGGGCAAGAACACGCCCGGCACACGTGGTCCGACGAGTTCGCCCGGCTTGTCCCAATTGCCGCGCTCCAGCACGCGGATCGGCGTTCGCTTGGCGGCATCGTTTTCGACCGTGGCGATGGTATCGAGCGGCGGCGGCAACTTTGCTTCGAGCTCTGCCAAGCGCGCTTGCAGCTCTGGTTTGCCGGCAGCCGACGATTTTTCCAGATCCTGCTCTGCCCGCTTGATGTCGGTTTTGAGTTCCTCGGTGCGCTGCCGCCATGCCGCCTGTTCACTTTCACTGGCGAGCGTGAGGTTGTCTTCGTTGGTCGCCGCAAAAAACGCCTGTAGCCGGTAGTAGTCTGTTTGCAACAACGGATCGAACTTGTGATCGTGGCACCGGGCGCACCCGATTGTCAGTCCAAGAAAAACTGAGCCGACCGCGTTGGTCATTTCGGTGAGCACCTCATTGCGGCTGCCGGCGACTTCCTGATTGCCCGCGTTTCGCCGCACCGGCCCTAGCCGATGAAAGCCGGCCGCCACGAGCAGTGAATGATCGGCGGAGCCGAATTCGTCGCCGGCCAACTGTTCTCGCACGAACTGGTCGTACGGCTTGTCGGCATTGAGCGACTCGATCACCCAGTCGCGGTACCGCCACATGCCCGGCAGATAGTTGTCGTACTCAAAGCCCTCGGTCTCCGCATACCGGACGACGTCGAGCCAGTGTTGGCCCCAGCGCTCGCCGTAATGCGGATCGGCCAGCAACCGCTCGACAACGGTCTCATAGGCCAACGGCGAATGGTCGTTGACAAAGTCCTCCACCTCGGCCGGCGAGGGCGGCAGGCCAATCAGATCGAAAGAGAGACGCCGGATAAGCGCCCGCCGATCTGCCTCTGGCGCCAGGCTCAGCCCCGCCACCCTGAGCCCTGCCAGGACAAACGCATCAATTTCGTTCCGCGTCCATTCAAAATCGGCTGACTGTGGAAACTGGGGCGGGACGATTTTCCCACAGGGCTTTAACGACCAATGGCTGCGGTCGTATGTTTCCTCCGCCGAAGCGTCGACATTTGCTCGACAGATCAGTCCCCCGATCAATAGCGAGGCAGTTAGTGCAAGCCTCAACGGCAAGCTCCTGGCGATACCTTTTCCTGAGGTTCGATCGACAACTTCCATCCGCATCACTGACTGGCGACCGATAGAAACCGAACTGTCGGCGCCGGACATGCTACTTTGCTGACGATCATTATACATGCCGACTACCGTCATGTCGGCTGGGCAGTTGGACAAAGAGTCTCTCACTGCACTCGGCCGTTGGCTCTGGCCGCGACGGTTGGGAATCCGCCAGGACGTGGAATCAAGGCCCGCCACAACATATTCTAATGGCGCCATGGGTAGGCGTTTGAGTCGCAGCGGGCGCCCGAAAGCGGAGGAGCTCGCAATTCGAATTGGGGAAACAAGATGCATCGTCGTCATTTCATTCTGGCGAGCGCCGCGGTATGCGCCTCGCCTTGGCTGGCTTGCCGCGAGGTCATCAGCGCCGAAGCGGCGCCGCAATCCGTGACGGAATTGTGGGCCGACTTCGATCCGCGACAGGATCCGCTGGAATCAGAAATCATCCGCGAATGGAAGGAAGACGGAGGCATCTTTCGGCATGTGAGGTATCTGGTCGGCACGTTCAAAGATCAGCCGGCTCGCATGACGGCGATCTATGGGTTTCCCGAGGGGCCGAAGTCGAACCTGCCGGCGGTGATGCACATTCACGGCGGCGGGCAGCAAGCGTTCTTGCATGAAGTCAAACTGCTGGCGGCTCGCGGGTATGCGGCGTTGTCGGTGAACTGGGGCGGGGATGCAGATGGCAAGCCGCCGTTCAACTCGGTCGAAGGGGCTCAGCCCGGAGATCCCAACACGGACTGGGGTGCGATCGATCCATCGCAACTCAACGTGCCCGGCTATCAGTCGATCCTTCCGGGATCGAAGCAAGTCTTCGAGGACCGCGAACACCCTAAAAACTGCAACTGGTATCTGCTGGCGCTCGGCTGCCGGCGCGGACTGACGTTCCTGGAGCAACAACCGGAAGTTGATCCACAGCGACTCGGCGTGCATGGCTTCTCGATGGGCGGCAACCTGACGATGTACGTCGCCGGAAGCGACGATCGCGTGAAGGCCGCTGTGCCCGGAGTCGGCGGTTCCGGCTGGCGCTGGCAGCCGCATCAGTTTATTGGCGGAGTCGCTCAACAGGATCACATCAACGGCTCGGTCGAGACGTTCGCTCGCACGCTGAGCTTCGAAAGCTACGCGCCGCTCATCAAGTGCCCAGTGCTGCATCGCAGCGGTACGAACGACTTTCACGGCTGGATGGACGACGTTTATCGCACGAATTCACTTATCCGGAATCAGCCGACGCGCTATAGCTTCGCCCCGCACCTCAATCACCGGCTGAGCCCGGAGGTCGAAGTCGCGATGCCGTTATGGTTCGATCAGTTTCTCAAGGGCGGCCCTGCTTTGCCGCAGACGCCGGGATCGGAACTCGTCCTGCAAACCGCCGATCATATTCCGCAAATGCGAGTCGTCCCTGAGAAGCACTCATGGCCGGTTGCTCATTGTGAGATCTATTACAGCGTCGATCCTGATCCTCGAGCCCGCTTCTGGCGCAGCGCTGATGCCGTGCGCGATGGAGACGCCTTCATCGCGAAGCTGCCGCTGCACAGCCTCGACCTGCCGTTGTTCGCTTTCGCAAACGTATCTTTCACGCTGACGGAGCCCGTCTCGCTCAAGCAACTTCCCGGACGGAGCGAGCCCGTGCGCGAGCTCTGCCTCAGCAGCCTGCTGCATCGCAGCGAACCGCAGGCCCTGAGCGACGCGCGCGTCATGACGACGCTCAAACCGACTTCGCTGATCGATGACTTCCAGCACGGTCTGCGCGACTGGTACCAGCACAACGCGGGCAACCTGACGCACCTTGAGACGTGGACTCGCAAGATTACCGACCCGCAGTATCACGGCCCGACTGGCGCGAAGTTGAAACTAACGCTGCTGATGCCGAAGACGAATCGCCTCAGCATCGTCGTGCAGCAAAACGAATGGCGCAGCTATCGCGGCCCGAGGAAGACTTTCATTTGCGAACGAGAAATCCCCGGCGCCGACTCCGAGCAAACGCTGCTGCTGCAGCCGGGCGATTTCGTCTCACCTGAAGCGCTCGACGGGGCGCTGACATCATGGGCGCAGCTCGATCAACTTGGGATCTGCTCGCACTTCAACCAGCGCCGCGCATCAGCAAAGGAAGCGCCGCTCTGGAACGGACCCGCGATAAGGCTCTTGCGACTCGAGTGGGCGTGAAACGGACGTGAACAAGCTTCGGCTTACTGAGCCTGAGTTGCATTTTCAGTAAACTTGTTTTCGACACAATCAATGGACTCACAAGAAATTCATCTTATGGAACAAAAACTCTACATCCCGCTGCTGCTCCTCGCGGCATTGCTTCCGCTGACCGGCGCGACTGCGCAAGCGAAGCCGCTCAAGGTATTTATTCTTGCTGGGCAGTCGAACATGGAAGGTCACGCGAAGATCGAGACCTTCGACTACATCGGCGACGATCCGGCAACGGCTCCTCTCTTGAAGAAGATGCGCGGGGCCGATGGGCAGCCGCGTGTTTGCGAGCATGCCTATATCAGTTACTTCACTGGCAGCGGCGATGACAACGGCGAGGGTTTCGGAAATCTCACGGCCGGCTACGGCTCGCGGGGAGATCCGCAGGAAAGCGGCGGCAAGATCGGCCCCGAGTTCACATTCGGCATCACCATGGACGAGGCGTTCGACGAGCCTGTGCTCATCATCAAGACGGCCTGGGGAGGCAAGAGCCTGAACACCGATTTTCGGCCGCCCAGCGCCGGCCCCTATGTCTTCAACGAAGCGCAGCTTGCCAATTTTCAGAAGCAGGGAAAGAACCTCGATGAGCTCACGGCCGAGAAGGTCAAGCAGACCGGTCACTATTACCGCCTCATGCTGCAACACGTGAAGGCGGTGCTGGCCGACATCAAACGAGTCTGCCCAGAATATCAACCGCAGGATGGGTATGAACTCGCGGGCTTCGTTTGGTTTCAGGGATGGAACGATCTTGTTGATTCGGGCACGTATCCCAATCGATCGCAGCCAGGCGGATACGACGCCTACAGCGAAGTCATGGCTCACTTCATTCGCGATGTCCGCAAGGACTTGAATGCTCCCAAGATGCCATGCGTCATCGGAGTGATCGGGGTCGACGGCGCGAAGGCGAATCCGCAGATCCTCGAGTTGCGCAAGGCGATGTCGGCTCCGGCGTCGCTGCCGGAATTCAAGGGCAACGTTGTCGCCGTCGAGACCAGCCCGTTCTGGTCGGAGGAACTCGCAGCCATCGCCGAAAAGTACGAGCAAGTGCGCCAGATGAGCTACTTTCTGAATTCAAAACACAAAGAGCATGCCAACGCCGACGGCAAGATGACTGACAAAGAGAAACGGGATTACCTGGAGAAGTACGAAGCGAAGCTCATCTCGCCACCGGAAGTTGCGACTTGGAAACGCGGAGCGTCGAACGCCGGTTACCACTACCTCGGTTGCGCAAAGACGTTCGCTATGATGGGACAGGCCTACGCCAATGCCATCTTGAAGCTCCGAAATAACTGAAATGACAGCTGGCCTCTGAAAAACGAAAGAGCCTTCAGCATGAGATGCAGGAATTGGATCGGCCTTGTCCTTGGGATCGTCGCGCTCTCCGCCAACTTGTTTGCCGAGGAGCCCCGCAAAGGGGAGATGGCTGGCTATCTGCTCGTGCCGAATGAAAAAGTGCCCGAGACGTTTAATACTGGTTTCTCGATGTATATCGCTGCGTGGCCATTGCTGAAGCAGTATCCCGGACAGCGCTTTCAATCGGGACTGCCGGGAACTTGGATGTTCGCGCAGCCGGTCGGAAAACCGTTTGAGAAGCTTTATTCGGACATCGAAGGCGGGCTCGGCTGGTGGCGTGATACGGAGTACGCAACCGAGACTCCCAAGTTCATCATGGGTGGAGTGGCTCCGAATTTTGCCGAGTGGGCCAATGGGCCCGGAGCAGGCAAGGGACGCGACTGGGCCAAACCCAATGGCAAGTACGCCATCGCTCAACTGAGCCCGTGGGTGCTGTGGCCGCCGGACGGTTTGAACCTGAAGCAAGGGACTTGCGGCGAATGGTTTGGCTATGGCTACTTGCCCCTGCCGCTCACACAGGCCAAAACAAAGACGGACGGCAAAGACATTCCGACCGGCGATCACTGTTGGACGCTGTTCCTCAACGCCGGCAACTTCAAAGGACCGGTCACATTCTTCACGCCGTACTTCTGGTCTCGTAATGCGGTCAGTGAACCGCGCTTCGCCGGTCATCTGCTCGACAGCCGGCCAGCGAATCCAAATCGTGCACTGCAGATGGAGACTCAGCACATCCCCAGCGTGCAGGCGACGGACTCAAAAGGCGTGACTTACGCGAGGGTCGCTCCGACGCAATTTCCGAGCGACGCTCAAGGCGACTCGGCGCTCGTGCATCGCGTCACCTCTTACAATAAGCAGGCGTTGTGGGATGCCGTGCAGGCGTGGTTCGAAGGCGGCCCGGCAGCTAGCGGTGCGGTCAACTCGGACGGAGCAGTCCTGCACGAGTTCAGCGGCCGTGGCGGAGCGACCTGGCAGATCTACCCCGACGGGAGCGCGAAGGAAGAAAAAGTTCCCGTGGCGTGGACTTCCTTCGCAACGCCCTTCGCGCCCGATCGCAACACCTTCGGCTATCGTTGGAACTCGCAATGGGTGAAGCGAGACGAAGTCACCGCGGGCGGCAGGCTGGTCGTGCTGCCGGAATACTTTCGCCTCGGCAAGGACGACAAGCAGAAGCCCGTTTGGAGTCCCGTCTCAGCGACTGAAGTCCCCGTCGAGGCCGGGCTGACCGAAGCCCGTTTTGAGCGGAAGCGCAACGGGCCGCCGAAGACCTATGAGACTCCGGCTGATGCCGACAGTTGCTGGAAGAAGCCCGGCCCGAAAGCCGGGCCGTTCAAGGCGCATCCCGGCGATGGCAGCGTCGTGACCTATTATTGGTATCGCTTCGCCGATCAGCCTGCGCTGCTCAACGCCGACATGACGGACGCCGAACGCGAAGCCATGCAACAACGAGTCGAACTGTTGCACCGCCATTGGAGCAAGGACCGAAACTACCTCGCCCCGCCTGCGAACGGCCGACTCGCCGACCTCGACCCGGCCCTCATCGTCAGTCCGCCGCCGGGATTGGAGGTTGGCTATGTGCCGATCGTCACGCGGCAGGCGGCGGAAGAGTGATTGCCGGCATCAGCGAGTGATCTCCCGCAGTGGACCGCACAAGGTCAATTCGGTGATTTAGATGCGGCAACGCCATCATTTCTTTGGCCTTCGCTTGCGTGTAGGGCGGGCGTTCGCCACGCGCTGGGCCCTTCGAGTCAAGCTCCGCCGCGCTGAGACTGTTGATGCGTCACAGGAGCATCGAGACCACAGCACTACTTGGCTCAAGACGCCGATGGTTTGGCCGATTGAACCGTGCAGAGTTACCAGTTGATGGCGCCGAAACGGTGTGCCAAGTGGGCTGGTGACACTCGGCCGAAATGAAGCTAATCGGCCGATCGATTAAGGATTCTATATGAACACAAATTCTTGATATCGAACAACTTAAAAAAGCGGAGGGCATGGGATTCGAACCCACAACCCCTTTCGGGGCACCTGATTTCGAGTCAGGCCGCTGGCCAATTCGCTTACCCTCCTGAAGTAATGCTGAATTTAATGCGCAAGGGGGCGATTGGCAAGAACGGCGAATGTGAGCTAGGGTTCCCCCAGGGCCGCGAATCTTGTTCGGACTGCGGCCGGGGTGTTTCTAGGTGCACAAGGGTGAGGCAGCTATGGACCGACTCGATCCAAAACGCCAGCAAATCTCCGCCGCGTTGCTCGAGATTCTTGAGCGCCATCCTGGCGACACACTGGCTGTCGGGCAGGTGATGACTCGCAACCCGATCACGATTTCGGCGGAGGCCACAATCCTCGATCTGGTGCAGCTATTCCACGCCAAAGAGTTCCGCCATCCTCTTGTCACCGACTCCGAAGGCCATCTCGTCGGAGTCGTCAGCGATCGCGACGTCATCCGTTGCTTCGGCCCGGGCAGATACCCGCAAGAAGACGTGCTGAAGTCAATTAGCACCGCCGAGATCATGAGCACCGATCTCGTCACGACCTCGCCCGATGCGCCGCTTGATGGCGCCGTGGAAATGCTGTTCGGCTACGGCATCAACTGCCTTCCGGTCGTTGAAGCAGGGAAGCTTGTCGGCATCTTGACGACGACCGACCTTTACCTGGTTCTCGAGTCATTGCTCGCGGCGCTACGTCATTCCCCCGACCAGTACGCTGCACGAGCTCGTCAGCTTGCGCACTAGCAGCTGATTAACGCCGCGACGTCGGGGACTCGCTGCGCTCACCTAGCGGCGATCCTGTTCGGTATATCCTCGTCGATTCGGTTCCGTACGAGGCGTGGTCCTGCGAATCGCAATCGGTAATCCGTTGCGATCGATGGCCCGATCGCCGCGCACTCCGGCGCGTCTTGCGGCATCGCCTTGGGGCGTCGGTCGACCGCCGGAATTAGCTCGGTACGATCCGCGGCGCGGGTGGTAGACCATGTCTTCATACATGCCACGCTGCGGAAAATAGGCCGCCCCCTTCCAAATATTTCGATTGTGCAACGTGTGGTCTAAGGCGTCTGCCGATGCGGTCGGCCCAAGATTCTCAGCCTTAGGCACGGCATAGTTTCCTCGAGAGCCCGAAGACCGAAGAGCGCCGCGGCCGGCGCCGCCGATTCCAAGCGGATCGCGCAGATCTCTGGCGCCCGGCAGCGCATAGGGCAGCCGGGAGTTCGTTGAATTCGATGGCGGAAGTTGCTGCGGCGCGTTGGTGGAATTCGGCAGAAGTCCGCTACCTAAAGAACCCGCTTGCAAGCCGCGCGTCTCGCCGGCGGTTCCTGTCGTGCTATTGATCCCCTGGTTACCGCTCGTTCCGAGCTGATTGGTGACGCCGCCGCCGGAGATGCCGCCAGCAATTCCGCCCGTCGAAATGCCGCCGCCCGAGATGCCGCCTGTCGCACCCCCGCTGCCGCCCACGCCCGGCCCCGCGCCGCCGCTAGCTCCGCCTCCGGGGCTGGCGGCCCCCTGGGCGAAACAATCGCTCAGCAGCGCGCTGGGTAAAACAAGAAATAATGCAAGGGATAACGCGTATTTCATGGCGACCCTCCTCTCTGATGCGGCGTCAGCATTTATACCGGAAGAGATCGATTGCAAACGCGATGCCGGATCGCGAGCGGTCGGCGCGCTGCTAGAATGGCCCGAGCGTCGTCTGATATCCCTTCGCGGCGTTGGCTGCTGCTCCGGCGCGCTGAACGCAGAGGCATCAATGGAAACAGCACGAATGCCACAGGTCGTCTGGCGGTGGGTGGGGACTGGCATGCTGGCGGGCGTACTGTGCTTCGCCGCAGTTAATGCACTTTCTTACTTCGCGCGCTCTGGCTCGACGAGCCTGACGGGCGGCAATCACGGGGGCGGCCGAATTGGATTCCCGTGGTTGGTCTGGGAAGGCAACGGGGCCGCGATGGGCACATTCCATCGGCAAGGCTTGGCGCTCAACATCATCAGCGGAATCGCCGCCAGCTTCGTAGTTGGATTCGCTTTCGGACTGGCGACTTGCAAGAAATCGCATGGAGAAGCGCCGCCGCGACAGCTAGCTCCCCTCACGCCCGCGGGGAAGCAGCCATTCGCACTGCAATTTACATTGCGAGGCCTGTTAGTGGCGATTGCGGAGTCGGCCGTACTTCTCGCATTGGGTCAGTGCGCCGATGAACGACTTAAGCTTCAGCTACTGATCGCGACTTATTGGATCGGTCCGGGGGCGGTGGCTGCTACATATTTTGTTGCTGCCAGGTTAGCGCCTAATGCCCGCGATCAAGCAACAATTCACATGGTCATCGTCATAGTCTGCACAAGCCTGGTCTTAGGCGCCGGTTCCGGCATCGGCGACATGACGCAGGTCTTGCTCGGCCTGTTCGTTTACTGGACGCCTCAATGCGTCTTGCTGCTTGGTTTGTTGTTAGTTGGAGAGGCGTTGCGGTCTACCATTTCCAACCCGGGCGAATCTCGGCGTTGACCACGCAGCCTTCGGGCCAGCGCCCTTGAGAGAGATCAACCAGGCACTGAGCAGCCAGCGTGCTCATGTCGCGTTGGCTTTCGAGATCGAGTCCGCCCATATGCGGCGACAGCAAAATGTTGTCGACCTTGAGCAACGGACTATCCGACGGCAGCGGCTCGACTTTGAATACATCGAGTCCTGCGGCCATCAAATGACCGCTCGCCACGGCGTCGGCGAGCGCTTGTTCGTCAACCAGGCCGCCGCGAGCCGTATTAATCAGCACAGCTCCCGGCTTCATCCGCGCCACCAGGTCGTCGCGCACCAGCCGGGGCGCTTTCGCCCCCGCCACCAAAACGGCCCCGATCACCAGGTC
>JAICIG010000172.1 GCA_025924495.1 Pirellulales bacterium | reverse complement strand
GGGCGACTTAGAGGGGGATTTGCTGAGCGAGGTACGGCAGGTCATTGGTCCATGTTGCCCGGTGATCGCGACGCTCGACCTGCACGCGCACGTAACCGAGGCAATGGTCGCCGCGGCCAATGCACTCGTCGCTTGGGAGACGTATCCTCATCGCGATGCCTTCACGACCGGCGTCCGTGCCGCCAGGCTTTTGCTCGATATGCTCGCCGGCAAGGTGCGGCCGGCAATGGCGCTGGCGAAAGTTCCGGTGCTGGTCGGCGGAGTTAATGGTCACACGGAAGGAGCAGGACCGTTCGCCGACGTCATGCGGTTCGCCAAATCGCACGAAGGGCACGACGGTATTCTCTCCACGAACGTGTTCCTCGTGCATCCGTATCTCGATCTGCCCGACATGGGCGGCGGAGGTTTGGTGATTGCTGATGGCGATATCGAGCAGGCCGCGCGTCTGGCTTGCGAGATTGCCTGGCGTTATTGGCAACGGCGCGACGATCTCAATCCGCCCGTGTACACACCCGCCGAGGCCATCGCACTCGGCAATCGCATTGAAGGCGGCCCGGTGCTGCTTGTCGAAACAGCCGACTGCTGCGGCGGGGGCGCGGCTGGCGACAGCGTGACATCGCTGCGAACACTGTTGGAATCGCATATCGAAGCAACTTCGCTCGCGCCTGTCGTCGATCCCGTTGCGGCCTCTGTTTGTCATCAAGCGGGGGTCGGCCGCGAATTGACCCTTGAACTCGGTCATCACATCGACTCGCGCTGGGGCCGCCCACTGACAGTGACTGGCAAGGTGATGAAGCTAAGCTCGGGGCAATTCCGCTATTCCGGCGGAATCTGGGAAGGACAGCCAGGAGACATGGGACCATCGGCCGTGCTGAAAGTCGGACAGGCCCAGGTGCTGATCACGACGCATGCCACCTACGATTGGGCCGATGAGCAGTTCCGCTCGATGGACCTCGACGCCCGGCGGGCGAAGTTTGTCGTGGTCAAGAACCCGATGAATCATCGTCTGGGCTATCACGGCGTCTACCGCGCCGCTTACATTCTCGACACGCCGGGACCGACTCCCGCCATCGTGAGCGGTTTGCACTACCGCCGCCTCGCTCGTCCCTACTTTCCGGCCGATCACGATATTCCTGATCTCGAGCCGGTGGTGTATCGCCACGATGCTGGATCCTGAAAGATAAGATCAGCGGAGATCCGTCGGTAGTCAGTAGGTTACGCTTCAAATCAGCTCGTGAATCGGCGCGCCGTGGGGGAGGATGGGGATGGGGCGGCCAAAGTGATCGCGGAAGTGGGCGTCGAGCGGAACGCCAAGGTACTTGTACCAGGTTGCCAGGACGTCGTTCGGCGATAGCGGCCGCTCGGCGGGCTCGTCGCCCTTGGACGTGGTGGAACCGATGACCTGGCCCATTCGCATTCCGCCGCCGGCCATGAAGATCGACATCGACTGCGCCCAGTGCTCGCGGCCTGGCTGGCCTTGGAAGTTGCTCAATCGCGGCGTGTGCGACATTTCGCCCATCACCACCAGCAATACGTCGTCGAGCAGGTTGCGTTGGTCGAGATCCTCGATCAGCGCCGAGACGACCTGGTCGAGCACCGGCAGGCGAATCTTCATCTGCTCGAAGATGTTCCACACGCTGGCGTGATCGTCCCAACTGAAGGCCTTCTGTCCCGGCACGGTCGGAAAATCGACGGTCACAATCCGCACGCCCGCTTCCACCAACCGTCTGGCCAACAAGCACCGCTGGCCGACGACCGTGCGGCCGTAGCGATCTCGCGTGAGCGGATCCTCGCGGTTCAAGTCGAACGCGTTTCTTGCGTCGTCACTGGAAAGAATAGAGACGGCCTTGCGGTTGAAGGTATCGAGCGAGTCCATTACGCCCGAGGAATCGATGTCATGGCGGAAGCGGTCGAATTGCTTGAGGAGATCGAGTCGTTCGGAGAAGCGCGGCCGCAGCGCCTCGGCCAACGAAAGATTGGGGACCTGAAAGTCGGCCGCGTTTGGATCGGCGGCGACTTTCATCGGTTCCAGCCCCGAGCCTAAGTAGGCCGCGCCTTCATATCGAGTATTAGGCAGCGCAACGTGTAGCGGCATGCGCCCGACGTCGGCTGCGAGCCGCTTATGAGCCACAGCCCAGAAATCGGGATACTTGGGACGAAATGGCGGCATTTCGACCGTTTCGCCCGGGTATCCGGTCAGCATCGTGTGCGTGCTATTGACGTGCCCCGTACTGGCATGACTGCAGGAGCGAACAAGCGCGAACTTGTCGGCGAGGCGAGCCAGTTTCGGCAAATGCTCGCAGATTTCAATGCTGGGGACATTGGTCGAGATGGGCCGGAATTCGCCGCGAAATTCCAGCGGCGCCTCGGGCTTGAGGTCAAAGGTCTCCATGTGACTCGGACCGCCCCACAGCCAGAGCACAATCATCGCTTTATTATTGGCCCGCGAGCCGTTCGCTGCGCTCGCTTGCGCTTCGAAACGCAATAGATCAGCCAGGCACAGGGCTCCCCAACCCGTCAGTCCGGCTTGTAGAAAAGCCCGCCGGGGAAGCGTGCCTGAACAACGACGCGGTTCGCTCTGCAGCGACGACATACTCAAAGACTCCTCGCGCTAACAGCTCAATCCGCCTCTCTCAGTAAGCGCGCCGATTTAGCAGTAAATTGGAATCGGCTAGCGACGTGCTGCAGTCTAGGCGGCAACCACGAGCTAGGTCAAGAAAACTCGCCCATCGGTCACTCTGCCCCTTCGTCCGCCTCTACCATTGCCCTTTTGCTCCTCCCGTCTGTTACAATCGTGCCGTCCGCCCTAGTAACCCGCCACTCAGGATCTCGCCGATGCTCGATCGCCGCTTTATTCTGCTCGCTGCTTCTTTGCTGACGTTCACTTGCCTGCATGCAGGCGATAATTCGAATCCTTCCCAGGCCGCCGAACTGAAATCGGAAGAGGTCTCATTTTCCAAAGGCGACTGGCCCTGGTGGCGCGGGCCGACGAGAGACGGAATCGCCGAGCCAGGTCAGCAACCGCCGCTCGAGTGGAGCGAGACAAAGAATGTGATCTGGAAAGCGAATGTCCCGGGGCGCGGTCATGCCTCGCCGACGGTAGTGGGGAATCGAATCTTTTTGCCGACGGCCGATGAACAGCAGGAAGTGCAATCGGTGTTGTGCTACGACCGCCGCACAGGAAAAGAGCTGTGGAAAACTGACGTTCATCACGGCAAGTTTGAGCGGCGCGGCCATAAGAAGAGTTCGCTGGCCTCGGCCACGATCGCTTGCGACGGCGAGCGGCTGTACGTGAACTTCCTGCACGACGAAGCGATTGTTACGACAGCCTTGGATCTAGACGGCAAACAGGTTTGGCAGACGCGCGTGTCCGACTTCGTCACGCACCAGGGCTTCGGCTCATCCCCCGCGATTTACAAGTCGCTGGTGCTAGTCTCGACCGATAACAAAGCCGGCGGCGTGATGGCGGCCCTTGATCGGCGCAGCGGCAAGATTGTCTGGAAGCAAGAACGGCCCAAGCAACCAAACTATACCTCTCCCGCGATCCTGTCGATTGGCGGCCGTGACCAGGCGGTGTTGGCCGGCTGCGATCACGTGGCCAGTTTCGATCCGCTCACCGGCAAGCTGTTGTGGGAGATCGAAGGTTCGACGACTGAATGCGTCGGGTCGATCGTGACCGACGGCCAACTGGTGTTCGCCAGCGGCGGCTATCCGAAGAAGCTGACGCAGGCGATTCGCGCCGACGGGTCGGGCAAAGTCGTCTGGGAAAATAGCGTGCAGACCTATGTCCCTTCGATGCTGGTTCACGACGGCTATCTGTATACGGTCACCGATCCGGGCATTGCCATGTGCTTCGATGCGGCGAGCGGCAAGGAGATGTGGAAGGCGCGGCTCGGCGGCACGTTCAATACGTCGCTCGTGCTGGTCGGCGATCTGCTCTTTGCAGCCAACCAGGAAGGCAAGACGTTCATCTTCAAGGCCAAGCCCGACGGCTATGAACAAGTAGCCGAAAACCAACTGGGCGACGAAGTCTATGCAACGCCTGCGATCTGCGGCGGCCGCATTTATTCGCGCGTCGCCAGGCAGGAAGGGGACGAGCGGCAGGAATGGTTGTATTGCATTGGAAAGGCGGAGGCAGGCCTAAGCCGCTAGAAACTATGTCCTGGGCTCAGTTGGCGGTATAATCGCTAATATGATCGAACTCAGCGCAGAACAGCAGCGAGCAGTGATTGAAGGCAAACCCGTCGAGGTTCACGAGGGGGGGCAGATCTTTTATCTGATCTCCAAGGAGCAGTTCGAGTTGTGGCAGCAACTCCGTTCAACCGCTGAAGAGATCGATCCCTCGTTTTATGAAGCTGACGATATCGCAGACGCCGACGACAATCAGTAGTCCCACCGGGCCTGTTAAGCTCAGGGCGTTTCAGATAGCGGTCCCATTGCGGCTCGCCGTGCAGGGAATTCTCTCCCAAGAATTTCCCGCCATCCTTGACACCGGCTTGAATCACAATCTGGCCATTCGAGAAGAGCAGCTTCAACAATGGGCACAAGTCGTTGTCAAGAAGTCGGGCATTGTGACAATCAACGGGTATCCCATCCCCGTAGGCCAGGCGGATCTTGTTCTAGCGGGAAGGGTGCTGTCGCTGCGCGATGGAATTGTTGTTTATCCGGCAGGTACGCCCTTTTCCCCGCGGCTGCCAACCCTCGGCCTGCGGGCACTAGTCAGGCACAAAGTCCGCGTGGTCGTCGATGGCGTGAACGCCACGATTGGCTAACTCGACGTATGTTAAAACGAGAATGGGACGTACTGCATGCTCTGACGTGGGGACGGCACGTGCCGTTGGACGCAAACCGGCGTCGGAACAAAATACCAGGGCTTCGATGAATGTGGTCTCATGAGATTCTGTTGAACTCCGGCGCTCGTCGTTTCCTCGTTCATTGAGATGAAGGTAAATGGCAAGCGAACCAATAAAGCAGACCATCATGCGATTCACCTGTATCGATTTTGTTGCATACTTATTGATGAGCCACGCGTTCGCTGCCGAACCGCTGCGCGGCTACCATGCGGAAGTCTCCGTTACCGCGCCGACGCGGCTCGATTGGGTATTCGCATTAGCCAACCAAAGCCGCGAAACGCCGCCTGCCGAATGGCTGGAAGGCTACGATTCGACGCAGCAACGTTACGAGCTATTCGTCCCCGGGCAAATCAACTCTCGCAAGGCTGCGCCGCTGGTGCTGTTCATCTCGCCGGGCGAGCAGCCGGCCGGCTGGAAGCAATGGGAGTCGGTCTGCAAGCAAGCGGGCGTGATCTTCGCCAGCCCGTTCGATGCCGGCAATGCATGCCCAATGCCGCGTCGCGTGCGGATTGTGTTCGACGTGCTGGACGATGTGCGCAGGCGGCAAGCGATTGATGCCGACCGGACTTATCTGGCGGGTTTTTCGGGAGGGGCGAGAATTGCTTGTGCAGCAGCTTTCGCCTTGCCCGAATACTTTGGCGGCGTGGCTGCCATTTGCGGGTCGGAGAACCTGCGGCAGGAATCTTGGCTCAGACAGCGAACCGCAGACCGACTGAGCGTGGCGTTCCTTACGGGCGAAGAGGATTTCAATCGTGCGGAGTTGGAACGATATCGTGGGCCGCTGCTCACGGACCTCGGAGTGCGGACGAAAGTCTGGGTCATACCGAAGCTGAGTCACGCGATCCCCGACGGCAAGCAACTGGCCGACGTCTTCGCTTGGCTCGATGAGGCAGCCGCCGACCGACGCCAGAAAGCCCGACAATGGCCCGCCATGCGAATCGCCGGCAGTGCCGCGCCAACGCGCCGTCAATGGGCCGACGCTGTGTTGAAAGAAGCACAGCAGCGACTCCAAAAGCCTGCCACGTTATTCTCAGGCCTGATGCAGTTGCAAGGCATCAGCACGCGGTGGCCCGATTTGCCGGCCGGCGAGAAAGCGAGAGAAATGCTGCTCGACTACGATGGCCGCACCGAACGCCCCTGGGAAAAAGTCGATCTTGCCGAGCAGCGGCGCAACCTGCTTGCCGAGGCTCGCGCGACGGATCGCTATGCCACCGGTCCCCTGCCAGCGCAATATGCCAAGGAGAAAGGTCCTATGGCCCGACGGGCGCTCGAGCTATGGCAACAAGTTTTAGCCGACGGCCCCGACACTACCGCGGGCAAAGAGGCCAGTGAGCGGATCGCCGTATTGGAGAAACTGGCGACCGAACCGCAACAGTAAGCGCTGTGCGATCGCTCCACGGGCCGTACCAGGCGCCCTTGCCGCCCGCTATTTCGCGCTCGCGCGCCGTGAAGCATTGAGCGGCCGCTTTCCTAGCTCCTATAATTCCAGCGGAACGCTCTTTGCACATTTTGCTAGGGCGCCCTCCGATCTGGCAAGAGACGCATTGGGCGACGGCCGGGAGATGCAAACGCTATGGCTGACGAATCGCACCGCCTGCTGCGGAAATTGATGATGCCAACGGCCGAAGAATGCCGCTGCGCGCAGTGGCGACCGCCAGCGGATATCTATCGAACGCGTCGCGGCTGGCTGGTGAAATTCGATCTGGCGGGCGTGCGGCCCGAAGAGGTTGAGCTGACGATGCAAGGCAACCGGCTGACGGTTAAAGGCGCGCGCCGCGACTGGACGTTGGAGGAAGGACATCATTTTTATTCTCTCGAAATCGCCTACAACCGCTTCGAGCGTGCTGTCGAGCTGCCGGGCAACTTGGAGCGCGCCAGCATTTCAACCGACTACCGAGATGGCATGTTGCTGGTGCAATTGATCACCGAGGACGAAGCACGATGAGTTCCGTCATTGAACGGGGAGCGGCCCTGCCTGTCATCCCGCTGAAGAATACAGTTCTGTTTCCTCACCTGCTGATGCCGTTGGCCATCGGACGGCCCTCTTCGGTCGCCGCCATCGAAGCGGTGCTTGCAAGCGAGGACAAAACGTTGTTTGTCGTCGCTCAGCGAGACGCTGCTGTCGAAGAGCCCGCTGCAGGGGACCTGCATCAGACGGGAACAGTAGCCGTAGTCAAGCGGATGGAACGAACGCCCAATGGATTGCACCTGATTGTGCAGGGGATCGACCGAGCCGGCGTGGAAACGATCGAAGCTTCAGCGCCGTATCTGAAGGCGAACGTTCGCATCCTGCCGCCGCCTGCCGACCAGGGGACCGAGGTGGAAGCTCTGCATCGCGAAGTGCTGGAACTGGCCGGCAGGATTCATGCCATGGTGGATCCGCAGGCCAAGGCTGGTCTTGACCAAATCTTGTCTCAGGTGACCGACGTGATGCACCAGGTTTACCTTGTCGGTTCCATGCTTGGACTCGACGCGGAGCAAGCGCAGAAGCTCCTGGAGGCCTCGACCCGATTGGAAGCGCTGCGAGTTCTGCATGGCTATCTGCAGCACGAATCGCAAGTGCTCGAACTCAGGCAAAAGATTGCCAGCGAAGCCCAGCAAGAGATGAGCCGCGAGCAACGGGAATACCTGTTGCGACAACAATTGCGAGCGATTCAAGCGGAACTCGGCGAGCAAAGTCCCGAACAGGCGATGGTCGGCCAATTCCGCGATCGGTTGAAGGAGACGGACTTGCCTGCGCAGGTCCGCAACGAAGCCGAGCGCGAGCTAGCGAAATTAGAACGCCTGCCGACCGCCGCGCCTGATTGCCAGATCACGCAAAGCTATATCGAACTGATCCTGGAATTGCCCTGGCGGCGTTACACCGAAGATGACCTGGATCTGGCGCATGCGCGGCGCGTGTTGGACGAGGACCACTACGATTTGAAAGAATTGAAACAGCGCATCGTTGAACATCTCGCGGTGTTGAAATTGAATCCCGAGGCGAAGGCGCCCATCCTCTGCTTCGTCGGGCCGCCGGGCGTCGGCAAAACGTCGCTCGGTCACTCGATCGCGCGGGCGATGAATCGGAAGTTCGAGCGTATGAGTCTCGGCGGATTGCACGACGAGGCCGAGCTACGCGGACATCGGCGGACTTACATCGGGGCAATGCCAGGACGCATCCTGCGATCGATTCGCCGCGCGGGAGTCGCGAATCCTGTGCTGATGCTCGACGAGATCGACAAGGTCGGCGCCGATTACCGCGGCGATCCGGCTGCGGCGCTCCTGGAGATTCTCGATCCCGCGCAGAATAGCACTTTTCTCGATAATTATCTCGATCTGCCGTTCGACTTATCGCGGGTATTCTTCATCGCCACGGCGAACACGCTCGATACGATTCCGCGTCCCCTGCTCGACCGGATGGAAATCATGCGAGTGGCAGGCTATTCAGAGGAGGAAAAGGCGGAGATCGCCAAACGCTATTTGATCCCGCGGCAGCGACAGGAAGTGGGTTTGCACGACGGTCAGTTCGTCATTTCGGACGCGGCGTTGCTGCGGCTGATTTCGCGCTACACGCGCGAAGCTGGACTGCGCCAACTCGAGCGCGCGCTGGGCCGCTTGGCGCGGAAGGCTGCGGTAAAATTCGCCGAAGGCAAAGTCGAGCCCGTCGAAGTCGCGCCGGACGACCTCGGCAAATTCCTCGGCCCCGAGCGCTTTCAGCTCGAAGAAGCACGGCGATTCCTTCCGCCCGGCGTAGCCACCGGCATGGCCTGGACGGAAGCGGGCGGGGACGTACTGTATGTTGAAACCGTATTGTTGCCGGAAGGCCGCGGCTTAACCTTGACCGGCCAGTTGGGCGAGGTAATGCAGGAATCGGCGAAAACCGCCCAGAGCTATCTCTGGTCGCGAGCCGCCGAGCTGCGAATCGATCGCGAAAAGATCAGCCACAGCGGCGTTCACATCCATGTACCTGCCGGCGCCATCCCCAAAGACGGCCCCTCCGCAGGAGTGACCATGGTCACCGCGCTAGCGTCGCTTTACGGGCAAGTCTCCGTGCGCAGCGATACGGCGATGACAGGCGAGGTTACGCTTACGGGCCTGGTTCTACCGGTCGGCGGAATCAAGGAAAAAGTGCTCGCCGCTCGAAGAGCCGGCTTCCGCCGGATCATTCTGCCCAAGCAGAACGAACAGGATCTCGAGGAACTACCCGAGCACGCGCGCCAGGAACTCGAATTTATTCTGGTCAAGCAGATCGACGAGGCGCTGGCGGCCGCCGTGCCGCAATTCGCTGAGCGCTTGACCTCGGCAGACGCCAGCGTGTGAGATTGTGCCTCGCCTTGCGTCGATCAGCCAGGCAGAGACATAGACCTCGCTCAGCATTTATTAATGCCCTCTGGAACATGGGCGACCAGTCTGATTAGGGCCGTGCCATTCGCCCTGAGGCGTGCAGACCGGTTTGCGCAAATCGGCTCGCCTGGGACACGATGATTCTGTGCAAACTCGCGAGCTCTGCGAGTCGGCCCGCCGCGGCACGATTTATGCCAAGAGGTGTGCTGTGCCAGGAGCAGCATGAATGGCTCGCTCTTGGACAGTCACGAACACCAGTACACGGTCGCGCCAAAAAGAGGAGATCCCGAAATGGCTATGAGCACGCTGGAAGATCTTTTCATCCACGAGTTGAAGGACATTTACAACGCCGAAAAACAAATTCTCAAGGCGCTGCCGAAAATGGCCAAGGCCGCCTCGTCGCGCAAACTTCGAGATGGATTTCAAAAGCACCTCAAACAAACTGAAGGCCACGTGAAGCGATTGGAGCAGGTCTTCGAAGGCCTGGGCAAGACGCCGCGTGGTACGAAGTGCCTCGCCATGGAAGGAATCATTGAGGAAGGCAAAGAGGTGATGAAGGAAGATTTCGAGGACGAATCCGTGATGGATGCCGCCCTGATCGCTGCCGCGCAACGGGTGGAGCATTATGAGATCGCCGCTTACGGAACGGTGCGATCAATGGCCGCGCTGCTCGGCCATAACGAAGCCGAGGAACTGCTGCAGCAGACGCTCGATGAGGAAAAAGAGACCGACCAGAAGCTGAGCGAACTGGCCGAGTCGGAAATTAATGTCGCCGCTGAGAGCAAATAGCGGCGGGCGAACGCGCCAATGCAGTCAGGGCTGCCCGAGCATTTGGAGAAGTCGAATGCTCGGGCAGTTCCTTTGCTTAACCTCCCCTCGGAACATCGTGCGTCGCGCGCAAACGAGTTCTAGCCTTGGGCCGTTCGGATGATGGCCGACGAATTCCGCTGTCCGCTTCGATTAAGCGGCCGCGGCGCTGTCCGTGTCGCAGGAGAACGCCGGCTCTCGGCGACAGACCGACTCCAGGGCATTCGGCCGATCGAGTTGCGATTGATTTTGTTGACGCAACCGCTCGAGCCAGGCGACCGACCCAGGCAGACTAAGTAGCGCAGCCGCCGCGAGACAGCCCACTGCCGCACCGCAGCAAACATCGCTGGGATAGTGGGCCTGGGAGGCAACCCGCTGGACGCCGACCATGGCGGCCAACACGAACAGGAATCGGCGTGCCTGCGGATACAGACACGTCAAAGCGATGGCAAACGCCGCTGCCGTCGCCGTATGGGCCGACGGAAAACTTTCATTCACGCTGGAACGCATCCATGGCGGCGACCAGGCCAAGAAAGTCTGCCAAACGTCATGCAAGGCCAGGTCGAATCCACGCGGTCGAACGCGCACGATGAGGAATTTGGCAATGTTGGCCGCCAATCCGCCGCCATAGGCCACAGCCACTAATCGCGGCAACGCCCATCTGCGCCGCGGATCGAAGTGATAAGCCGCCAAAATGATGGCCAGAACGCCGAGCCCGTGGCCAAAGATTTCGCTCATTTCAATTAGCTTGCGGGCGAAGCCTGGCAGCGGCGCGGTGGCGACCCAACGAGATATAGACAGATCGCAGAATAACGCCAAGGCGCCGCAAGCGAGCAATGCCGCGGCAAGCACCGTCAACCGCACTGGAAATGACCGCAGCCATTTAGCCGGCTTTCGCTCTTGCAGGGGCACGCTGCTTGTCTCGCCCGCGTAAAGCTCCCGGTCTTGTTTGTTTATTGCCATCGTGCCGCTGTGTCCAGATGCTCGAAATGCGTCCGTTTCGCAACCGCCACGGGAACGTCTTCGCGTCTGCCGTCGGCGCGAATGCAAGCGTTGCTAAGCGCCGCTTCACTCCGAATTGGGTGCGAAGTATAACGCCGGAGGGCTTTCTAGCTAACTCGGTTCCGGCGTTCTGAAGTTCGTAGCGTGTCGGGGCGTGGTTTGCTTTCCAGGCGAGCTAGGAACTGGTGTTGCCCGAAGTGACTTTCGGTCGCTAGACTGCCTCGCCATTTCGCCTGCTAGCAGCATTGCAAGTCCGCCTGCGAAGTTCATTACGGCCTTTTCATTCTCAGCAAAGCGCACATGCCGGCTACTATCCGCCATCAAATCTGGATCTTCCTGGCCGCGGTAACCGTCTTCTTCGCTAACTTGGGAGCTCCCACGCTGTGGGACGAGGACGAGCCGAAAAACGCCGAATGTGCAAGAGAGATGCTTGCGCGTGGCGATTGGGTCGTGCCGACGTTCAATGAGCAACTGCGGTACGACAAGCCGGTGCTGCTGTACTGGCTCATGATTTCCGCCTACAAGACGTTCGGCGTCAATGAGTTTGCGGCGCGGTTCTGGTCCGCGATCCTGGCAGTCGGAACCTCTCTGGCGACTTATCATCTAGGGCGAATCTTGTTCCGTCCGCAGGTCGGTTTGTGGGCCGGACTGTGCATGACGAGTTGCGTGATGTTCACGGTGGCGGGCCGCGCCGCGACGCCCGATTCGACGCTGATCTTTTGCACGACGCTGACCATGCTGGTCTTTGTCCGTGCGACTTGGGGCGCGAGCCCAACCTTGGCCGGGGCGGATCAATTGCGGGATTTTCTGCCCAAGTCGTGGCTCGGTTGGGCGACCGTCTATGCCGCCATGGGGCTGGGAGTTCTCGCCAAAGGCCCGGTGGCCATCGTTCTGCCCGGCGGCATTCTCGGGCTGTATTTACTTTGTGCTCGCCATGCGGCTGAAAGCGCCTATCAGGCGCAGGGCGGCTACCTTGCATCGTTTGCTCGCCGCTTCTCACCCTACGCGGTGCTGAAGGTTTTTTGGAACATGCGTCCCTTCACAGCGCTAGCCGTGATCGGCGTCGTGGCCTTGCCTTGGTACGTGCTGGTGGGCTTGCGCACTGACTGGGACTGGCCGGCCGGCTTCTTAGGAACACATAATGTCGGCCGCTTTCTGAAGCCGATGGAAGGCCACCGCGGACCAATCATTTATTATGTGCCGGCGATCCTCATCGGTTTTTTTCCCTGGTCGATGTTCTTGCTGCCAACCCTGATCGAACTGGCGAAGCGCATTCGCAATCGTCCCGACTGGCCATCGTATCTGTTCGTTGCCTGTTGGGCCGGGTTCTACGTTGGCTTTTTCTCGTTGGCTCGCACGAAGTTGCCAAGCTACGTTCTGCCCGCGTATCCCGCCTTGGCGCTCATGACTGCCGTATGCATCGATCACTGGGTTACCAGTCCGCAAAACGTTCGTCGTTGGATGCTGCACGCAATTCTGGGAGGCATCACATTCGTTGGGTTGGCATTCTTGGCCGGTTTTCCCATCGCAGCGCCTTTTGTGCTGCCCGGCGAGCGAGCGATCGGATTGATCGGCCTCCCATTGCTGATTGGCGGCGGTGTAGCGCTCTTTCTGTTCCGCCGCAATCGCCCGCAATTCGCTGCCATTGCGGTCGCGGTCGCAGCCATCGGCTTCGTTGTCGGATTGTTTGGCTTCGCCGCAGTGCGAGCCAGTCGTTACCAGAACAGTGCACCCTTGATCGCGCTGATCCGCCAGGCCGACCCAGGGTCCGTGCAGCTGGCGACTTTCGATTACAACGCGCCTAGTCTCGTGTTCTATGCTCAGCAGCGTGTAAACCAATTCTACGCTGAGCATGAGGCGCAACGATTCTTTGAGACAAACAACAACGCTTATTTGATAACGCGGGCTGAACTACTCGACGATTTGAAAGCGGCACTGCCAGCCGACGTCAAGGAGATCGCGCGGCAACCGCGGTTCTTGCGTCATGGAAAGGAATTGGTCGTACTCGGTCGAGCAGAGAGATTGGCGCGGTTAAAACGCGTCGCACGGTAAGCAGCGATCGCCGTTGCACTCTCGCCGTGCGAGACGACAAAGGACTGGCTGTTAGGAATCCGCCTCGCGCATAGCGACAGCGAACGAGGAATTCATTGGCTAAAAGGCATCTATCATGACCGTCACAGTCGTCGTACCTGTCTATAACGAGCGAGAAAACATCGCCTTGCTCCATCAGGCATTGACGGATTCGCTGGTGGCGCTCGGGCGACCTTACGAGCTCGTGTTGGTCGACGATGGTTCTTCCGACGGTTCGAGTCGAGCGCTCGACGAACTGGCGGCTCGCGATCCAGCCGTGAAGGTCGTGCACTTCCGCCGCAATTTCGGCCAAACAGCCGCCATGAACGCCGGCTTGCACCTGGCCAGCGGCGACGTGATCATCACGCTCGACGCCGACTTGCAGAATGATCCGGCCGATATCCCGGTGCTGCTCGACAAGTTGGACGAGGGGTACGACCTGGTTCATGGCTGGCGCAAGAATCGGCAGGACGCGTTCGTCAACCGGAAGCTCCCCTCGAAAATTGCCAACTGGTTGATTTCGCGCACGACGGGCTTTCCCGTCAACGATTTAGGTTGCACGCTCAAAGCCATGCGCCGCGAGATTGCTCACGATCTGCAGCTTTACGGCGAGATGCACCGCTTCATTCCGATCTTGGCTCATTGGCGCGGAGCGCGCTGTGCGGAAGTCGTCACACGGCATCATCCGCGAAAATTCGGCACGTCAAAGTACGGCATCTCGCGCACCTTCCGCGTGCTCCTCGATTTGATCACGGTCAAATACATGATTCAATATTTGACCAGCCCGATGAAACTGTTCGGCGGCATGGGCCTCGGCTGCATGCTGCTGGGCGGACTGGCCGGCGCGGCCACGCTGGGCATGAAGCTCTGGGGCGGGATCGACATGACGGGCAACCCGCTCTTGATGCTGACAGTGTTCTCGATGATGGCTGGCCTGCAATTCTTCGTGCTTGGCATGCTCGGCGAGGTCTGCGTAAGAACTTATTACGAGAGCCAGAACAAGCAGCCGTACGCCATTCGCAACCTCGTCAATTTCGACGCACCGATGGAACCGCTGCGCCGAGCGGCTTAGGAACTTCTGACCCGCCTTGGGCAGCGCCGAAGAACTCCTGCTGGCGCAATTTCAGAGCGCGGCCACCCACTCGACAATCCGCCAGTCGAGCCAGCGACGATCAGGATCCAGTCCGGCGCGGCCGACATAGCCCAGATGGCCGCCGCGGTCGGTCATTTCCAGACGCACAAATGGGGTCGGCTGGACTGACATAAAAGGTTGCCAAGGCACGAGCGGGTCATCGCGCGACGCAATCACGAGCGTCGGACGGCGGATATTCGGCATGAACTGCGCCGAGCTGGCCTGCCGGTAGTAATTTGCCGCCGTACCGAAACCCGAGACCGGCGCAGTAAAACCGTTGTCAAATTCCCAGACGCCCCGAGGCGGTCGCTCGAAGCTGATCGGCGGCGCGTCGGGCAAGACGCGTTGTCGCTCGCGCGCCTGCGCCAAAAGCATACGCACAAAGTGCCGGTCGTACGGCCGGTTCCGGCGCAGCGAAATCCTTTCCACGGCAGCTTGCAGATCGATCGGCGGGCAAATCGCTATGCCGCTATCCAGGCCGCCACAGACGTTTTCCCCAAGTTCTCCAAGCAGTTTGAGGCAAATATTTCCGCCGAGAGAGAATCCGATCAATGTAGTCGGCGATCCGGGGCATTCTTGAGCGATGGCCCGGAGCGCCGCAGCGGCGTCTTCCGACCGGCCGCTGTGATAAGGAAGCCTCGCCAGACCGAATCCGGCGCCGCAACCTCGCAAGTCCATGCGGAACACGCGCACCCCAATCGCCGCCAGCTTAGCGGCAATTCGCTCCATGTAAGGGCTGAGGTGGCAGCCTGCTAAACCGTGAATCAAAAGCGCCGTGCGCATGCCCTGGCGCCAGCCGCTCGGCTGATC
>JAICIG010000171.1 GCA_025924495.1 Pirellulales bacterium | reverse complement strand
TCCTCAGGCAAGAGACGGCCTGCTCGCCTTGCCATCGGCAAACGTGCCCTTGGGCCGATCATCCTTGCATGTCTCGATTGACGCCGGGGGAGGTGCTCGGACAACTGCCCCGGATTGAGCCCCTTGCAATTCGCATTCGGCGTACTGAGATTGAGGTCGCAAGCCCTTGCCTGGAAACATGCGCGGCGACGGCCACGGTGCAAATCGGCGGCAAGGAAGATCAAACATGATCGCACCGCTGCGCGACCCCGCCGGTTCTAAGTCGAGCGTCAAGAGCGAACCGTTAAAAATCGCGCGACGGATTGTCGCCGCGGCATTCCTGCCGGCCGATGAACCCGATCGCCCGGCGCAAATCGCCGCTTGGAAGGCCTGGCTGTTTGCCGGCTGGCTCATGCTGACGGCTCTTGCCTATGGACTGTCAATGGCCGGATTGGCAGGGTAGGCGGCAGGCGAAAGTCCGCCTGGAAATAGCAAGTTGCCAAGTCTGAGCCCGCGAGTCGCCGTTTCCTGAGGAGCTGCCGATGCTTGATACGCTGATGTCCTTGCTGGCGCTGACGAGCATCGCCGCGGCGGCATATGGAATCGGCAGACCGATGGTACGAGCTTTGATCGCGGAAGAAGACGATCCCATCGCCATTGCGGTCTGGAGCATTGCCGCGGGGCTGGTTGGCGCTGGATTGACGCTGGTCGTGCTCGGGCTGCTCGGCTTGCTCTCGAAAGCGGTGATCGGGGTGCTCACGATCACGGCGGGCTTTTGGGGCATCGGGGAAATCTCGCGGGGTTATCTTTTGCGACGCGAGATTGCCAGACTTGGTCTGACTAAAAAATCTTTGCTCGCCGACGCATCTTGGACCCAGCCGCCGCGTTGGATGAAGAACTGTCTCGTGGCACTCGCCTGGATTGCCGCGGGAGGTTCGCTGACTGCCGCCTTGGCGCCGCCGACGGCGGGCGATGCGCTGTGTTATCACCTGGAATTGCCGAAGCGTTTCTTGGCCCAGCGCGCCCTTGTTCACCTGCCCGACAACGACAATTCCGCATATCCGCTGCTGGTGGAGATGTGGTATCTCTGGGCGTTGGCTCTGGATGGCGGAGTTGCCGCCCAGTTAGTGCATTGGGGACTCGGCTTGCTGCTGGCGCTGGCGACAGCGGCGCTCGCAACGCCGATTCTCGGGCGGTCGTGGGGCGTCTGTAGCGGCTGCCTGATCCTGCTTGTGCCGGGCATCAATAACCAAATGACGGCGCCATTGAACGATGTTGGCCTCGCCGTCTTTACTACCTTGGCGTTAGCGGCCTGGCGCCGCGCGGCGCTTGATGACGAAAGCCCGCGGTGGTTCGTGCTCGCAGGATGGATGCTGGGAGGCGCCATGAGCATCAAGCATCTAGCATTAGTTTATGCTGCGGCCGTGGCGACAACCGCCGCCTGGCATGCCTGGCGCCGCCCTGAACAACGCCAACGCTTACTGTCAGGCGCCGCCATGTTGGCCGTGGTCGCCGTGAGCGTCAGCGGCATCTGGTATCTTCGCGCGGCGGTGCGATACCGCAATCCGGTGTATCCTTTCTTTCACCAGCAACTTGCCGGCCAAGGTCGGCCGACCTTGCCCGCCGACAAAGCCCCGCTGGGTCGCAACCCTCTGGCTCTGATCGCCGCGCCATGGCAACTGACGATGCATCCAGACCGCCTGGGCGGACGCAGTCATCAACTCGGCTTATTATTCCTTGCCACTCTGCCGGGATTATTCTTCTGCCGTCGACTGCGAGGCATCGGCACGTTGCTGTGGATTGCACTGGCCTACTTTGTCGGCTGGTTTTTTTTGCGTCAAAACGTGAGGTTTCTCTTCCCGCTGGCGCCGCTTCTGTGCGTGCCAGTGCTTTGGGTCTGGATTGAAGCACGTCGCTTGCCTCGTCTGCCGGGCGCAATATTTGTCGCAGTCTCGGCCGCCATGCTGTGTTCCGCCGCCGGCGTCGCTGCCGCGCGAGGCACAGACAAAGCAGCCGTCGTGTTGGGCGTGGAAGGTCGCCAGGAATATCTGCAGCGGCATGAGCCCACCTACCTGGCGGCAGCTTGGGCCAACGCCGCGCTACCGCCGAACGCTCATATTCTCAGCCAGGAGCACCGAGCGTTTTATTTCAATTCTCGGGTGACTCGCGAAAACATCTATCGGCGGCGGACGGGCTACGACCGGCGACTTTCATCGCCCGCCGCGCTGGGCCGCCAGTTGCGCGAGGCCGGCTTCACTCATCTACTCCTGGCTGAATCGCTGAATGATTCGGGCGTTCGCTACAACGACTCGCTAAGTCGAATGGCCGTGGCGGCGCTTTCATCGGGCAAGGTTGCCTCGCTTGAAGTCTTGACCGATTACCGTTTTGAGGACCGCGATGGCGCCGTACGGCGTTACCGACTGATCGCCTTGCGCTAATTGCCCGTTTTGCCCGATTGCCCTTGGTTGGCTCGGGACGGGTGTGTTATAAGTTTCCACGCGCGACGGTTGCCCGCACAATCGCTGGCGCGGTTTTCAGCCTGGCGCCCATCCTTATTGCATCCGGAGACCAACCATGGACGGTTGGCAGACCCAGTTGATGGCAGCTCCGACGACGGAGCTCAATCAGCAGCTCCGTCTGACGGTGCTGTTGCCTGCCTATAACGAAGAACAAGCAATTCTGCGCGTGCTCGGCGAGATCGTCGAGGCGTTGGCCGAAGAGTCAGGCGGCTACGAGATTCTGGTCGTCGACGATGCTTCGACGGATCGCACGGCCGAGTTGGCGGAGCAATTCGCGGTCGAGTGCTGGCATTGTCCTGTGCGCGTGATTCGCTGCGCCGTGAACCGTGGCGCCGGCGCGGCACGCAAGATTGGCGTACGCGCAGCGCGTGGCGAGATCGTGGTGATGCTCGATGCCGACGGCACCTATCCGGCGGCTACGATTCGCGAGTTGTTGCGATATTTCCCGGCCTACGATCAGGTGAACGGCGCCCGCACGAGCGAACAAGGCACGCTCCCCTGGCTCAGGCGTCCAACAAAGTGGTTCATTCGCAAGCTGGCTTGTTATCTGACCGGCTGCAAGATTCCCGATCTCAATACGGGGCTGAAAGCCTTCAAACGCGAGGCAATGTTGCCGTGGCTGTGGGTCGTGCCTGACGGGTTCAGTTGCGTGACCACGATGACGCTCGCCTTTCTCACCAACGGCTACGCAGTGAAATACGTGCCGACGGTTTATCGGCCTCGCATCGGCCATAGCAAGTTCCATCCGATCAAGGATACGCTGGCTTATCTTAGCACCGTGCTGCGGATCGTACTTTACTTCCGGCCGTTGAAGGTTTTCTTGCCGCTCTCGGGGCTACTGATCGCCCTGGGCATGGTCAAGAGCGTTTGGAGTTGGTCGGCCACCGGGAGCATGCAAGAGTCGGACATCGTGGTGATGACCGCCGGCTTTATGACCTGCATGCTCGGCCTGCTGGCGGAAGTGATCGTCGCCCATCATCGGCGCTGAGCTCTGCGCGACTTCTGCAGAGAGAAAAACATCATGTCGTACGCCGGCTCCCTTGGCTGCTTGGATGTACAAACATCGGACAGCGAAAAAACATCGCGCAACGAGTCCTTGCGGCGCCGTTATCTCTCTGCCGCACTGGCGCAGATCCCGCGATTAATCGGCGCCATCGATCGCAATCCTTATCGGCCCAGTTACGGCTGCTTCGACCGCGAGTACTGGCACTACCGCACGAGCAGCTTCGCCAGCGAAATGTATCAGGAGGGAGTGCTGGCGTTAGCCCTGGTCTATGCTCATGAGTTGCCGGGCAATCGCTGGCATCGCAATCCGCGAATCCGCGAGCTGGCGATCGCCGCGATCCAGTTTTCGGCTCGGAACTGCCATGCCGATGGCTCATGCGATGATTATTACCCGTTTGAACGAGCGCTCGGCGCCGCGGTGTTCTCGCTGCAAGCAGCAGCGCGGGCTTATCAACTGCTGGAACTCGATTCCGAAGGCATTGTCGCATGGCTCGAGCGGCGATCCCGATGGATCATTCGTAACGATGAATCGGGACGACTGGCCAATCACCATGCATTGGCGGCGTTAGGCCTGGCGCGCGTCGCTGAAATCACCAGACACGCCACGTATCGCAAGGCGGCCGAGGAATGCGTTCGCCGGGTGCTTTCCTGGCAATCGAGCGAAGGTTGGTTCGAAGAATACGGCGGCGCCGATCCTGGTTACCAGACGGTCACGATCGATTGTCTGGCAAAACTGAGGCAGATGTGGAGCGTCGAGTGGCTCGACGAGCCCTTGCGGCGGGCGGTGGGGTTCGCTGGATTGTTTCTGCATCCCGACGACAGCTACGGCGGCGAGTACGGCAGCCGCGGCACGTGCCATTTTTATCCGCACGGTTTTGAGTTATTGGCGCCTGACAACGCCGAGGCGGCACGATTGGCCGATGGCTTTCTGCGCAGTCTTTCCGCGGGGACTTACGCCCGCTTCGATGACGACAGAATGTACGTGCATCGCTTGGGCAACTTGATTGAAGCCTATCTTGATTGGCAGCCACAAGCGGCGAATCATGCACCAGGCGCTCGCCCTGCGACGAACTTGTTGCTGCGAAATGCCGGCTTGCTTGTGCGCGGCAGCGAACAGACGCGGACGATTGTTTCGGCGGCGCGTGGCGGCGTGTTCAAACATTTCGCCGCCGGCCAACCGCGCGCCGCCGATGCTGGACTGATCGTGGAGACAAACGGCGGCGTCGCCGTCTCGCAGAACCACGACCGCAACCGGACGTTCGAGCAGGCGCCATCGCTCTGCTGTGATCGCAGCGAGGAAGATCGGCTGTCAATCAGAGCGCCGCTTCACTGGGTCCGTTTCGAAACAGTCACTCCGTTGAAACAGTCCGTGTTGCATCTCGGCATGATGACGCTGGGCCGCAAGTTCCGAACATTGGTGCGACGCATCCTGCAACGCCGGCTAATCACCGGCCGCCGTGCGTGCCCGATTGTATTGACGCGCACGTTTGAATTCTCTGCCAGCGAACTCCGCGTGGTCGACCGCATCGAACTCGTCGATCGTTCGCTGCAAATCAAGCGAATGCACTTTGCCAACGATCTGCAAGCCGCGTACGTGGCGGCGGCCAATGTGTACCAAACGTCGTCGCTCGAGCCGTGGATCGACCTGCAGGACTACATTGCGGAATTGAACGATCGCCGCGAGGTAACAATCGTGAGGCGCTTTTGAATCTTCTTGGCAAGAAATTGGCGATGCGATTAGTCAAGGTAGCCGTTGCGGTTGCTCTATTGGCAGGCTTGTACTCGGCGGCCGACTGGCGCCAGGTCGGAAATATGTTGACCGCTCTGGATGGCCGCTGGTTGATCGCCTCGCTCTTCCTCTTCGCGCCGCAAACCGCTCTGTCGGCCCTTCGTTGGCGGCGACTGACGGCGCCTGTCGTTTCGATCTCCTACAGAGAATCGATCCGACAGACGCTCGGCGCCTCGGCCTTGAACCTGGTGATACCTTCCAAGCTTGGCGATTTGTCGAAAGCCGCCATGCTGCCTCTTTCCAGCGCCGGCGACCGCGCTCGTGCAAGCGGGCTGGCAGTGGCAGAGAAAGGGGGCGACGTGGTCGCCCTCGCACTGTTGTGGGCCGCCGGCGCCCTAGGCCTTGGCGGTTTGGGGCTGGCCGCGATCTTGGCACTCTTAACCGCATTCGCCTATGGCCGAAGGCTGAGAACTTCGCCGTACTACGCGCCGGCCATCGCGTCACTGCTGTTATGGTCGCTCCATCTGCTGCAAATCGATTGCTTCATGAAAGCTGCCGGGGTCTACGTCTCGTGGTCTGAAGCAACGTCGCGTTTGCCGGCCGCCATCTTCGCCGGCTTGTTGCCGATCTCGTTTTGCGGCATCGGCACGCGCGATTCGGCGTTGGTCTGGCTGTTCTCCGATTCCGCGCCGGCGTCAGCCATGGCGGCTGTCGGGTTATTGACGGCGCTGCGATATTTATTGCCGGGCGTGCTGGGCATTCCATGTTTGCTGCGCGGCGCCGCAACACAACGCAGCGGAGCGATCCTGCGGCCGCCCGTTTCTCCGGCGTCTGCCATGCACTGAATGCCAGCTTCGCACGAAGCGGAAGTACCAGGAAGGCTCTGCGGCCGACTTGCTCGCGGTTGCGAGGGCTAAGCTTCGACCACTGCCGAAGAACGCACGCCGCCGAACAAAGCTTCCAGACAGATTTGCGACCAGGTCTCGAAACGCGAAAGATCGGCGAGCAATTCCTCGACCGGGCGGAAGCCGCAATCGACCAATTCGCTCTCGCGCGGGCGAACGTCGGGCGTGTCGACATCGAAGACGTGGACCACGCCCAGATGGACGCGTCCAACTTCACTCAGATCGTCATTGATCAAGCCGACACATTGCTCGCGGTACGGCGAATCGATAAAGATCTCCTCCGCCAGTTCTCGCTTGAGCCCTTCGTGATAGGGATTCGCCAATCCGCCGCCGACGTCTTCGGCCGAGATATGCCCCCCGATGCCGATGCTGCGTTTGCTGTGCAGCCGACCCTCGCCCTGCCCTTTTCCGCGCGTGTACTGAAACACGGTTTCGCGCCCTTCGTCGTCGCGATGGCGAAAGATGCAGTACGGAATCAATTGCTTGAAGCTGGGATCCTGCTCCATCTCCCCGCGCAA
Organism: Pirellulales bacterium; assembly: GCA_025924495.1. The sequence goes on along the minus strand of JAICIG010000171.1, from coordinate 8,361 downwards.
CCGCAGGCTGGTGTTGGCAGGCTTAAGCAATTCGGCCAGGTAGCGATCGATGTCGGCAGCCAGAAAACCTTGAAAGTGCCCGAGCCGATGGAATAGCGCCGTTGGAACCACCAGGATTTGTTCGGCATGGACTTCGGGCACTTTTCGCATCCTTTCGCTTGCAGATACTCGGACTTCCGGTTCAAGATGGCGTCAGTATAAGCCCCTCGGCTAGCCAACGCGAGCGGCGGACGGGTTATGGCGCACGCAACTTCAGCGCCCAGGCCTGAAATTCCTTGTCGAGCTCGGCCCAGGAAAGGTCGGGGAACAACTTCCGCAACGCCGAAGCGCCGCGCGGATCAAGCGTGCGCCCCGCTCGCAAGTTTCGATAGAACTCGGGCAAGACGTCAGTTCCGCGCGGGTTTTCCGAGCGCTGCAGGTAGAGACAAAAATAGCGGGCCTGAGCGTAGTTCAAGCCGACTTCAGCGCCGCGAAAATCTTTGTCGTGAATCAAAGCCTCCAACGAGCGCAGCTTGCCGCGACGGATAGTCTCTTGCAAGCCGCGCAGTCGCCAGTTCTCCAGGCCGTCGATGCCCGATCCGTCGGGCCGGATGCTGCATTGCTCGTGCAGCGATGCCAGCCCTTCATTGAACCAGTCGGGCACATCGGGGAAGTCAAAATCAATCAAGGCATGGGTTAGTTCGTGCACCAACGTGCCGCCGCCGGTGCCGATGTTCATGACCAGCGTACGCAAATTCGGTTTGTAATAGCCGTAAACCGAGATCCCCTCGTCGCCAAAAATCTCCTTGGCGTAATGGTTGTAGCTTTCCTCCCCGCGGAATAACAACACGGTGATCGGACGAGTCGGCGGCTTCGAGAAATAGCAGTTCGCCATGGCGCGCGACGCGGGACCAACGGTGTCCCGCATCCAGCGATCGAGTTCCTGTTTGTTCAGGTCGCCCGCGACAACAAACGGGCTATGCACGGCGACCGCGCATTCGGCGCCCAACTTGGCGCCGATTTGCGAGGCCGTCTTGCCGCAATCGACCGCCAGATCCTTGTCAGCGGAGCCCTGCAAGGCGGGCCGATTGGACTTAATTGCGGCCGCCGCGGCCGGAACCTCGTCCGCCAGCGATTTGTCGGCGAACATCACCACATGATTGGGCTTGGGCGCCGCTTCGGGGTTCGGCCTCGCCCAGCGCGACAGGGCTAGTGAACCGGTCACGATCGGCACCGGGCCCAGCAAGAGAATTAACAACTGCCGGCGATCCAACGAAGACTTCTCCCACCCGCATCCGATCTTTCGATTCCGCAACAGGCATCATTTTATGACCGCGGCAATCGACAGACGAGGGGCCGACGAGCGAACTTGAGTGCAAACCTGCGAGAAAATCGGGAGAACCACAGTCGCGCTGCGACTTTGGACGCATTAAAGCGGCTGTAACAGCCAGTGACGCCGCGCGGCGAATTTCCCAAACGAGAGACAAAGAGGCGCACAAGGTCTGGCACGCCAAGTAGCGGCGCAAGAAGCGACTCTGCCCTGCGACCGGGCTCCGGCATTGCCGCCATCTGTGACGCTGTCTCTGCCATTCAATAGGCGATGGATCCGGGCGCCATATGATCCAGACGGCATGGAGTTTCCTCGCCACAGCCTCCACGGCCCGTCGATAGCGGTTTGCAGGGAGTCTGCGGATCGCTAAGATAGCCCTTTCGGTTTTTCCGCGTTGGGGCCGGCCTTTTGCGCCGTTCTGCCGCCGGCAGCCCTGCTTCTGGGGCGTCGGTCGTCGTTTGTCTTTGCAAACACAGTTCAGCAGCTTATGCACACTCAATTAGTCGTTCTTGGCGGTGGTCCGGGCGGATATGCCGCAGCCTTTCTGGCAGCCGATCTGGGCATGGAAGTCACGCTGGTCGAGGCCGATTCGCGCCTCGGGGGCACCTGCCTCATTCGCGGCTGTATCCCGTCAAAAGCCCTGCTCCATGTGGCCCGAGTTATTAATGAAACGCATGAGATGGCCGAGTGGGGCATCGATTTCAAAAAACCCAACATCAAGATCGACGCGCTGCGGGCTCGCAAAGAGAAGGTCGTCAGTACGCTGACCGGCGGCCTCAAACAGCTCGCCAAGCAACGCAAAGTCCGCGTGATTCAGGCAAAGGGAGTCTTCGAGAATTCGACCACGCTACGTCTCGAAGGCGGCGATCCTGCGACGCGCGAAGGCGACAAGCTGACCTTTGATCACTGCATTCTGGCGACCGGCAGCGTGCCGGCCAAAATCCCGGCCTTCGATTTGCCGACGGATCGCGTGATGGACTCTACCGGCGCGCTCGAATTGCGCGACGTGCCGGAAAGCCTGCTCGTCATCGGCGGCGGCTATATCGGCCTGGAGATGGGTTCGGTCTATGCCTCCTTGGGCACGAAAGTCAGCGTCGTCGAGGTTTTGAGCGGCCTGCTCCCGGGCGCCGATCGCGATCTGGTCAAGCCGCTGCACGCGCGGCTGGAAAAGCAATTTGCCGGCATTTACCTCAATACCAAGGTCAAATCGCTGACCGACCGCGGCGATGCCGTGGAAGTTACTTTTGAAGACGCCGAAGGCAAGACTCGCAGCGAGCGTTACAGCCGCGTTCTCGTCTCGGTAGGACGCAAGCCGCTCAGCGGCGGAATCGGATTGGAGAACACCAAGGTCAAAGTCAACGAACGAGGGTTCGTCGAAATTGACCGACACCAGCAGACCGCCGATCCGAAAATTCTGGCCATCGGCGACGTGGCCGGCGAACCGATGCTGGCCCATAAGGCGTCGCACGAGGGCAAAGTGGCAGTTGAATTCCTGCACGGCGGCGCCGCGGAATTCGATCCTCTGGCCATCCCGGCGGTAGTGTTCACCGATCCCGAGATCGCCTGGGCCGGCCTGACGGAAGAACAGGCCAAGCGCGAGGGGCGCGAGGTCGAAGTCGCGCGCTACCCATGGGCCGCAAGCGGGCGAGCCCAAGCGCTGGGACGCACTGAAGGCTCGACCAAGCTCGTGGTCGACCCGGCGACCGATCGAGTGCTCGGCATAGGCATTGTCGGCCCCGACGCGGGCGACCTCATTTCTGAAGGCGTGCTGGCGATCGAAATGGGCTGCACTCCGCGCGATTTGGCCGATTCGATTCATCCCCATCCCACGTTAAGCGAGACGGTGGCGTTCGCCGGCGAAGCCTATTTGGGGCTGGCGACCGAGATCTACCGGCCCAAACGAAGGGAGTGACCGCCCGGAGTGTTGGACTTTACGGGCGGTGAGGATTGGGAAATAATGTGAAAAGTCTCCCCCGACGCAAGCTAGCTGGCTGCTTTAGGTTTGGGTAAATTCTCACCCGGGGGCTTTCAGGTTAGTTGATCGCTTCAGAACTCAGGGAGTTCATCCCATGGCTCAGGCCGAAACCGTCCCGGTAGGCAACGATTTTGATCCCGCCGAAACCGCGGAATGGTTGCAATCGCTTCAATACGTGTTGGAAACGAAGGGCCCGGAACGAGTTAAGTTCCTGCTCTCGGTCCTCGACGACGCCGCCAGCCGCCAGGGAGTTGAGCTTCCGTTTGCCATCAACACCCCGTACATCAACACCATTCCGGCCGATCAGCAGCCTCTTTATCCGGGCAATCGAGAGATTGAGCGGCGGATCAAAAGCATCATCCGCTGGAACGCGATGGCGATGGTCTCGCGGGCAAACCACAACGATTCGAGCCTGGGCGGCCATATTTCCACCTATGCCTCGGCGGCGACCCTCTATGAGGTCGCCTTCAACCACTTCTTCCGCGGCAAGGGAGAGAATTACTCGGGCGACATCATCTATTTCCAGGGCCACGCGGCTCCAGGGATTTACGCCCGCGCTTTTGTCGAAGGCCGGCTGACTGAGCAGCAACTGATCAACTTCCGCCAGGAACTGGCCGATGGCGGCGGGCTGTCAAGCTACCCGCACCCCTGGCTCATGCCTGGCTTCTGGGAGTTCCCGACCGTTTCGATGGGGCTGGGCCCGATCATGGCCATTTATCAAGCCCGCTTCGCCAAGTATCTTTCCGACCGCGGCATTAAGGACACCAACGGCCGCAAAATCTGGGCGTTCCTGGGCGACGGCGAATGCGACGAGCCGGAGTCGCTGGGAGCCATCACGCTCGCCGCACGCGAAAAGCTCGACAACCTTATTTTCGTCATCAACTGCAACCTGCAACGGCTCGACGGGCCGGTGCGCGGCAATGGCAAAATCATCCAGGAACTCGAAGGGGCCTTCCGCGGCGCCGGCTGGAACGTGATCAAGGTGATCTGGGGCGACGATTGGGATGCCTTGCTGGCCCAAGATAAGAGCGGTCTGCTCGTGCAGCGGATGAATGAAGTGGTCGACGGCGAGTATCAGAAGTACACCGTCATGCCGGGCAGCTACATCCGCGAGCACTTCTTTGGCAAGTACCCCGAGTTGGAAGAAGTCGTCAGTCACTTATCCGACGAAAAGCTTCGCACCTTGCGCCGCGGCGGACATGACCCCGAAAAGGTTTACGCAGCCTACAAGGCGGCCGTGGAGTCGAACGGCAAGCCAACGGTAATTCTAGCCAAAACGATCAAAGGTTACGGCCTGGGCGAAGCGGGCGAAGGCCGCAACATTACGCACCAGCAAAAGAAGCTGAACGAAGACGAGTACCGCGAATTCCGCAGCCGGTTCGGCATTCCGATCTCAGACGAAGAAGTCGCCAAGGCGCCTTTCTATCGGCCGGCTGCCGACAGCCCCGAGATGCAGTACTTGCAGCAGCGCCGCAAGGAACTAGGCGGTTATGTGCCGACGCGCGTCAACGAACCATTGTCCATCAAGACGCCGCGCATCGAAGAGTTCCCCGATTCGCTCACCAGCAGCGGCGATCGCGATGTCTCGACGACCATGGCCTTCGTCAAGCACTTCGGGCGTTTGCTAAAGCACAAGGGCATCGGCAAGTACATCGTGCCGATCGTTCCCGACGAATCGCGCACTTTCGGCATGGACCCGCTGTTCCGCCAGTGCGGCATTTACGCCCACACTGGGCAGTTGTACGAACCGGTCGATTCCGAGCAGTTCCTCTACTATCGCGAGGCGAAGGACGGCCAGATCCTCGAGGAAGGAATCACCGAGGCCGGTTCGATGGCCTCGTTCATTGCCGCGGGCACCGCATATTCGACCCACGGGATCAACATGATTCCGTTCTTCATCTACTACTCGATGTTCGGCTTTCAGCGCATCGGCGACCTGATCTGGGCCGCCGCGGATACGCGCTGTCGCGGCTTTTTGCTCGGCGGCACCGCGGGCCGCACGACGCTAAATGGCGAAGGCTTGCAGCACGAGGACGGGCACAGCCACTTGTTCTCGATGGCTTACCCGACGGTCCGTTCCTACGACCCGGCGTACGCTTACGAGACGGCCGTAATCGTGATGGACGGCCTGCGGCGGATGTACGAAGATTGCGAAGATTGCATGTACTACATCACGCTGCACAACGAAAACTACAAGATGCCGGCCATGCCCGACGGCGTACAAGAAGGCATTGTGCGCGGCATCTACAAAGTGGCTTCGGTCGATGCCGGAGCAAAGCGCCCCAAGGTGCAACTGTTCGGCAGCGGCGCCATTTTGCGAGAAGCGCTGCGAGCTCAGCAGATCCTGGCGGAGCGCTATCAGGTTTCCAGCCAGGCGTGGAGCGTGACGAGCTATACCGAGTTGCGTCGCGAAGCCCAGGCTTGCGACCGATGGAATCTGTTGCATCCCGGGGAAAAGGCGCGGCAGCCTTACCTGCAGCAAGCATTGGCAGGAGAGAATGGCCCGTTCATTGCCAGCTCCGATCATGTGCGGGCGGTTTCCGAACAGGTTTCGCCCTGGGTTCCGAGCGGCCTGACGGTGCTGGGTACCGATGGACTCGGCCGTAGCGACACGCGCAAGCGCCTGCGGCGGCACTTCGAGGTCGATGCCGAATGCATCGCGTTAACCGCCTTGAGCGAGCTTGCCGACCGCAACGAATTCGACAAAAAACAACTCCCGAAAGTAATTCAAGATCTCGGCATCAACCCCGACAAAATTGACCCGATGATTGCTTAGTGTGAAAGGGAAACTGCCACGATGGCGATTGATTTCAAGCTCCCCTCTTTAGGCGAAAACATCGACGCCGGCGACATCGTCAGCGTATTGGTCAACGAAGGGGATGTGATCCAGGCCAACCAGAGCGTGTTCGAGGTCGAGACGGGCAAAGCCACGGTCGAGTTGCCTTGTCCTCACGCCGGTAAGATCACCAAGGTCCATGTGAAAGCGGGCCAGAGCGTGCCGGTCGGCAACGTTCTGCTGTCGATTGAAGCCGGCGCTGCGGCCGCCGCGGCGCCCAAGTCCGCTCCGGCTAAGCCGGCGGCATCGGCGAAAGCTGCGCCGAAGTCAGAAGAGGCCAAATCATCCGCCGCTGCCGCTTCTGTAGCGACCGCTCCCGCGGCTAAGCCCGCGCCGCAGCCGGAAGCCCCGCGCCCGGCGCCCGCGGCAGCGCCCGTTTCGTCTAACGGCGGCCGCGCTCACGCGGCAGTCGCAACGGCGGAAGCGCCCGCGCCCATGGCGCCGGCGGGCCCCGCCACGCGGCGGCTGGCGCGCGAACTGGGCGTCGATCTGGCTCGCGTCTCGGGTACCGGGCCCGGCGGCAGAATCACGGAAGAGGACGTCAAGAGGGCCGTCCGCGACGCCTCGGCCTTCGCTCCGACAACGGCCAAGAAGTCCGCCGCCATTCCCAATGCGACGCCCGGACAGGACCAATGGGGTCCGCTGCAGGTTCAGCGGCTGTCGAAAATTCGCAAGACGATCGCCATCAACATGGCTCGATCGTCGTCGACAATTCCCCACGTGACGAATTTTGACGATGCGGACATTACTGAACTGGAAGCGATCCGCAAAGGGGGCATGGCCAGCGCCGTCAGTCCCGACGTCAAGTTAACGATGCTGCCGTTCGTGATGAAGGCCGTCGCCCACGCGTTGCAACTGCATCCGGTAATGAATGCGACGCTGGACATGGAAAATGACCAGGTCATCTACAAGGACTACGTGAATCTGGGCATCGCCGTCGATACTGACCGCGGGCTCGTGGTTCCCGTGCTGCGCGACGTGAATCGTCTTACGATTCCGCAAATCGCCCAGGCGTTGGCGGAGATTTCTGTCAAAGCGCGAAACAGCCAGTTCGGCTTGGAAGACATGCGCGGCGGCACGTTCACGATCAGCAACCTGGGAGCGATCGGCGGCACGTACTCGACGCCGATCATTAATCATCCGGAAGTGGCGATCCTGCTGGTCGGCCGCTCCCGAAAATTGCCCGTGGTCGGAGACGACGACGAAATCAAAGTGCGGTTGATGATGCCGCTGAGTATTTCTTACGATCATCGATTGGTCGATGGAGCCACGGCGGCTCGCTTCTTGAACGAAGTCAAGAACTTCCTCCAAGTTCCTGGCCGCCTATTGCTGGCCAATTAAAACTCCGAGAAATCGCTGACCATGCCCCGCGCGTTGACGGTGTTGGCTTGGTTTGTTTTAACGGCAATCGTCGATATTGCTCCCGCCGCTGCAGTCGACTGGGTCGGCCAGCGCGTGATGCTCAAGGAAACCGCCACGCCGAAAGTGGGCACGCGCACCCTGCAGTGGAATTCGGTGCCGATGCCGGCCATGGTCGCCAATATCAATGGCGATTGGCTCTGGTTGGGTACGGCGTGGGTCAAAAAGGACCAGGTCCTGCTGCTCGACGACGCGCCGGACTATTACTCCAGGCTGATCGCTGAGGACGATGCAGCGAGCCGATTGGTGGGCTATGCCCTGCGCGGCGTGGCTTGGCTGACTAAGCGCGAGTATGACAATGCGATTAAGGATATGAGCGAGGCCCTCCGTCTCACGCCGGCGAATTCGTCTTTCTATACCATCCGCGGAAAAGCTTATTACGGCAAGCGACTTTACGACGCCGCCTTGGCCGATTTTACCGAGTCCATTCGCCTCGATCCCTCGAACTTAATCGCCTACAACGACCGCGGAACCACCTGGACTGCGAAAGGGGAATATCAGAAAGCCTATCAGCAATTCAATGAATTGCTCCGCCGCGATCCGACCAGCGCGCTGGCGTTCGCTAACCGAGGCACCAACTGGTTCAAACAAGACGAGTACGACAAGGCCCTCGCCGATTTGAACCAGGCCATCAAGCTCGATCCCAAACAGAGCTTCGCTTACGCGAACCGCGGCCGCCTTTATATGAAGCTGGGCAATTATCCCGAAGCGATGGCCGACTACGACAAGGCCATCGCCATCGCCCCGCACGAATGGCCTGCCTACAACGGCCGAGCGAGGATCCTGGCCACAGCGCCTGAGTTCGAATACCACCTGCGCGAC
>JAICIG010000170.1 GCA_025924495.1 Pirellulales bacterium | reverse complement strand
TGGGCACGATGGACTTCTTCGCCTTGGAAACGCTGGAACCGTCCGAAGAGCGGCTCAACGCCCTGCGCAACGTGGGTCGACTGGTGTCGTCGGCCATCGAACGCGTCGAGCGCGAGATGGAAGCGGCCCGCATGACTTCGATGATCGAGAACAATCCGATCAATATCATTTACGCCGATCGAGAACTGAAGATCCGCTACTTGAACCCCGCCTCGATCACTCAGCTCAAAGCGCTCGAGCAGTACCTGCCGATCAAGGCGGACCAGATCGTCGGCAAGAGCGTCGACATCTTCCATAAGCAGCCGGAGCATCAGCGCCGGATTCTCAACGACCCCAAAAACCTGCCGCATCGCGCCCAGATTCAAGTCGGTCCCGAAACGCTCGATCTGTTGGTCAGCGCGATCTACGACCAGAATAAAAACTACATTGGTCCGATGGTCACCTGGGAGGTGATCACCGCAAAGCTGGCCATGGAACAGCAGGTTCGCGAAGCCGCCGAACGCGAAAAACTTCAGGCCGAAGAGCTCAGCGGCAAAGTCGACAGCATTCTGGAAGTTGTCAACGCCGCCGAACGCGGCGACCTGACGCACGTCGTGGCGGTCGAAGGGGAAGACGCCATCGGCCAGATGGGCTCGGGCCTCAGCAAGTTCTTTGCCGGATTGCGAACCAACGTCGGTTCGATCGCCGGCAACGCCAATACGCTTTCGGCCTCGGCCGAAGAGCTGACCGCGGTCAGCACGCAGATGAGCGCCAATGCCGAAGAGACGGCGGCTCAGGCCAATGTCGTTTCGGCCGCTTCCGAGCAGGTCAGCAAGAACGTGCAGACCGTGGCCACCGGCGTCGAAGAGATGAGCGCCAGCATCAAGGAGATCGCCAAGAACGCCGCCGATGCCGCCAAGGTGGCCGGTTCGGCGGTCACCGTGGCTAGCACCACGAACGCCACGATCGGCAAGCTCGGCGAGAGCAGCGCCGAGATCGGCAAGGTGATCAAGGTCATCACCTCGATCGCCGAGCAGACCAATCTGCTGGCCCTGAACGCCACGATCGAAGCCGCTCGCGCCGGAGAGGCGGGCAAAGGCTTTGCCGTCGTGGCCAACGAGGTCAAGGAACTGGCCAAGGAAACGGCCCGCGCCACCGAAGATATCAGCCAGAAGATCGAAGCGATCCAGGTCGATACCAAGGGCGCGGTCGACGCAATCAAGGAGATCGGCGGCGTGATCAACCAGATCAGCGATATCTCGAACACGATCGCCGGCGCTGTGGAAGAACAGACGGCGACCACCAACGAGATCAGCCGCAACGTGGCCGAAGCCGCCAAGGGCAGCTCGGAGATCGCTCAGAACATCACGGCGGTGGCTCAGGCCGCGGCCAGCACCATGGAAGGCGCCAGCAACACGCAGCATTCTGCGACCGAGTTGTCGCGGATCGCTTCCGAGTTGCAGTCGCTCGTCGCCCAGTTTGTCTACGAACGCCGCGACGGGTAAGACGACAACAAGGGTTGAAATTGCCAGAGCGAGTCGCGGTCTGCGGGCCGCGACTCGCCCGGCAAACCAAACAGCTAGGGGCAGTCTCTTGGATCCAATTGTCAATCTCAACACACAGCTGCGCGGCTGCCAAGAGCGCGTCACGCCGGCAGAAGCAGGGGACAAATGCGCAAGCCGCTCCTTGCGGTTCCTGCTTCCGCTCATCGCCCAGCCAACGCCGCCAGTTCTTGAACAGGAGCAACAAGTGCGCGCCTTAGTGATCGATGATTCGAAGCCGGTTCGTTCCATTCTCGGCAAGTTTCTCAGAGAGCTAGGCTTCGACATCACGGAAGCCGTCAACGGCAAGCACGCGCTCGACGAGCTCGACCGCCTCGGTCCGCCCGATTTGGCGCTCGTTGACTGGAACATGCCGGAAATGAACGGCCTGGAGTTCGTCCGCTCTGTCAGAGCGAAACCGCAGTACGACCAGGTGCCGCTGATGATGGTCACCACCGAGACCGACATGGAACGCGTTTCCGCCGCGCTCGATGCGGGCGCCAACGAATATGTCATGAAGCCGTTTACCAAAGACGTGATCCTGGAAAAACTACAACTGCTGGGAATGACCCGCTACTAAGCCATGCCGAAGATTCGCGTACTGATGATCGACGACGCCGTGGTCATCCGGCGGCTAGTGAGCAACGTGCTCAATGCCGATCCGGCGATTGAAGTCGTCGGCACGGCGGCCAACGGCAAGATCGGCCTGGCAAAAATTCCGCAGGTCAGTCCGGACCTGGTGACGCTGGACATCGAGATGCCGGAAATGGACGGGCTGGAAACGCTGGCGGCGATTCGCAAAGCGTATCCGCGGTTGCCGGTGATCATGTTCAGCACACTCACGGCGCGCGGCGCCGCAGCCACGCTCGACGCGCTGGCGCTGGGCGCCAATGACTATGTCACCAAGCCGGCCAACGTGGGCAGCGTGGCGGCGGCGATCGAGCGCGTCCGCGACGATCTGGTTCCCAAGATCAAAGCCTTCTGTCGTCATCTTGTCCCTGCACCTCCTGCGACGCCAAGCGCCTCGCATCCGACGCTGCGGCCTGCGGCGCCGCGCTTTGCGCCGGCGCGGATCGACCTGGTGGCCATCGGCTCATCGACGGGCGGCCCCAACGCGCTGGCGGCGATTCTGCCCGAGCTTCCGGCCGATTTCCCCGTGCCGATCGTGCTGGTGCAGCACATGCCGCCGGTGTTCACCCGTTCGATGGCGGAGCGATTGAACTCCCGATCGAAGATCAACGTCAGCGAGGCGGTGGCGGGCGAACGCATCGAGCCGGGGCACGCCTACATTGCGCCGGGCGACTTTCACATGGGCCTGGTCCGCGACGCCGCCGGCGCCCGGCTGCAACTACACCAATCTCCTCCCGAAAACTCTTGCCGGCCGGCGGTTGACGTGCTGTTCCGCAGCGTCGCGGAAACGTACGGCGCCAATGCTCTGGCCGTCGTGCTGACCGGCATGGGCAAGGACGGCTTGAACGGTTGCCAAAGCATTCATGATTCACGCGGGCAGGCGCTCGCTCAGGACGAAGCGACCAGCGTCGTCTGGGGCATGCCCGGCTTTGTCGCCAAGGCCGGCCTGGCCGACCAGGTGCTGCCCCTCGATCGCATCGCCACCGAGATCCTGCGCCGCGTCCGCCTAGGACGAACGGAAGAAAAAAGTCGGAAATCGGAAATCGGAAGTCGGAAATCTGAGACAAGCTAAACCTGCGAGTTCCTCACCCCTGTCTACCGTCTACTGCCTACTCCTAACTCCTAACTCCTGACTTCTGACGCCTGATTCCTGACGCCTGATTCCTGACGCCTTCCCCCACCTACTACCTACTACATCCCCGCCTCCCACATTCCCTCCTCCGCCCCATGTCCACCGCAGAACTCTCTCCTGCCGACCTCGACTTCATCCGCGGGCTGGTGCGCGAGCAATCGGCCATTGTGCTGGAGCACGACAAGCAGTACCTGATCGAAACGCGCATGCAGATGCTGGCCAGGCTCGAGGGCTTTCCCAGCGTCAATCATCTGATGGTCGACATCCGCGCCGGCAAGCGGCACACGCGCGTGGTCGAGGCGATGACGACCAACGAAACCTCGTTTTTCCGCGACCTGTTGCCGTTCGAAGCGTTCCGCAAGCTGGTGTTGCCCGAGCTGACGACCAACCGGGCCGGCGAGCGCAGCTTGCAAATCTGGTGCGCCGCCTGTTCCACCGGCCAGGAGCCGTACAGCATTGCCATGCTGCTGCGCGAGTACGCGCCCAGCCTGAAGGAGTGGAAGCTCCAACTGCTGGCCAGCGATCTGGCGAACACCGTGCTCGATCGGGCCCGCAAGGCAACGTTCAATCAACTGGAAGTCAACCGCGGCCTGCCGGCGCCGATGCTATTGAAATACTTCATCAAGCAAGGCGCCGAGTGGCAGCTCAAAGACGACATCCGCTCGATGGTCCAGTTCCGGCAGATGAACCTGATCGCTCCCTGGCCGGCGCTACCGGCGATGGATGTCGTCTTTCTGCGCAACGTGCTGATTTACTTCGACGTCTCGGTCAAGCAGCAGATTTTGGCTCGCGTCCGCCGCGTGCTCAGGCCCGACGGCTTCCTGTTCCTCGGCGGCGCCGAGACTACCATGAACCTTGACGATGCCTTCGAGCGCGTCCCCTTCGAGCGCTCGGGCTGTTATCGCTTGCGGAAAGGACGTTAAGCGGCGTTTGTCATGGAAGCAGACTATCTCGAACCTTTCGCCATGGCGGCGGAGAACGTGTTCCAGACCGCGCTAGGCTGTGAGCTGGCGCGTGAAGCGGTGCAACTTAAAGAGCACGGACTTCCGGCGCACGAGGTCTCAGGCGTGATCCGTTTGACCGGCAAAGCCAGCGGGGCGGCGGCCCTGAGCGTTTCGCCGCCCGTGGCCTTCCAAATTGTCGCCGCGATGCTCGAGGTGCAGGTCAGCGAGATCAACTCCGACGTCACCGACGCGATTGGCGAGTTGACCAACATGATCGCCGGCGGCGCCAAAACGTTTCTCAGCGACTATCAACTGTCGCTCGGCCTGCCTGAGATCGTGCTCCATCAATCTCGTCCCATCGACTTCTTTCCCTCCCTTCATCCCGCCGCCATCCGCTTCGCCTGTCCCTGGGGCCCCTTAGCCGTCGAAGTCGGCTTGCTCTAGCGCGTTCCTTCAAATCCATCTTCAATGCCATCCCCCTCACTCCCACGCTCTGCGTGGGAGTGCCTTCTCAGACGCTCTGCGTCCGCACCGCCGAAGATGCCCAGCATTCCCTCGCGAACTTGGCCATCTTCGTCCTCCGGTTCCTCTCCCTCTGGGAGAGGTTAGGTGAGGGCCTTCCGTCTGTCGTGAACGCCCACCGCGGCGTTCCGCCGAAGTTGGCCAAGATCTCCTATCTAGCGTGGCCATCTTCGACTACATACGCGTATTCGCTCCCACGCTCGGCGTGGGAACGCCTTCCTCGGACGCTCCGCGTCCCCGCGCCGAAGGTGCCCAAGACCTCCGCTTCCAACTTGGCCACCTTCGGCGTGGCTGGCGCCGCGAAAACCGTAGGGTGGGCATTGCCCACCAGAACCGCGCACCGACCTCACACAATCCTCGCGCGCATCCGAGCCCCGCCGCTCCGAAACCAAATGCTCGCCGGTAGCGCCCAAGCTGATTGATGCCACTTTCTCCCATTCTGGTGGGCAGTGCCCACCCTACGCTCCGCCGAAGGTGCCCAAGATTTCCTCGCGAACGTGGCCATCTTCGTATTCCTTCAATCCCTCTCCCTCCGGGAGCGGCCAGGTGAGGGGCATGCTCCTGTGGCGAACGCCCTCAGCGGCGTTCCGCCGAAGATGCCCAAGATCTCCGCTTCCAACTTGGCCACCTTGGGCGTGGCTGCCTGGCGCCGCGAAAATCGTAGGGTGGGCACTGCCCACCAGAACCGCGCGCGGTCCTCAATTGAATGCTCGCGCGCCTCCAGGCGCGCCGCTCCAAATCAACTGCTCGCCGATCGCACCCAAGCTAATTGATGCCACAATCCCGTTCTGGTGGGCAGTGCCCACCCTACGCTCCGCCGAAGATGCCCAAGATTTCCTCACGAACGTGGCCATCTTCGTATTCCTTCAGTCCCTCCTCCCTCTGGGAGAGGTCAGGTGAGGGCCTTCCTTCCGTAGGGAACGCCCTCAGCGGCGTTCCGCCCAAGATGCCCTCGCGAAAGCCGGCCAGCGTCGGCGGCGCCGCACCGTAGTCCGACTCCTCGACTCATGCGCGGCCAGCTTCCGCAAAGATCGCCTCACGCACCCCGGCCAGCAATGCGAGCAACCCATTCCTTCTTATTGATACTACAATATCATATTTATGGATAATTATCCAGCCACAGCTTGCCTTGCCCGGCTGAGATTCTCGGCGGCCTGCCAAGATGGCCACCCCGCCAACTTGGCCGCGCTCGGTTGACCACCTTCGCCAACCGAGCGGCGCGAACTTGAATCTCCCAATTCTCCTCTGCTCCTGACCCCTATCTCGATTCCCTTCACGTCCTGCTGCTCCCGCTCCACAATCCATACCAGACTACTCATCGCCTGGCTTGGCACACTTCGCCTGACCGTTCGCCGTGCAGCAGCCAAGACGAGCCGGACGCGTGCGTCCTTTTCTGCCGTCAGCTCGGCCAGACTCAAAACCGTTGCCGGCAGCTTCGACGCCGCTCCCTAACATTTTCAAGTTGCCCTGGCCTCGCCCGCCCGCGAAAATGCCGCCTTCATCCAATGGCCGTCCTCAAGTGCGCCGGCGTGCCTGAATGGGGTTACCTGGTGAATAGAATTGCGATCGTTGTCGTCGTGCACGTAGTTGCTCTGCTTGTGCTCGCGGCGGCGCTTTGGAATGTTGTGCCGAGGGGCCCCAAGGACGGCGAAACTTTGGCCATTGCCTATATGGCAACCGGGTTTAGCCAATGCGGTCTGCTTGCCTTGTGGCTCGCACTTGGGCAAAGCTCTTGGAAGCAAAGAGCATTGACAAGCCTACTCGGGGCCGTCTGCCTCTGGCTCGTTTCCGCATTCGCGTATAGAACATGGCGGGCGAGCCAGTTGGCGATGTTGTCCGCCATCATTTTCGGCAGCATTGCATCGTTGGCAGCAGTGTTGTACGTGGCGAGCCGCTGGAAGGCCGGCGTCCGCCTGGGGCGTCAGGATGCAGAGTCGTTGCCATCCGCAACCGTGCAGTTTTCGTTGCGGCATCTGTTTTTATTTACGGTGGTTGTATCCATCGCGCTTGCAGGCAGCACGCTCATGAAGCTGCTGCTCGGTAAAGTGGGCGAGATCGCGAGCCTCGCGCTCATTTGCGGCGTGATCATCGCCTGCTTCGTCGGCGCCGTGCTGGGAGTCTTGTGGGCTTCGCTCGGGCAGGGCCGACTTCCCCTACGGCTAGCTATCGCGTTTGCCCTGGCGACGGCCACGGGTTTGATTCCGCCATTTTATCTCCAGGTACGTTTGCGCTACTATGCCATTACGCTGGGCCTCACGACGCTTGCTCAGGCCATCACGATCTTCTCGCTCCTCGTCGTTCGTTCCGCCGGCTATCGACTCGTCCGCCGCGAATCTCCCCAAGCCGAAGCGCCAACCGCCTTGGTCGCCCATCCGCTCGACTAGCAACCGCAGGAAACCTGCCCGCCTCATGCCCGTCTACTGTCTACCGTCTACTGCCCGCCTCCTGACTCCCCCTCTCAATAATCTCCCGCCTTCTCCCCTCCTTGCCGCGTCCCCAACTGTTGGAACACGAGATTGTTGATGCTGTAGGGGAGGAATCGCACGCTGCCGTCGACAAACAAGAAGTCGGCGCCGCCGGGATGATAGCTCCAGAAATGCCCGATATGCGACGAGTCGTCCTTACCGGCCGTCAAGCCCAAGTCGGTCGGGAGCAACTGGTCGTAAGCGCCGAGATTAATAATTCCCGCTCCGCAAGCCCACCAGCCGTACAACAGGTCCCCCGCCATTCCCCGCTCGCCGACGAACAGCGTCTGCGAGGTCCCGTCGGTAACCCCGGCGACGGAGACCGCCGAGTTGCTATACAGCATGCCGTCGTTCGTCCAGACGGTCGTGCCCATCACGCCGAAATAGTTGGTAAGAGCGAACTGGCCGGAGGTTGGGTCGGTGTAGATCTGGCCGATTCGCGGCTCGCTCGGGCATTGCACGGCCGGCAGGTTGACGGAAGGAACCCCCTTTCCACCCTGGGCCTGGTTGTATGCAAAACAGGTGGGGTATTTGAAATCAATCTGTTGATAGAGATTCTGTTGCTCCAGCTCCGGTAGCAGGGCCGCTGCATACGACCAGTAAGTTCCATAAACATTGCCGAGGGGAAACTTGCGGTTGAGATCGTGGTAAGACATCAGGGCGAGTCCCATTTGCTTAAGGTTGTTTTCGCACTGAGTCCGGCGCGCCGACTCTCTGGCCGCCTGCACCGCGGGCAGCAGCAGCGCCACCAGCAGCCCGATGATCGCAATCACCACCAGCAATTCAATCAACGTAAATCCCGACCGACGATTAGACTTCGACATCTTTCAATTCCTCCCAAGTTATAAGTAGTGCAGGCATCTCGCCTGCTTCATCTTCGTAGAGTAGGCGTCCCGCCTGCTTCCAGGCATCGTAGAGTGGGCGTCCCGCCTACTTTCCGGCGTAGTACGTTAGGCCTCTCGCCTCCTGCCCGATTCTCGGACCGGGCTTCAAGGTAAACGCGGCGTTTCAAACCGAATCGCAAGTTCGCACGAGGCCCCCTCAGGCACATCGACCTCGGTTTGCCAACGGCCGGCGCCGGGCGCCGAGACATTAGTGATCCCAGCTGCGCCGCCATTCGCCCCGAGCGGCAATTGCTTGCCGCTGGGCGCCGCCACGAGCGTCACGCGGTGGCGGCCGGCCAGCGGGCCTTCCTCGCTCGTCAAGCCGTAACGGCCTTCTTTGATCGATGCAACTGCGGCGGGACCGCCGCCAGGGACCAGCGGTTGAAAACTGATGGCGCCGTCGGGCGCCGGACGACCGTCAATCTCTACCTGGCCGTTCACAGCCACGCGCGCCGGTCCGCTCCGGCCGCCGCAACCGACGACGGCCGCAACCATCGCCCCAACCGCAAACAACCGACTCCATGCAAAAAACGCACGCATTGGTCAACGATCTCCTGTGGCAACGGCTTAGCTCGAATCATTCACCGGCCCGCACCAACCGGACGCCAACGTAGAGCAGGCGTCTCGCCTGCTTTCCCAGCGTCGTAGCGCAGGCATCCCGCCTGCTGGCCGGTTCTCGGTTAGGTTCTAAGCCGTGAGGTTGGTGAGACAATCCAGGCCGGGCGATCGCCCCGAGCGGCGGCCGGCATTCATCCTCGCCGGACCGATCCGCCCTGGCGACCGAGTGCCCGAACAACATCGGGCAGGGTCTACACAAGAAGTAATCGCATCGGCTGTGACAGTTTTTTTTGCCGAACGGCTTTTTTACCGAATTAGCTGCTAGTAAGGGTATTAGGAATGGTCCGCAACCCGAAGCGACTCGACGGGTTGGAGGAGAAGTCGGCATCCGTGTCCAACGGGATCGCTCTCGCTGCCCCAGCTCGCCGGGACCAAAATCGCCACCGCATGCACTGTTCTCTCGCCGCGCTTCGTGGCCGGATTAAGCAACGTGAGATGCTGCACGTGTTCGCACAAGAGCGTCAACCGCTTATGGCCCCACGAATAAAAGAAAACTGGACTCGCGACGAACATGTGCTGGCGTTCAATTTGTATTGCCAGATCCCGTTCGGGAAGATCCATATGGGCAACCCGCGGGTAGTTGAACTGGCGAAGTTGCTGGGGCGGAGCGTGGGGGCGGTTTCGTACAAGCTGACGAATTTTGCCCGACTCGATCCCGCACTACAAGCGCGCGGCATCCGTGGAAATACGCATGGCTCGAAAGGCGAGGAAGAAGTGTGGCGCGAGTTCGCCGACCATCCCGAAGCTTTGGCATTCGAGAGCGAACGGCTGCTTGCCGAGAAACTTGGCAAGCCGATCGAGCAAGTCGCGGAAATCGACGTTCGCGACTTGCCGCCGCCGGGCGAGGAGCGAGACGCGCTCGTCAAGGTGCGAGTGAATCAGGCCTTCTTTCGCCGCCGTATCCTTTCCGCCTATGAGTTCCGCTGTTGCGTGACGGGTATCCCGACTCGTGAGCTGCTGGTCGCCAGTCATATCGTCCCCTGGGCCAGCGACGCCGCGAACCGCCTCAACCCGCGCAATGGCCTTTGCCTCAACGCACTGCACGACCGCGCCTTTGACCGCGGGCTGATGTATGTTGATGGCGAATTGACCGTCCGGTTCAGCGATCGCGTTGAACGAAAGGCCCGCCGCGACGATGCATCGCTGGCGTGGCTCTTGAGCTTCGAAGGGCAGCCGCTGCGGCTGCCGGCGCACTTCGCGCCTGACCGCGAGTTGCTGGGTCGGCATGCAGAGTTGTGCTTGGCGTCTGGACTGTAAGCAAACCGCCTTCCCGTTGGTTCAGGTTCGCCTATGGCAAACGCTCCCGATTGGCTCGCGAAGCTCGGCCGGTTGAAGATCGATCGGTCGAAAGGGCCGGCGCCGCATAAGCCGCTGCTGTTGCTGGTGGTGCTGGAATTGGCGGAGAAGGGAGAGCTGCCGGCGGATTTGCTGCCGCTGTCGCCGGCGCTGGCGTTCCGGTTTGCGACGTTCTGGTCGGTGGTGGCGCACCGGCGAAGGCAACGGCCCGATGTGCGGCTGCCGTTCTTTCATCTGAAGTCGGATGGCGTGTGGCAGCCGCTTGATGGTCGCGGCGAGCCGGCGACTGACCGAAGACGAGATCGTGGCTGAGGCCCAGCAGGAGCGGCCGGGCAAGCTGCGCGGCAAAGGACGCGAGGCGCGGTTTCGCCTCGATGCCGTTCCGACCTACGGTTACACGTGCGCGCTGACCGGGCTGCGCGTGACGACGATCGAAGGCGCCACGATTATCGATGCGGCGCATATTCATCAGTTCGCCCGGTCGGGGAATAACGAACTGCAAAATGGCATCGCGCTGTGCAAGAACGCGCATTGGCTGTTCGATTGCGGGCTGTGGTCGCTCGATGACGATTACCGCGTGATCGTGGCCGGCGAGCGATTCCACGAAGACTCGCCCGACCAGAAGCCGCTGGCCGCCTATGCGGGCAAGCGGATCAGGCTGCCGAAGGATGAGGGGCTGCGGCCCGACCGGAAGCATCTGACATGGCATCGAGAGAAGAAGCTGGTGGGGAGGTGGTAGGTCGTAGGCGGTAGGTAGCAGGTGGGGTGGAGGGGAGGAGGGGAGGAGATGGATGGCAGGGCAGAGGCTTCAGGCGTCAGGCGTCAGGCGTCAGGAAGAAGGGGAGTGAGACGCGGACTTGATGCTGAGGCCCTCACCCTAACCCTCTCCCAATGGGAGAGGGGACGGAGGGCGGCGAGGGGGATTTGTGAGAAGTCGGTCGATGGCGTGCTTTCGGCGGAGCGAAAGCCGACATTGGGCGTCAGGCAGGTCGGAACGCTCATGGGTTCTGCCCTAGGGAAGAGTGCGGAGAAGTTGAAGGGGCAGTCGCGTAGCGACGATAGGTTATAGCCCGGCGGCGCGAGCCCCGGGAGAGATCCTCGCGATAGATTCGTCGTCAGTCCGGAAGGGACGACTGGATGCGGGGCGATCCTGTTGCCTCTACGAGGCTGAAGCGGTGGAATTAGGCGGATGAGATCCAGGGACTTGCGTCCCTGGCTACATCCTGTCGCCGCTACGCGGCTGGTTAGCGCGTTGGCGTCGAGAGGATTGAGAGCGGAGTTGCAGTTCGGCGGACGGCAGACGGAGTCTGGATCGCTACTTTGGGCCGCCGCTACGCGGCTAAGCGGCGCGTCGGCGTCGGCAACGGCCCGATATGCGGCTGCCGTTCTTTCATCCGAAGTCAGACGGCGTCTGACTGCCGTTTGATTAGTCGTGGAGTCAATGTCCTGTGCAGGGTTTATGAATGCGGCGGGACGCCGCGTCTACGGTAGATGCGGCGTCTCGCCGCGTTTCCGCGGGGCGCTGGGGCGCATATTCATCCGTTCGCCCGGTCGAGGAATAACGAACTGGCATCGCGCTGGGTTCATTGGCATCTATGGAAGCGAAGCAAAGGATGGGCATTTTGGATTTCGCGGGGGAACAATGCCCGCCGGTTGTCGTTCCGGACCGATTCGCTTGTAAGGCGCTACTTCCAGAATTGAGCTCGCGCCGGTTCGGCCGAGTTCCGGAGCTCGCCGAGCAGAGCTTCCGCTTTCCGGACATATTCGTCGATTGTCTCGCGCCGCAAGGAACGGTTGGTCAGAATCTGTTGGCCTTCTGTAAGAAGCTGACTTGTATCGGCTAGACGCGGATGGCTTTGGGCGCGCAGCAACGTCTCGAGCGCCGCCAGGCAGTTGACCAACGCTTGCAGACAACGGCGTCGGGTGGGAAACCAGCCGGACGACTTGAAGGTCGCGACGGCATTCGCCAACCCAGTTAGCGCTTCTTCAAGCGTCGCCGGCGGGCTGGCGGCGGAGCCTCGATGAGATGCAAATACGCTGCCGCCCTTCGCAAATCGAGAAATCGTTCGGCGCCGCAAGAGCGGCGCCGCTTTCGCATCAATGGAGACGAGCGAGCATGCACTATCAAGCGTGTCCGCCAGTTCCCAGCCGGCGGGCCGCTCGACCGGCTGAAGTATCTCGCGAGGCTTGCCGCCGGCGTTGACGACTTGCGACCGATCGACGGCGACATAGGCCGTGAACCGTGACAAGACGTGAGCCTCGAGCGAGACGGCGACGATCTGTTTCGAAAGCTGCTCGCTGTCGGCGCCAAGGCCGCTGGCGTAGCGGTCTTCCAGCTCGCGCACGTGCGCCCTGCCCCACAGGTTCGTCAACAATTCGCCGGCGGTCGCGGCGCCGCAGACCTCCTGCCGCCAAGGGCGCCCGGCAGAGTCCAGGCCGGTCACGCGCAGGCGCAAGTCTCCGGCACTCGCCACGTGCCGGCCAAATACCGTCACGGGTCGGTCAACAAAAACGTCGAACGCGCCCGACGGCACGAGGGTATCGTCCTGCCATTGCCAGCCGATCGGCTCCAGCCGCACATCGCGCAGCACGGGCGCGCTCGTCAGGCGGTGCAGATGATCCATCACCGCGTCGAGCCGCTCTTCCGATTCGACTAGTTCGCAGGCGCCACGGCTCAGTTCCGCCAGCCGACGCAAAAAGCCGGCGTTCACGGCCTGGTCGATGCCGACCGTATAAATGCGAGGCGGCCGCCCTCCGGCGGTTGCGGCCAGCGTCTTGAGCAGCGAATCTTCGCCGGCCACCTGGCCATCGGTGATCAAAATGATGACGCGCTCGCGTGGTTCATCGCTCGCCGCCAAAAGCTTGACTGCCTCGTGCAGCGCGGGGCCCATCTCGGTGCCGCCGCGGGCCTCGAGCCCGGCGAGCCATTCGATCGTTCGCCACCGCTCGCGATTGCCGGCCGCGGCCAGCCGCTGCTGCGTTTGCGGCGAGAATTCGAGGCAGTTGTCGAACGCCAAAACGCTGAACCGATCGTGCTCCAGCAGCGTGTCGAGCAAGCGCCCCACCGCTCGGCGCGCGGCGACCATCTTCCAGCCGTCCATGCTGCCCGAACGATCGAGAACGAAGACGACATCGCGCGGCGGCGGCGTGCGTTCGGCCAGTTCGGCGGGCGGCGCCAAGGTGAAGGCGAACGTTCCCGGCCGGGCCTGTTGCGCGGGCGTGAACGACAGCAGGCTTTGCGCGGCGTGGCCCGCGGCGGCGAACCGCAAGATAAAGTCGCGGTTCAGGCGCTCGCCCGGTTGCAGCCGCACTTTCAGGCCGGCCAGATCGTCGACGACGACGCTGTGCAGGCTTGACGAGAGCGATTGCGCGAGCCGCTCCACTGTGGCATTCAGGCCGGTTGGATCGAAGTCGACTTCCAACGACAAACGCACGGGATTGGGAAAGCCCGGCAACAGCACGGGCGGAGTGACTCGCGAGGCGTCGGGCGCCTGATCAGTATCGTGGCCGGCGCCGAGGCCGACCGGCAGGCCGTCGAGGGCCTGCCCTGGCACATAACGGGGCGCCACGACCAACGGAAAGCGAAACTCGGCTTCGCCATGCGCCACCGCGAGCGGGCCGCAGAACGACAGCTCGACGGAGATCGTTTCGCCCGGCGGCAGGTTGCCGACGCGCAGGCTGAAGGTTCCACTGCGCTCTTCTTCGGCGATCGAGGCGCGATGCCCTGCGGCGATCGCCTCGTCGTATTCCCGGCGGGCCTCTTGCCGCTCGCGCAGCTCGCTCTCGATGACGCGATCGGCGACCTGCATGCGGAACGAAGTGACGGCGGCGCGGTCCGGCAAGGGAAAAATATACGTCGCTTCGATCGCTTCGCGGAAGGCGTTGTGAAAAGTCTGCCGTACGACGGTATGCGAGTGCAGGCCGCAGATGTTGGCCCGAACTTCCAGCGCCGTCAGCGGCAGGCAGCCGCGCTCGGTGCGCAGGGCGCCGAAACCGGCGTCTTCATCGCGGAGCGGGGCCTCGTCGCTTTCAAACGGTCGAATGGCTCGGATCATGACCGGCTCCTTTCTGCGTTGGGCGCGCATTCGTCGCGGGCGCGTGCGCCAAGCCCAGCGCGTGCAGTTGATTGATCAGTTCCCGGCCGGCGGACTCGATCACGGCCAGTTTATCACGGTCCAATGCCTCGGGCTCGGCGCCTTCGATCACCAGCGTCACGCCGGCGCCCAGCTCGATGTGGAGCGCCTGGCGAGCGACGGGCGAAGCTGCGCCGGCGGCCTGACGCGATTCACTTGCGGCTGGCGCCGCCGCGGGTTCGGCCCAGAAGGCGGACCTCGACCGCGCCGATTGCGACGCGGACGGTTTGCCTTCCTGCAGAGCGAGGCACGCCGCCCGGACGATCCGCTCGGGCGTCTCAGCCAGCTTCTTCAGCGTGCGATCATCGGCCCCCGCCAAACGCTGCTGAATCTCGACCAGCGGCACGCCGGCGTATTGCAGACGCTTGATGGCCAGCAACTGCCACACGTGCCGCCAACCGTAGTAGGCGGTTCGTCCGTGCATTTCCAATGGCGGATCGAGCAAGCCAAGCGTCGTGTAGTACCGAATGGTTCTCAAGTCGGGCACGTCGCGCACTCTGCCTGACGGCTGCACCAGGCGGCCGGCTGCAAGAACTTGCCCCACGGCTTCGGCCAACTCGGCGATTTTCCAGGTCGGATTCATGCTTGCATTATACACTGTTATATGACAGTGTCAATAGGAGGCGGTCGGCGGGCACGAAATGCGCTGAGCGGCTCCGTCGCCTTAATGCTCTCCAACGGAGAGGGGCCTCGAATGCCGATGGGCGACGGGATTCAGCTCAGGACGGCGGCTGTGGGAGTTTAGTGAGACGACATGGTTGCCCAGCCTCATGCAATGAGTCATCGTCCTGTGCAGGGTTCATGAACGCGGCGAGACGCCGCGTCTACTGTAGATGCGGCGCCTCGCCGCATTTCCGCGGGGCGATGGGACGGCCCGACGGTGAAACACGCGCGCCGACCGGGCTGCGGGTGACGAGGATCGAAGGCGCCACGATTATCGATGCGGCGCATATTCATCAGTTCGCCCGGTCGGGGAAT
>JAICIG010000169.1 GCA_025924495.1 Pirellulales bacterium | reverse complement strand
TTCGAAACTTGGGATCCGAAGCCCGAAAGCGCCTATGGCGGCCCGTTCAGCAGCATCGAAACGCGCCAGCCCGGCGTCCGCTTCAGCTCGCTTTTGCCGCAGTGCGCCTCGATTGCCGACAAGTTGGCGATCGTGCGGTCGATGAAGACAAAGCCCAACGAACATTTTCAAGGGATCGATTTGCTCAATCGCGGCGCGGAACCGCGTCCGCCGTTCGTGCGGCCGACGCTCGGTTCGGTGCTCGGCCAGCAGTTGGCTCAGCTCGACAGCCCGATTCCTAGCTTCGTGCTGCTCGATCCCTGCCCGGAAGGAAACGAGTTCAAAGCCTTCAAGGCCGGCAATTGGGCGGGCTGGCTCGGCGCCGAGTATGCGCCGGTCAGGGCCGGAGGCGAGTTCAAAATTCCCGACGTCGATCGGCTGGCCGACATCACGGCCGAAGATCATGCCGACCGCGAGGCGCTGCGCCAATTCTTGACGAAGAAGTTCGAGAATGAACGGAAGAGCGCTGCCGCCGCGTCGCAGAATGCCGCCTTCGCCCGGGTGAAAGGTTTGATGAGCTGCGCGCACCTGTTCGATCTCGAGCGACTGCCCGAGGAAGATCGCCGGCGTTACGGCCCCGGCGCCTTCGCTCAGCAGGCGCTGTTGGCGCGTCACCTGGTGGAGAACGGCGCCCCGTTCGTGATGGTGGCCAATGGCATGAATTGGGATTGCCACGTCTTTCAGCACGAGATTTATCAGATGCTCGTGCCGGAAGTCGACAATATTATCTTTCAGTTGCTGACCGATCTGGAACAGCGCGGCCTGCTCGATTCGACGCTGGTGGTAATGATGGGCGAATTTGGCCGCACGCCTTGGCTCAATCCGGCGCGTGGCCGCGATCATTATCCGGACGCCTGGAGCCTGGCTTTGGCGGGCTGCGGCATCCGCCGCGGCGTGGTCGTCGGCGCCACCGATGCTGACGGTGCGGAAGTGGCCGACAAGCCGTTCAACGAAAAGAATCTGTTCGCCACCATTTTCACCGCGCTGGGGCTCGATCCTTACGCCGAATACGATTTGCCCGGACTGCCGACTTTTCACCGCGTGGAAGATCGCGCCGAACCGATCCGGGAGGCGCTCGTCTGACCATGGCCGAACCGACTGCCAATCCGCCGCCACCCGCCGCAGCGCCCGCCGCTCTCAAGCTCGAGCAGCAGAAAATCATTACGTTGCCGGCCGCCGTGCTGGGGCTCGACTCGGCGCCGGACGGAAAAAGCGCGCTCGCCGCCTGCATGGACGGCGGCGTGTACACGATCGACATCGAGTCGGGCCGTTACGATCAACTCGGCAAGCACGCCAGCTACGCCTCGGGCGCCAAGTTCATCCCCGGCGCGAATGCCGCCGTCTCGGCCGGCTACGACGGCGCATTGCAGTGGTACGATTTGACGGCCAAACAACTCATTCGCCGCGTGGAAGCGCATGGCTTCTGGTCGTGGAAGCTGGCCGTTGCGGCCGATGGCAAGCACGCCGCTTCCGTCACCGGGCAATATCTGGCGGGCGGTTATAAATATGAACCCGCCGCCGCGCGCGAGCCGACGGTCAAAATCTTCGATGCCGCTTCGGGCGAGTTGCGCCACGGATTCAACCTGACTCCGCCCGTGTTATCCGTGGCGTTCAGCCCTGACGGCAAGTTCGCCGCCGCTGGCAACCTGATGGGCGACTTGCGAGTCTGGGATTTAGCGACTGGCGCCGAAGCGGCGGCCTGGAACACGCCCGACTTTACGAGTTGGGGCATCATCAAAAGCCACCATTACGTGGGCGGCATCTTTGGCGTCAGTTTCAGCCCCGACGGCAACGAGTTGCTGGCGTGCGGCATGGGACCGATGAAAGATCCGATGGCGGGCAACGGCAAGCAGACCTGGCAGCGGTTCGCCTGGCGCGAAAATCCGGTGCGGAAGCGCGATCAGATTCGCGACGCCGATCAGGGCAATGGCTTGATGGAAACGCTCGCTTGGCATCCTTCTGGCCGGCGCTTCGTCATGGCGGGCCGACTTGCGCAGGGCAAATGGAACCTGGCCGCCTTCGATGCAACCAACGGCGAACTCGTCGCGTCGCTCGACACCAAGATGCGCATCGCCGAAGCCGCTTTCAGCGCCGACGGACAGCGACTGCTCTTGGGCTCGGCGGTCGGTCAAGGCAAACCCGAGCAAGGCAAGCGCCCCGACTTCGGCCGCATCGCCGTCTACGCCTGGCAAGAGCCGGCGTAAGCGAAGCCGAGTGCTTCGCAATCAACAGTTAGTGCACGTTCGTCGCGGCCATTCCGCACGACGTTGCAGCCGCCGACGCTTCGCTCCGCCGTGGCCAAGCACGATAGCTCAAATACAAGGCGCCAAACAGCGCCGCACTGCCCAAGGCCGCCCCTGTAATCGGCATGCGCTGCGGCATTTCGTGCAAACACAAATAGGAAGAAGTCGCCAGGCTCAGCGAAGCGACCGAACACAACAGCGCGAGCTTTGCCACCGGAAATCTCCTCTTGCCGCAACGACGCGTCCCCGCCCATGCGAGGCCCCAAGGCAAAGCTAGGTCATAATTGGTGCTGCGGCGGCCGAAGACTAGGCGAAGCCGCTCGTTCGCGACTGCCCGGCGAGTATCGCCAACTGAGAGCGGTAGCGGGGGCGCCAAGCCGACAAAGGCCGCATTTTCGGCGTTTTCCGACCGGTCGGTCGCCTGGCGAGGCAGTGCCGGGCAGATCCAGCCGCCCCTAAGAGTCGTCACGAACGTTCGCTTAGCTCTCTTAAGCGATTAGCATCGTGAGGCGATCGAGCAAGAACGTCGTCGATCCTAGCCTCGTGAGAACCCTTCGGTTGCCTCGGCGTCTGCGGTGCTGGAGCCGTCATTGCGCAGGCGTTGAATTTGTGCCGGGATCTTGGCGAACGGGCTGTGCGGGTGCGACCGCCTCTTGGCGCCCTTGCAGGGTTTCGAAGGACAGCTCCCGCGAAGGTCGAATGTCGCCTTTCAGCACGGTGCGGATCTGCTCCAGAGCGTGACGGTTTTCATCCTCGGTGTTCGACGCCGCGCAATCGCACGGCACAACCAGTTTGAAGTCTCGCATATAGGCGTCGTTCGCCGTGAACAGCACGCAGATATTCGCGGCGATCCCCGTCAAGATGACCGTCTGCACTCCCAGGTAATCCAGCAGCGTATCAAGGGTGGTGGAGAAGAACCCGGAATGCTTGGGCTTCAGGACGAAGTAATCGTCGTCGTCGGGCCGCAACAACTCAACCATCTCCTTGCCGCGCACGCCGTCGCGAAGGCAATGCTCTACCTGAGCATTGAAGTCCGACCGCCAGCGACCGAAGTTGTCGTTCACATAGATGACAGGAACGCCGTGCTCCTTCGCCCGTTTCTTGAGGGCGGCGATCCGGCGCGCCATGGGAAGGGCGTACCGCAGCAGTTGGTCGGCTTCCGGGAATTCCAAATCGTTAATCACATCGATCAGAAGCAGCGCTACGCGTGACTTATCCGGGGCGTTGCCATGCAGATCGCTGTTCTTTCCTGGCATCATGCTGCACTCAACGCGCTCAGCGATGTCGGCTCCTGCTGGCCGGAAAGGCTCGACACGACCGCCTTCGCGATATTCTCGGCTGGATTCGTCCCCACCTCGTCACGCCTCCCTTGAGAATTCCGTTACCCGCCCGACGGCGGGCAAAGATAGCAAACGGCGCGCCTTCCACCTCGTCTTGGCCGTTCGTGCAAATAAAAAACTGCGAAAAGCTGGATTTGGTAATTCCATCATCCAGCATGGCGCGGGAACGACCGCCCGAAAACCTTCACTGCCGCATTGCCACCGGTCTCGCGCCTGTGCCTGGCGTGTTCATGCTGCTGAAGGCGTTCGCCGATTCATCGCCTGCTGCGCGCGAGGATCGGCAAGAAAGCGTCTTGTACAAGCACTCGATCGCTGACGATCGCGCCATTGGCGCCGATTTTTCCGAAGCGACCGAATGACAGAGGCGGCAATCGCCTCGGATCGCCTCTTTTTCTTTCCCGGTGACTTAGGTTTGGGATGGCGCCCCCTCTGTCGGTCCATTTTTGCAAAATCCAATCGGCGAGCTTAGTACTCCAGCGATAACAGGCGAGCTACCGGACATGACGATGAGCGACTGCGAAGCCAACAACAATCGGAGCATCTTGATTATTGATGATGACGTCAATATTCATGACGACTATTGTCGCGCCTTGACCTTTCGTAGCGAAGCAGATCCCCTCGCCGAGCTCGAGACGGCGTTGTTTGGGGCAACCTCCGCACTGGTGTCGAATGCCGCGCCGCATGCCGTGCAATTTCAGCTCTCGCATGCCCATCAAGGCGAAGAAGGACTCGCCCTGCTACGCCGCGAAAGCGCGCTGGGACGACCGTTCGCCATGGCCTTTGTCGACATGCGCATGCCGCCCGGCTGGGATGGGCTGAAGACCATCGGGCATTTGTGGCAGGAGGATCCGCGGCTGCAGATCGTGCTCTGCACGGCCTATTCCGATTACTCCTGGGAGCAGATCCTGGCGGCGACCAATCCCGGCGATCGCCTGCTGATCTTGAAGAAGCCGTTCGATGTTGTGGAAGTGCGGCAGCTCGCGCTCAGCTTGACCACCAAGTGGAACCTGGCCCGCGCGGCGGATCGATCGCAGAAAGAATTGGAAGCTGCAATCGAGCAGCGGACCGCCGAATTGCGCCAGGCTAAGGACGCCGCGGACCGCGCCTCGCAGAGCAAAAGCGAGTTTTTGGCAAACGTCAGCCACGAGATTCGTACCCCGCTCACGGCCATCATCGGCTTCGCGAAACTGCTGATCGACGGCGCCGACGGCAAATCGGCCGACGAGCGACGGCACTACCTGGAAATCATTCGCACCAGCGCTCAGAACCAGCTTGCGATCATCAACGATATTCTCGACTTGTCTAAAGTCGAAGCGGGAAGAATGCAATACGACCGGGTCCGTTGCCGTCCGCAAGAAATCTTCGGCGACGTCGTCGAATCGCTCGAGCGGCAGGCCGCGGAAAAGCAGTTGACCTTAGAGAGCATCTGGCTCGGACGCGCCCCCGAGGCGATCCACACCGACCCCGCGCGGCTGCGGCAGTTGCTTACCAACCTGGTCGGCAACGCGATCAAGTTCACCGCGGTTGGCGGCGTGCAGATCGTTGCGCAAATGCAACGATTGGATGGCCGCGACAAGCTGAAGATCGATGTGATCGATACGGGAATCGGAATTACGGAAGAGAAGCAGCAGGCGGTCTTCGAGCCGTTTGTGCAGTCCGATAGTTCGGTCACCCGGCTGTACGGCGGCACCGGCCTGGGGTTGACCATCAGCAGGAGCATCGCTGAGGCTCTCGGCGGCACGCTGACCGTCGTCAGCCAGTTAGGGCAAGGCAGCACCTTCACGATCGTCCTCGACGCCGAGCCGCCGGAGCTTCCCGCCGACACTCGTTTAGCGAACGAAAGCCTGTCTGTGCCCGCCGCCAACCCGGAATCTTCGCACACGCCATCGCTTGCGTCTCGGCGGATCCTCGTGGTGGAAGACAATCCTTTCAACTGCAAGCTCCTCAAGCTGGGGCTCGAACAGGCAGGCGCCATGGTTGAACTAGCTGACAATGGCCAAGCCGGGCTCGAGCGGGCGGCCGCTCAGCCGTTCGAGGTGATTCTGATGGATATGCAGATGCCCGTCATGGACGGCTACGCAGCGACGCGACGCTTGCGCGAGCAAGGCTACCGTGCGCCGATCATCGCCTTGACCGCGCATGCGTTGAAAGAAGAACGGGATAAATGCCTGCAAGCGGGCTGTACCGAGTTTATGACCAAGCCGATCGATCTCGACGAATTGACGGCCGTCGTCGGCAAGCTTGTTTCATCGCAAAACTCGCCGGAGACCGTGGGCAAGGTGGACGCGAATCCAGTATCCGATCGATTCACTGATGAGAGCGGCGAATTCTCGCGGGTCGCGCGCGACTATGTCGCGTCGCTGGGCGATCTCGTACGAGAGGCACAGCAGGCCGCCGCCAAGTGCGATCTGGTTTGCGTCGCCGAAATCGGCCACAACTTGAAAGGCTCCGGCGGCACGTTCGGCTTCGCCCAAGTGACCGAACTCGGCGCACGGCTCGAAGCGGCCAGCGCCCACGACGAGCCGGCCCTCATCATCGCCGTCCTCGAGGAGCTTTCCGCGCTCGTCGACGAGATCAACGCCGCCAACCGCCGCTAGGCGCCTCGCGTTGTGACTTCGCCGCGGCTCCTGTCGTCAGTGCTTCGGATTATGGAACTGGCCTGAGCGCCTGCCACATGCGTTCCTGTTCGACCTATTCGAGTTGCTTGGCGGTTGGTGGAAAGGAGGTGGAAATGCGGCGAGCCGCCACATCTACAATAGCGGCCGACGCCGGGCCGACTGTAGATGCGGCGTCTCGCCGCATTTCCAGGTCTCGCCGCATTTCCAGGTTCGGCGAAAGCGTGAACGTACCCGGCTGTAGCCCATTCGGATTTGTGAGAATGTAACCGTCGATTCGTTCCAGCGAATCGGGCGAACGCACAATATGATCGAACGATTCCTTTTGCCAAAACGTGCGGGTGCGGCCCACAAGCTTATTGATCGCCTTCGAGGTGAACGACTTCCAGGATTGCAAAATGTCCGAGAGTTTGTGTTCGGCCAGCGGGGTGACGACTACGTGCACGTGGTTCGGCATCACGACCCAGGAGCGCAACTGATAGCGCGCTCCGTCGAAATGATTGAGAGCATCCACGACAATCCGCCGCACGTCGGGACGAGCCAGCAGGCATGCGCCATAACCGGCATCGAGCCAACGCTGAAATCTTTCGGGAAACAGCCGCCAATATTCCGCTTTCAGCGCCTGCGTGAGCGGTTCGCGATGCTGACGCAACCATTCGTCTCTTTCGGATACCCAGCGGCGTAGTTTCTCTTGAGGCAGGCTATCGGCGGTGCGAAAGGTAACGAAGTAGGTGACCCCGTCTTGACGCCAGTGAGGGAGATTGCCGTCGAGGCACGCGATCGGCGCGCAGGGGTCGAAGTAGCCGATCTCGATGAATTGGGGTGGGTCAAAGCGGCGAGACGCCTCTTCTACATGGTCGGCGAGGTCCGTAGACGCGGCGTCTCGCCGCGTTCCTTCTGCGCTGTCGCCGGGAAGAAAGCGGCGGAACGCCGCTTCTACGTTGGCATCGGGGTCAATGCTTTCTAGTGATTCGGCGATTTGTCGCCGTGCGCTTTGCTCGGGCGTCATCCCGCTCCCAACCCCTGCCTTTGGAGATTCGGGCCTAGTGTAACTGCCGCGCGCGGCGGTCGCAAAGAGAATAGGGGATTGCCATTCGGGATCGTGAACCGGAATGAAAGCCAAGCCAGGTATGGCATAGCCTTGGAGCCAATTGGTCGTCAACCGCGAACAGGCGTTCGCAATGAGATGAAGGCATCACGAAAAACAACCTGCAGCGAAGGTGGCCAACTTGGCGCGGAAATCTTGGGCATCTTCGTCTGACAGGCAACTTGGGCGGAACGGGCGAAGCCAGGCTGCGGCGGGCGAAGTCGTCTTGCTTGGCGGGGGGCTCGAACCTAGAATCCCGCCCCGCGGTTTCAAAAGGAACTGCTCACGCCTCGATTGATTCCCGCCTTGCCATCCTGCCTCCCCGATTCGGCAATTCAGCCAACGCCGCCAGGCAATACCGGAAGCTGGTCTCGTAACGATTGATCGCATTCCTATGGGGCTGATCAGAACCAATTGCAGGAGCACGCGATGACTTTCAAACTGCGCTGCCCGAACGGGCATAAACTGCGTTTCGACGCCAAGGATGCAGGCAAGAAAGGAATGTGCCCAAAATGCCACACCCGGGTCACCCTGCAGCCGCCGCGTGAAGTTTCAGATACCTCGATCCTGGCCGTATTGGGCGATGCGCCGTCCGATCGCTCGGTGCTGCTGCAACCGACCGAGCGCGTCGCGGCGGCCCTGGCGCCGGCGCGAACTTGCCCTCGCTGCCAGACGCGGCTCTCGACAGCGTTTCAATTGTGCCCCCACTGCCGCACCTATCTGCCGCCATCCTGCCGTGAAGACCTGTGACGCAAACACGCGACGCCAATTAGCCGGCCCGACGCGCGCACCTGTCGGCGTGGCCGACGCCCGGCCGAGGGAATATCAATCGCTGCTTTGCCGCGATTTCATGCCGCGCGGCGCCAAGCCACCGGGGTGGTAGGCTGACCGTGACTTTTTGCGGGGGCGGTGCGCGCCGGCACATGCCGGAACAAATCAGGTCTCAGGCGTCAGAAAGCGAGGCAGGCGAGTGCACGGACAAAAAAATGCATGCTAGGGGAGGCGACACGAAGGTGGCCAATTTCGCGAGGGCATCTTGGGATGTGGCCATCTTGGCGGGAGGAAGACGACCCGGCGGCGGGAGAACTTATAAGTTGCCGAAGTTGGCCAACTTCGAGTGGGCATCTTGGCCAACTTGGTCATGGAATGAACGCGGACGAAAGAAGAGGCGAAAACATCGAAGCAGGGCTGCGCAATCGAAGATGCCCAACTTCGCGAGGGCATCTTGGGCATCTTGGAGGCGAGCGGTCCAGCAAATCGAGATATCGCTCTAACCCAAGAGAGCAAAGCGTCCGGGGATCCCGCGCGCGGAGGCTCGGAGTGAGATCGAAGATGGCCAACTTGGCGCGGACATCTTGGCCAAGTTGGGCGACCCGATTTCCAGTCACAAGAAGTTAGCTAGGGTTGCTGAAAAAGCAGATCTACGGTGGAGCAACGCAAACGGCGTCGCCCGTTCCGCATTCCGCACTGACCTTTGGTTCGCCGCTTTCCGTCAAACTTGCCTGAGGCGTCCCATGAGTTCTTGTTGGCATCTTGCTAGAACGCACTTGCTCCAGTTCGCTGCTATAATGCGGCCGTCATTGCTCTGGCCGCTGCCGATCGCCCATGGCGGGCGGCCGATTGGCAATATATTGTCTTGATGAGTCCGCTGATTCTCTCCGAGGGCAACGAATTCCATGACGCGAGAAACTTCGACGAAGATTGCGATCGTGACCGGCAGCACGCAAGGGCTGGGCGAGGCGATCGCCCGGCGATTGGCGGCCGACAAGATGGCCGGCGGTCTGATCATCTGCGGCCGCAATGCCGACAACGGGCGACGAGTGGCTCAGCAGCTTACCGGCCAAGATTGCCGCGCCGTGTTTGTGCCCGCCGATTTGGCGAAGGTCGAAGACTGCCGCAACGTGATTGAGTCGGCTCGCCGCGAGTTCGGCCGCATCGATTATCTGGTCAACGGCGCCGCGACGTCGGAACGGGGCACGATTCTGGATTCGACGCCGGAACTGTTCGATCGCATCATGGCGCTCAACGTCCGCGCCCCGTTTTTCCTGATTCAAGGCGCGCTAAAGCTGATGATCGAGCAGGGCATTCGCGGTTCGATCGTGAATATCATCAGCATGTCGAGCCACGGTGGGCAGCCGTTCCTGACCCCCTACTCGATGTCGAAGGGCGCGCTGGTCACGCTCACGAAAAATGCCGCCAACTCGGTGGTCAACCGACAGATTCGCATCAACGGCCTGAACCTCGGCTGGATGGACACGCCGGGCGAAGAGGCGATCCAGAAGCGGTTTCACAACGCCTCGGACCAGTGGTTGAAAGAAGCCGAACGCATGCAGCCGTTCGGCCGCCTGATCAAACCGGGCGAAGTCGCCGAGGTCGTCGCCTTCTTGCTATCGGAAAAGTCGGGTTTGATGACCGGCTCGATCATCGACTTCGACCAAAACATCGTGGGGACTCGGCTCTAGTCGTTGGGCTGGACCGCTCTTGCGCATTCCAGATGCTCAGAACCGACTGCCTGGCGACGCGTGAGTGAACAGTTTAACGGCGAGCGAAGCGAGTTACGCGCCCCGAGAGCTAATCCCCTTTCAAGCGTTCCCTGTCTGCGTCGTTCAGTTCCTTGTTCTCAGTAATTTTCTTACGTAAGTCGAGGATTTCGCATTCGATGTTCCAATCTTCCGCCAGAGCAGCGAATCGATCCATCGTTGTCTCCGGCAGAAAGACCCGGTAATCGCCGGGAAAGGAGAGCGGGCCGATCGTGGCGGCCAATCCTCGCTCAGTGAAAAAGTTTCGCACGCTCTCGGCGCCGTCTTGCGTCTCGATACGACTCAGCAAAATGCCGTGGCCTGTGTACTCGGCATGAAGTCGAATTGCCATGATGCCCTCCTTTGGCCCTCGCTGAATGCTAGGCAATGCAAGGGGCTATAAAATGCCCATTGTGAGGCAAACAGCATGCGCATGCTGGACTAAAGTGGTTGCTGGTCTCGTGAAGCTCAGAATCGGAATTCTGCTGGATCGCCGCTTTGCGTTCATCCAACTCGGCCGCCCGCCGTCAGAACGGCGAGATGAAATGCCCAGATTGCCAGCGGCAGCCGGGGCGGGTTTCCTGAGCAGTTCGGAGCACGCAGCGGAGCTAGCCAACCAGCGACGGCCGCCATTGGCATCGGGCCAAGCTCGTCGTCGCAGTCTCATTCTCGATGTATGCATTCGCGTTCTAACAAACTCACCCGCCTTGATTCGCTCCATTCGAAAAGGATCCTGCCAAGAGTGGCGCCGCGATCCGCATGAACCAGACGTTGCAACGCGGGCGGAATGGTTGTAACGGCTTTACTATGCCGCCGGCCGTCAGCAAAATTTGGCCAAAGCAGTGCCAGCCCCGCTACTTGAAGGTGGCCGCACGCCAGTAAACAGCCGATAGATTGACAGTTACGGGGGCGCAGATTGCATGAATCGATATGGCCTCCGATCAAGCGACTCGGCTGGCGGAACTGCCGGGAATCGCTTGTCAGCAGCGCCTTTTGCGCACTCAAAGTTTCGGCGCGGCCAGGCTTTGCCGCGACAGCCAGACGAAAGCTAAGATTTCCTGATTGGGCCGTCAGGCCGTTTCCCTCAGTGAGTCGATCATGGCTACTTGTCACGACAGGCGAAATTGGTGCTCTCTCCCCGCGTTGCTGACGCGCAGGCGCTCGCCGATTGACGCGCTAAAGGCCACGCTGTTGTGCGTCTGGCGGTGGCTCCTGCCGCCAACCATTTCGCCAGAGCAGAGCGAGCAGGCGCAGCGAGTGCTGGCCTTTTGCCTGGGAATGAGCGTTTGGGCGCCAGTCTCTGCCATTGCCTATCAACTTCTGGGCGCGTCGTCTGCCGTCAATATTCTCCTCGTCACAACGTTGCTGTTGGCGACCATTGCGTTCGTGCTCCGCAGTGGGCAATGCCCGATGCTGTGCGGCAATCTGCTGGTGGCCTTGACCCTGGGAACGTTCACGGCGTTGGCGCTGGTCACGGGCGGCCCGGCGGCGCCGGTGACCCCATGGGTTGTGTCCTTGCCGATTATCGCCGTCTTCGTGACCGGCGCCCGGTGGGGCTTGCTCTGGACGCTGTTTGCTTTGTTGGCGGTTTCCGGGTTATTCGCGGCCCGAGAAATGGGTGTGAGTTTCGTCGCGCCGTTCACAGCCTCCACTTTGCGCACCGTGCAATGGGCGGGCCTGATCCGACTCGTCCTGTTCATAGCCGTGCTGACTCTTGTCTATAAAGCCATCGAACTCAGGCACCGAACGGCGCTGAAAGCCGCCATGTTGGCAGCGCAGGCGGCAGACCGTGCCAAGAGCGAATTCTTGGCCAACATGAGTCACGAAATCCGCACGCCGCTTACCGCGATTCTCGGCTATGCAGAACTGCTACGAGAGGGCAAGCGAAATCCGATCAACTTGGCGCCTGTTAGCCACCGCGACGCTTTAGAAACGATTCATCGCAATGGCGAACACCTGCTGCAGGTGATTAACGACATTCTTGATCTCTCAAAAATCGAAGCGGGACGATTGGACATGGAACTGGGATTTGCCTCCCCCCGACAGATCGTGGCTGACGCGACGGCGCTTTTCGAGACACGCGCCTCGGCCGAGAATCTGCGCTTGGAGTCGCATTTCGACGTCGAGTTGCCCAACGCTATCGAGACCGACCCGACGAGGTTGAGGCAGGTGCTGGTGAATCTCGTCGGCAACGCCGTCAAGTTCACGGAAACTGGGGCGGTGCACGTGGCCGCGACGTGGAAAGGACCGCGAACCGGCCCTGGCCGCATCGAGTTCGCTGTCCGCGATTCGGGTATCGGAATGACTCAGCAGGAATTGAGCCGGCTGTTCCAGCCGTTTAGTCAGGCCGACGGGTCGACTTCTCGGCGCTATGGCGGCACGGGCTTGGGATTGGCGATCTGTCGCCGCTTGGTGCAGATGATGGGCGGGACCATCGAGGCGACCAGCGAACCGGAAAAGGGGAGCTGTTTCACCGTCAGCCTGCCGGTTGCCCGAACGCGATTGTCCGGCGTCGACGACGCACCGATGGCAAGCGACGGCGAAGCTACAGCCCGCGACATTGCGCCGCGCGACACAAGGGTTACCGGCAGCGCAGAAAACCCTCGCCTGGCAGATTGCCGCATCCTGATCGCGGAAGACTGTGCCGACAACCAGCGACTGATTTGCTGTTTGTTGCAAAGCACTGGGGCGGAGGTTGTGCTGGCCGACGACGGCCAATCGGCTGTTCACTTGGCGCTCGAGGAACTCCGGCGAGGCTCCGCCTTTGACCTGATTTTGATGGACATGCAGATGCCGATTTTGGACGGTTACGAAGCTACAAGCCGCCTGCGTGCGTCAGAGTATCGGGAGCCGATCATTGCGCTAACGGCCCACGCACTCAGCACCGAGCATGAGAAGTGCCGGGCTGCCGGCTGCGACGAGGTATGCACCAAGCCAATTGAGCGGGCCGAGTTTTTTGCCGCCATCCGCCGTCACGTGAGGCCCCGCCACGCGGAAGCATCCTCCGCCGGTTTGCTTTGAACGATGTTGTTCATCGCCCACGGAAACTCAATGCCGGCCCTGCCTGAAGCAATCCGGTTCCATCCGGCGCTGGGAATGGCTTGCTTCGCGAATTGCGCACCGCGCATGACAAGGCCCGTGAAAATGCGGCAAGACCGCTCGTTTTCCTAGGCGATGATCAAGTACGCCCGGCAGGATTCGAACCTGCGACCTACGGTTTAGGAAACCGTTGCTCTATCCCCTGAGCTACGGGCGCTCTGTATCGATTTGCCCTATTTTCCTGGGCCCTACGATTGCTCCAAGCCGGGTTGGCAGTATTTTTGGCAGTATTTTTGTCTGAACGTGCGTTCACTGCCGCCGGCGCGGGCTAGTCTATCGTATGGGAGGCAAACGCCAATGGGAAGTCGTATAGGGGGCCGCAAGCGAGGCAGCCACAACCGGGGCTATTTCTATCGCAAAGGGCGGGGCTGGTGCGCAACAGACTTCACGCTGTTGCGATTCGAGAATGGCGAGCCGATCCGCGAACAGCGAACGCCCCAGGCGGTCTTGCGCGATGCGTACTTGCGTTATCGAGCAGAGAAGCAACGCCAGCCGGCCGAAGAAACGGCCGTGCTTGATGAACTGACGGTCAAAACCGCGTGCAAGCTCTACCTTGACCATGCGTTGGCCTCAGGTGCCAAATCGACCTACAGGCAACGGGCCGCCAGCTTGTTTGATTTCTATTCTGGGCTTCCGGCTGCGGCCCGTGGCAAGACCAAAGCAGAGCGGGCGAAGTTCAAACCTATCCATGATGGCTACGGCACAAAGCTAGTCCGCGACTTGAAGCCACTCGACATTGACCAATGGTTAGCGGCCCACAAGTCTTGGGACGGCTGCAAACGCACAAAGGTTCAGGCCGTAAAACGGGCGCTCAACTATTGCGTCAGAGCTGGCGTTCTGTCGCGGAACCCGCTCAAAGGCTACACCGTGGCACGGTCAAACATCCGCAAGACCTATATCACGCCAGAGCAAGAGAAAGCCTGTTATCAGTTCGCGAAGCCACCGCTTGCCGATGCAATCAAAGTCTGCATCCGCACGGGCGCCCGGTATGGCTGCGAATTCGCAAAGCTAACCGCGGAGCATGTTCGGGTAACCGACAACGGCATGGAATGGCGATTCTCGCCCGAAGAATCGAAAACGGGGAGGCAAACGAAGAAAGGGCGGATCATTCGCATTCCCAACAGCGAAGATACCGCCCGCGAAGTGATCGGAATTGTTGAGCGTCAAATGAGGCTTTACCCGGAGGGGCCGTTGTTCCGAAACGGCCGCGGGAAACCTTGGACGCAAACGCACCTTGGTGCAGCCTTTCGGCGATTGAGGAAACGCCTTGCGCGCAACGGTATCAAGCTTGATGATAACGCGTGCATGTACTCTTGCCGGCACACCTACGCGAAGCGCGCGCTTGCCGGCTTTTGGACGGGCAAACCGACAACAATTGAAGTGCTGGCCGCGTTGATGGGCAACAGCCGAGAGGTTTGTTGGGCGCACTATGCCGATTGGTGCGAAGCCTATACTGATCCGCTTTGGGCTTCAGCCTAGTCGAAGCCGTGGCCAATCTTGCTCTCCGCTCGCTGCGGCCTGTGAGACTTGGGCGGAACATGTCGGGCCGCGTGCGGATCGATCGTATTTTCGGCAATAAAGGAATCGAGCCATTCGGGGCGGAATCGGATCGCTCCCCGCGGGCCGGCTTGGAAAAACTTGATCGTTGGACCATGCGTTGGGCTGCCGTTAGCCTTGGCGCGCGAACGTTCTACGATCTTGCGCAGCCCCTTCGGGCTGTAGCCAAGTCGCTTGGCCGCTTCGGTGATATCCAACATATTGCCCCTCTGCCCAAAACGTTTGACTTGCTCAGCCCGATTGGTAAACTGATTCTCTGTCGGGGCAACCCGACAAAACACGCCGCGTCAGGTTCCTGCCCCACCTGTCGCGGCTTTTTCATGCGCTGTACAAGCTCCACAACTCCCGCCCCGTCGGCATATCGAAGACTGCTTGGCCGTCGACGGAAAACACAAGTTGCCCGCCGACGTCTTCGCACGCAATGTGCCGTTGGCCGCCCGTAAGCGTCAACAAGACTTTTACTTTGCCATCGCGGCGATAGTCGCGCACCTCGCAAGTGCGCGGCGTACAATGCAGCACAAGAAGCCGGCCGTCGGCGCGAAAGCCGATCGTCGCGGCATCAACAACATCGACGGCTAACTTGCACGGCGGTTTGGCAAGCACAAACGGTAGTGAAGGCCCCATCGTTTAACCCTCCGACCAGTGAACAAGACGATT
>JAICIG010000168.1 GCA_025924495.1 Pirellulales bacterium | reverse complement strand
TCGATCAACGACGAGTGGAAATCCAAACTCTTGGAATCGGAGCGTGACGCGTTCTAGCGGGCTAAACGCAGGGTCATTTCGTTATCCTCCTAGATTGGAGTTCCAGGGCCAGACGGCGACCGATCTAATGACGCGGTTGCCAGTCGAAAGGTTCGCAGTCGCCAGGCCCAGATTCTAGTTTGCCCTCATATCGCTTTTCTGTTCCCGGCAATTAAATGCGATTCTCTCCAGAACCTTCGTTCGAAACGGGGCAAGGTGGGGAGCGTTGACGAAGGAACGTGCTTGAAGGCGGGCAAGCGAGTAAGGAATTGGCAGACGATGGGACTGCTGGAACCTTGAAGGCCGTCTTGATACCCAGCCAGGCTTGCGCCGGAAGCAGATGCAGAGATCGAAACGCCAACGGCCCGGCGTCGCTGCGGCGGCTATTTGGCCTTGTTCGGCACGCCGAACTGGATGGTCGACTGACCGATCTTGCGGCCCAGGGTGTCTTCGACGGTCAGTTCCAGCGTGTACTGTCCTTCGTAAATCTGCGTGGGCAGCGTGAGGAAGTAGCGAACGAAGTAATCGCGGCGCCGGTTTTGGCAATGCTCTTCGGTGAGCGCGAAGTCGTCGTGCGCGACGCGACGGCCTTGTGAATCGAGAATCTGATAGCTCGATTGCAGGGCGGTGTGGAAGCCTTCGCGCGTCTCCTCGCTTTTGAAGTGCTCGACCTCGGCATACAGCAGGATCTGCTGGCCCGGCTTGAATTCGTTGCGTTCGGTCCGCTTATAAACGCCGTAACTGCTGACTTCGGTGCAGAAGCTGAGGTTCTTGACCACCAGCGGGCCCAACTCGCTCAAGCTGGCGGCGGCGTGAGTCAGGTGCGAGACCGTCTCGGCGGCGCGCCAACCGTCGTCGGAGATCCGCTGCGAGTCAAGATACGTGCTTAACGCATACAACTGCTTGGACCAATACTCTTGTTGCGCTGTGCCGGCGCCAGAAATGGGCCGCAAGGCATCGTCGCGCCGTCCCGCCACCAGGTACAGCATCCGCAATTTGGCTTGCCGAGCTACCGCCTCGGGCGCTTGCGAAGGCTCGCGCGTCTGGACTTCCAGGGCCTTGATGGCTTCGCTTAGTTGCGAATCGTAGTCGCCCGGCGCCATGGGTTCTTCGTAAGAAACCTGCTTGATTGGGCTGTCGACGGCCTGATTCGCCGTGGCCGCCGCAGATTCCGTGGCCGAAGTTTTGAGTTCCGCCCCGCCGCCAGGCGCGGGTTGAGTTGCGGCGACTTGCTGTGGGGCGCCCGTCGCGGCGGGCTGTATCGGCGCACCGGCCGGACGCGCCGGCGGCGCACTGCTCGTATTGCTTTCTGCGATTGAGGCAGGCGTCATCGCACCAGGCGTCGCCGCCGGATGCCCAGCAGTTTTTGCCGCCCGCTGCTGTTGGTAGGCGAGCGTCGCGCGGATTTGCTGCGTCAAGAGCGGCCACAGCGCCGGATCGCTTTGCCGCAATTCTTCGACCAGCCGCTTTTGTACGGCGGGGTTGACGTCGCCCAGCGCAGCGATTTCCGCCATCACATCCTGTAACGCCGGCGCAGGTTTTCCGCTTCCTCCAGAGAGAGCTGATGCGGGCGGAGCGGCGCCCTGGGGCGGACGCATGGAAGCAGACGGATTGGCAGGCGGCGCTCCGGTGCTGGCCGAGGCGGCCAGCGGCGGCAGTGTGGCCGCCGGCGCATTGGGGTTGGCATTTTGAGCTGGCCCCGATTGGGCGCCAGGAGGAATGCCGCCCGGGGCTTGCCAGCGCGCTGGCTCGGAGGGCGCTCGGCGAATGCCGCTTGGCTCGGCATCTAGTTGTTTCGCAGCAGTAGCGCAGCCCGCCACGCAGAAAGCGGCTGCTGCCAGCAAGCTGACCTTCGATAGATGTGCGTGCATAGATCGCGAGAAGTGCCGAGAACGCGGGAGGCGGGAGAATAGGAGATATCTCGCGATGTTGCAAGGCATCTCCCTCCTCGGCGTGCTCGACGGAATCGATCTTGGTAGAACCCTGAGAAGAAGGATAAAATCATGTTCGAGCGCAGCTATTTCTTTGTCATTCGCCCATTTCAAACCGCCCACGGGGTAGCGCCGCGCGTGTCCATAAAACGAAGCCAAGTCTGGCCATACTTTCGCGGCGGCTTGCTGGTCGCGGCAATGCTCTTGGCTTCGAAGCTGTCCGCTGGCGAGATTATCAAGCGTTTGACCGGCGCCATTCCTCTGCGGCCGAAGGCAACGCCCGCCGAGGCGGCGCCCGAGTCGACCCCCGAGTCGACGGAAACCGAACCAAACCGCTTGCGGCCCAAGGTGCGCTACACCGACGGCCGGGTAAAAAATAGCCGAACCATGCCGACGCTCGGCGGCGTGCAACTGTGGGGCGACGAATTGTGGTATCTCAACTGGCGCATCCAGCGGCATGTCGCCACGGGACATTGCCGCCAGCTCGACCCCGAGAATCACCGCGAAGATTGGGGCACGTTCGAACAATGCGAAGCTCGATTGGAGCAAATCAAACGCGAGAAGAATCTGCCGCCGCTGCACGGCCGGGTGGTGATTCTGTTACACGGGCTCGGCGGCTGGCACTCGACGATGCAACCGCTGGCCAGCTACTTGGAGGCCAATAGCACGTTTCAAGCGGTGAACCTGACTTATCCTAGCACTCGCTGCGATGTCGCTGCACACGCGCGGCAGTTAGCCAGCGTGATCGATCATTTGCAGGGCGTCGAGGAGATTGATTTTGTCGCTCATAGCCTGGGCAATGTCGTATTGCGCCGTTATCTGGCCGATCAGACCGATCCCGCCAAGGGGCGAACTCCTGATCCAAGGATTAAGCGCATTGTCATGCTCGGCCCGCCGAATCATGGCAGCGAGCGCGCAGGCCAATGGTCCGACAACGAACTCTTCGTGGCGGTCTTGGGCGCTTCGGCCTTACAGTTGGGCACGGGCTGGAGCGAACTCGAGAAGCATTTGGCAGTTCCACAATGCGAATTCGGGATCATTGCCGGGGGGCGCGGCGACGATCGCGGTTACAGCTCGCGTCTGGAAGGGGACGATGACAACATGCTCAGCGTCTCGACGACGAAGCTGGCCGGGGCCCGCGATTTCGCCGTTGTACCCGTCTGGCACTCTTTTCTGATGTCCAGTCCGACCGTGCAGCGCTACACGTTGCAATTCCTGGAACACGGCTACTTCACGACCGAGAGCAACCGCACGCCCATTGCGGCGCAAGAGACTCCCGAGCGACGCTGAGCGATCGAGCTGAGCCAAGGGAGCGGGCCAGGT
Source organism: Pirellulales bacterium (assembly GCA_025924495.1). The sequence continues at coordinate 11,993 of JAICIG010000168.1, read as the reverse complement.
AGCTGTTCTCGATTCTCGCGGCTCGCGAGATTCTCATGCTGCCGCACAACGACCGCGGCAGCGCACGCCCATGATTAGCAATTCTCGCAGGGCGATCGACGGCGCCTGGCGCCAGGCAATGGGCCATGCGGCGGCGTCCTGCTTCGCGCCATGGACGCTGATTCACTCCAAGTCGCTTGTCGCGACCCGTCTAGGCATTTATGCTGGACGTCCGCGCTTGATGGCGGCTTGCCTCGCGGAAGCCGCACCTGCCGTTCGCCTTTTCCCGCCTTGAAAGTAGGAGCCTGCCGATGCCTTCCGACGATGCTCTTTCCCGACGCCACTTCCTGGCTGCTGGCGGCGCTGCCGCCGCTGTGGCGATGACCGCGAAAAGCTACGCTCGCGTGATTGGCGCCAACGATCGGATCCGCACCGGCTTTATCGGCGTCGGCGGCATGGGCAACGGGCATTTGGATGCGATCAATAAGCTGAAAGAGCCCGACAATATCGAGGCCATCGCCGTGGCCGACTGCTGGTTGACTCGCGCTGAAGCGGGCGCCAAGAAAGTCGCCGCCCCGCACCATTACGGCGATTACCGCAAGCTGCTCGATCATAAAGACATCGATTACGTCACGATCGCGACGCCCGAACACTGGCACTCGCACATGACGATCGACGCTTTGGATTCGGGCAAGGCCGTGTATTGCGAAAAGCCGATGACGCACAGCATTCCCGAGGCTTTGGCCGTCGTCAAGAAACAGAAAGAAACCGGGCTGGCGCTGCAGGTTGGCGTGCAGGCGATGTCCGACGATAGTTACAGCTCGGCGGCCAAGGCGATCGAAGAAGGCGTGATCGGGCAAGTCGTGCAAGCGCAAATTGAATACGTGCGGCGTTATGACAAGCAGGGCCCTTGGCGCGTGCCTGACATTACGGACGACAAACCGAAGCCGGCCGATCTCGATTGGACCGCCTGGCTGGGCTCGGCGCCCAAGATCGATTGGAACCCGCACCATTATTTCGAATGGCGCAACTACTCGCCTTACTCCGGCGGAATCTGCACCGATCTATTCATTCATCGCATCACGCGGATCATTAAAGCCTGCAAATTGACCGTACCGCGCCGAGTCGTCGGCATGGGCGGCATCTGGCAATGGCGCGATGACCGCGACCTGCCCGACAATTTCGAGATGATTTGCGAGTACCCGCGCGGAATGACCGTTTACGTGCTGGGGACCATGAGCAATCGGGTCGGCATCGACCATTTGATTCGCGGATATCGAGGCACGCTGTACTTCACCCCCAGCGGCTGGGTCGCCAAAGACAAGGACGGCAAAACCCTGGCCAGCCACGAGAAGACCGGAGCCGAAGACATCGTTTTGCACCACAACAACCTGCACAAACACCTGCGCGAAGGCGTGCCGCTGAACTGCCCGGCGGAACTTGGTCTGGCGGGCGTGGTGGCGGTGAATATGGCGAACGAGTCGTGGCGGTCGGGCCGCATGATGGGCTGGGACCGCGAGAAGCAGGCGATGGTTCCGGCCGATCAAATCGCTTGGACGCCTTATGCCGAGGAAGCCGCCGATAAGGCCTGATGACACCGCATCTTCGCGATGTATAATCCGTTAGGTCGCTCCGGGGCGCTATTCCGCCTTGCCGTATTCGCGTGCCCGTCCTCAGCGGCGGGTTTGGGGCCACGGCGAGCCGCTTGTAAAGCGGTTAGTCATCTTGGCCCGAGCGGCGATGACCCGCGGCGCGGGATATCGCCCGGAACAGCAGAGTCTTGCGAGGACGCGTCGGGGCGTCCTGGATGAACGACCTCGCCTTTGCGACCGCTGGGGCGTTCGAAGCAGCCAGGTTTGAAGGGTCTGCCAAAGCATCATGGGCATCAAGTTTACCTGCCCTCATTGCAACACCGCACTGAACGTCAAGTCGGAGCTGGGGGGAAAGCGCGGGCGCTGCCCGAGCTGCCAGCAAAAGATCGAGATTCCTACCGAAAGCAAGGCTGGCGCTGCCACGGCCGCGCCCACGGCGGCGGCGACTCAGCCCGGACCCAGCGCGCCTGCCGTCTCCGCGCCCGGAGCCGCCGCAGTAAGCCCAGCAGGAACGCCCGCGGCGTTTAGTCCCCCGGCGGAGTCGCCGGCGGCCGACCAGGTGGAATCGTTTCCTGCCCTACAAACCACGACCGGGCAGCCCAGCGCGCGGCAGGCCGACGCTCAAACCGCTCTCGCGGCTCCCTCTGCGGCCGTCGCGCAACCTGCGGCCGGCACGGCGCCCGTCGACGCGATTTCGGAGTCTCCGCAGTTGCAGTGGTACGTGATGCCGCCTGGCGCCACAAGCCAGTATGGTCCGGCAGTCGGCGAGGAATTTCGCGCCTGGATCAAAGAAGGCCGCGTCACGGCCGACACGCTCATCTGGCGACAAGATTGGCCCGAATGGAAACCGGCCGGAATCATCTTTCCGGAGCTCCAAGCGGCTTACACGCCGCCAGTCGGAGCGCCGGCGGCTGCGCCGATGGCGCCCGCCGGATATGCGATTCCCACCGCAGCGGGGGCTCTGCCCACTGCGGTCGGCGCGGCTCCGATGGCGTTTTCCGTGGGTTCCGAGATGAACCCGATCGGCGTGGCAGCGGCAGGCGGATTTCCCGTGGGAGCGCCAACTTCCCCCTCTGCAACGACCGGCCGGCGCGGTCCTTACCGTCCGCGATCTAACACTGCTCCGATGGTCATGATTGGCATCTTGGTCGTCGCGATGATTCCGCTCTCCTACTTCGTTTGGAAGGTGGTGCGAGATCAGTTCGCCGAGTCGCCGCCGCCAGCCGCTAGCCCTGCCAAGCCTGCTGAGTAGAATGACGGCCTCGAAACGATCCTCAACGCGTGGCGAAATCAAAAAGCTGGAGACGAATCATGACCAGGTTCACGTTCTGTCGATTCCGCGCCGTGGCTCTTGCCCTGGCAGCGGCCGCCCTCGTTGGTTCCGCTCCGTGTGGCAGCCGGGCAGCTGACTCGGAAGAAGGCAAGAAATACACGATCGCTGATGGAAAGTTCCAACTGACCGCCCCGGCCTCATGGGCGGCGAAACAGCCCAAGGTGCGCATTATCGACAGCGAATTCGAAGTGCCGCCTGCAGAAGGGGACGAGATGCCGGGCCGCGTTACCGTAATGGGCGCGGGCGGAAGCATCGAAGCCAATATCGATCGCTGGATTGGTCAATTTACCCAGCCCGACGGCAGCGACACGAAGGAGGCCGCCAAGGTCAAGAAGATGACCATTGCCGGCCAGCAGGTGCACCTGGTCGACGTGTCGGGCACGTATCTCGATAAGCCGCCCTTTGCCGGCGGCGGCGTTGAACGTGAAAAATACAGGATGTTGGCCGCCATTATCGAAACGACCCAAGGGGGCAAAAAGGCGGGCAACTACTTCATTAAATTCATCGGCCCGGCCCATACCGTGGCCGATAACGAGGCCGGCTTTCAAAAAATGATTGAAAGTCTGTCGGCCAAGTAACTCGAGCGGCGATCACAAGTCGCTTAGCACGCTTGCTTCGTAGCAGGCGGCGCAGCCCGTCGACTGGGGGCGGCAGCGCTTATCAAGAGAGCAGCGTGGCGCCGTAGCCGCCTCTCGCTAAAGGAAGGCAACAGCCGGATTATGAGAATTCAACAGTTCCTCGACCATCATGGGATTGCGAGCAATCCGTTCGCGGATGAAGACGCGCAAACTGATCCGGTGTTTAAGGAGCACTGCATCCAAAGCACCTATCATCCGAGTTGGGATAAGGTTTACGGCGATCCCTCTGAACCGGCCACTTCCATCGTGTTTGGCGAGAAAGGCTCAGGCAAAACGGCGCTCCGGCTGCAGATTGTCAAGCACGTGAACGAATACAACCGTTCGCATCCCAACCAGCGGCTGTTCGTGATCGAATATGATGACTTCAATCCGTTTCTCGACCGCTTTCGCGATAAGCTAAGCATCCGTCGCCGCCGTCAGGACCAGGTGCTCTCCCAGTGGAAGCTGTGGGATCACATGGACGCCATCTTGTCGCTCGGCGTGACGCAATTGGTGGATCGCATCCTCGAGTCGCCGCGCGCCCAAGGCGCTCGGACGGTGGATGTCGGACAGCTCGACCCGTCCTTGCTGGACCGCAACCAGGCTCGCGACTTGCTGTTGTTGGCCGCATGTTACGATCAGTCTTCGGCCGAAACCTTCCGCCAGCGCTGGCACCGACTGCGGCGGAAGCTGCGATTTTCCACGTGGCGCACCAAATGGCCGGCCGCGCTAGGCGTTTTGAGCGTCGTGGCGGTGTTCGGCCTGATCGCCGGCCTGCAGAAATGGGACTGGCTGGCCAGTCCGTGGCCTTACCTGATGGCCGCGGCGGGCTGGCTGCCCTGGCTGGCTCGGGCCTGGAAATGGTACTGGCAGGCGCACGGCATCACGCGGCAGCTGCGCGTGGTCAACCACGAGGCGAACCCGCTCCGACAGGTGCTGATGCATTTCCGGCCCGACGAAATTGGCAGCCAACCGCTGCCTAATAAGGAACGGACTGACGACCGCTTCGAACTGCTGGTCAAGTTTCAAGGCGTGTTGAAAACGCTCGGCTTTGGCGGCGTCATCGTGCTGGTCGATCGCGTCGACGAACCGCATCTTGTCAACGGTTCGCCGGAGCAGATGCGTGCGCTTTTGTGGCCCATGCTCGACAACAAGTTCCTCAAGCATCCAGGCGTTGGCTTTAAGCTCCTGCTGCCGATTGAGCTGTCGTACTTCATCGACCGCGAGGAACGCGATTTTTACCAGCGCGCTCGACTCGACAAGCAAAATATGGTTCCGTCGCTCTTATGGACGGGCGAGGCGTTGTACGATGTCGCCAATGCCCGGTTAAAGGCTTGTGCGGCAGACGGCAAGGCGCCTTCGCTGCGCGATCTGTTCGATAAGTCGATCGGCGACCGGCGCCTGATCGACGCCTTGCGGACTTTGCGCGTGCCTCGCCATCTGTTCAAGTTTCTCTATCGCGTGTTCGTTTCGCATTCGAACGCGCATACCGACGAGAACCCTGCCTGGCAAATCTCCAGCGAAACCTTCGAGTCGGTGCTGGCCCTTTATCAGCGCGATCAAGAAGCCTTCGATCGCGGGCTGGGGGCTGCCTAGGCAGCAACCGGGATTAGCAAGACGGATGAGACTGGGGAAGTTGCATATGAATCTCCCCGGAATCTATCCAAAGCGGCGATATCGCCGGCGTTCCCGGTCTGCCATTCGTCTTGACCTGTAAACCGCTTCCTGAGAGACTCCGCCCCTCTCTTCGGCGGCGGCCCGCGCGCCCCAGCGTGGATCGTTGATCGCGCAACGCCGCCATGAACTGCGACACGGACGAGCGCTCGCGGTGAGACGGATCTCAATACAATCAGGAGGCGCAGCCAATGCGATGCGGTAGTTGGACAATTTGGGCGGCTTTGCTCGCGGGCGTAATGATCGGTTGCGGAAAGTCGGAAGGGGATCAAGCCGCCGACGCATCTGCCGCTGGTCAAGCGTCTGCAGGTGCACAGGCAGGCGAGTCCAACGGCGGCCCTGCCGAGGCAGTCCACGCTTTTCTTAAAGCGGTTCGCGACGGCAAGGATGATGAAGCCAATGGCATGCTGACGAAGCTAGCTCGCGAAGAGACGGCCAAAATGAATATGGTCGTCGCGCCACCGGGCAGCGATACCGCCACTTTTGAGGTAGGCGAGGTTGAACTTCTGTCCGAGGGGGATGAGCAGGGCGCTCACGTGGCATCGAAATGGACGGATGTCGGCGACGACGGTCAGCCTCACACGGACGAGATTATCTGGATGCTTCGAAAGGAACCCGAAGGCTGGCGAATTGCCGGTATGGCGACCACCGTATTCGATGGCGAGCCCCCCTTGCTGCTGAACTTTGAAAATCCGAAGGACATGCAACGCAAACAGCAGCTGGCCGAAGAGGAGATGCAGCGCCGCATGCGAGCCGAACTCAGTGGCGAAATGAGCGCGGAGGTCGGCGATTCGGATAAATCCGCCGAGACCAGCGACGCTCGGCCAACGCGTCAAGCCCAACGCGGCAGGGCGCCGGCTAATCCCGAACGCGAATAATGACTTCGGTCACTGAAAGCGGCACTCGCCGCTAATTGCTCTCCGCGCAGACTTCAAGCCCTCATGGTTTCCATGAGGGCTTTTTTTTGCGCCTTTTTTTCTTTCAGATGGGTTGATTTCGCGGGACCTCCAAGACACAATTGCCCAAGTCATCCAGAATACCGACTCTTTTTATTGGTTAGAGTCAGGCGTTCTTGATGCTTGACAATGCAATCGTCAGTGATACCTTAGTCAACCTAACCTGTGCATCTGTGTCCAAACGCGTAACCGTAATAGGCTACTAACAGGGCAGCCGCGGCGCAACTGGGTGCAAGGCACTTGACCGAAGGTCCCTCCCTTTGGACGGCCGTTACGAGGGGGGAAAGGTGTAGGTAGTGACGGCCAACTTGGATCTTAGTCTCTTACGGTACGGTACCTGTTTTGTTGGAGGAATTTAGGATGAATCGAGCATTGGTGTTTGGCATCGCGATTTTCTTCGCGGTGGTCGGCATCGCCCTCTTGGGCGGTGAAAACAAGGTCATGGCCGGCCATGGCTGCAATGGCTGCAATGGCTGCGGCGGGTATGGTTGCGATTGCGGCGGGGCCCCCGCTTGCTGCGGTCCGGTTGATTGCTGCGGGTGCTCGGGTCGGCGTCATCACCGCCACCACCACCGTCGTAACCGTTGCTGCGGCAATCCCTGCTGTGGCCCGGTCCAGTGCTGCGGCCCCGTCCAGTGCTGTGGCCCGGTCGCCCCGGCTTGCTGTGGCGCCGCCCCGAGCTGCGCTGGCGCTGCCCCGGCTGACGTCGCTCCGCCGGCTGCCCCTGAAGCCCCGGCTGCTCCCGCTCCGGCCCCGGCCCCCTCGGCCGGCCTGAAGCGCAGCTTCGGCTTCCGCACGGTCAGCTTCCGCAACTAACTCTGGGGCCGATTTCGGCCGCAGCGCTTTTTTCGACGCCGCCCAAGCCCTGTTGTGACGGCGACGAGAGAGCAGGATTCTAAAGCCGGATCTCTCTTCTGGGAGGTCCGGCTTTTTTTTCGCCTTCGGAGTTCTGCAAGTTAAGCTAGTACTCAAGCGAGCAATGCCCGCAAGCGGCATTTGTTTCAAACGTTTTCACCACGCCGCGACTCTGATGACCTCGTCTATTGCCCCTGCACCGTCCGCGTCGGCCAGACCCGCCGGCATGCCGGGCGAGATCGTGCGAACGGTTGTGAATTTCCTGTTGTTCTTGCACTTCTTTGCGCTGGGCGTCGCGGTGTTTTCCAACTGGAGTCCTTCGCCGCTGGCGCGGGGCTTGCGGAAGACGCCGGGCGTGTTGCCTTACCTGCAAGCGCTCGACATGGACTTGTCGTACATCGGGCTTTACAACCTGCACGACGGCATGCCGGAAGACACCGACGCTTTCGTCGAGCTCGATTTGAAGTTTAAGGACGGTTCCGAGGAGCATTTCGTCTACCCCGATTCGAAGCTATGGCCACGCGAGCGGCGGCGACACTTTGCGCGTCTCGCCGAAGTCGCCGGCGACCTGTCCGCCGGCCAGGAGGCCAATCAGGATCTGCAGAGCATCGTTCCGCAGGCTATTGCCGCTCATGCGATCGCTCAGGCCCAAGCGAGTGGCAAGAATTTCCGGAGCGGAACGATTCGCATTCGGCGGTTGCTACTGCAGCCGATGGAAGCCATCGAATCGAGTTTGCCTGCCGAGCGCGATCCGTATAGCGACACGTATTTTCGCAAGCTCTACGAAGCCCGCATCGTGTTCGCCGGCGGCAAGGTGCAATTGTTGAAGGTCGAAGAGGCCCGTGACGTAGCGCCCGCTGCGGCAAGCGCGGGAAAAGCTGGGAAATGATGACCGCGATTCGAGATTATTTTTCCGCACTCATTGAAGGCTTTGGTCAGGGCTGGAACCGGTTCTGGTTTACTCCCAGCGATCCGGCCGTGTTGAGCCTGTTGCGAATCTGTACCGGGCTCGTCGCCTTATACGTCGTCCTGTCGTACACGCCGGATCTCGACGTGCTCTTTGGCCCCGCTGGCCTCGTCTCGCAGGAAAGCCTGCAAAATCTCAAAGCCGAAACCAGCGACGTCCTACGCCGCCAATTCGTCAGTCATCAGGCGCGCGACGCCATGCCGCGCGAATTCGCTTTCTCGTATCTCAACCACGTTCACTCGTCGAGCATGCTTTATGCCGCCCATTGGGCCGGCGTCGCGGTGCTGGCCTTGTATACCGCCGGCCTCTTCACGCGCGTTACATCGGTGCTGGCGCTCGCCGTGGCACTATCGTACATTCATCGCGGTCCCTTGCTTACCGGTCATGTCGAGCCGATCCTGGCCTTCCTGATGTTCTATCTGTGCTTGGGCCCCGCGGGCGCCGAGTGGTCGCTCGATCGCTTCTTGCGATTGCGGGCATCGGCTGCGCAGCCCGTGCAAATTTCTACCGTATCGAGAGGCGCCTTGGCTGGCGAACGCGGCGAAGTTCAGTACAGCGCCGCCGCCACCATTTCGCTGCGACTGATTCAGGTCCATGTGACGCTGTTATACGCGCTGATGTCGATTGGAAAGCTATCGAGCGAAGTCTGGTGGGATGGGCTGGCCGTCTGGTGGCTGATTGCCAAGCCCGAATCGCGATTAATCGATTTAACCTGGCTGCACGCTGCGCCTATGGTCGTGTACGCCTGGACAAATTTCATCATGATCTTCCAGGCGGCCTTTCCGATTCTCGTTTGGAACCGGCTGGCACGCCCCTTGATGTTAGGGCTCAGCATCATCGTGTGGGCCAGCCTGGCGCCGATTACCGGGCTGCTGGCCTTCTCGCTGCTGATGGTGGTCCTCAATCTCGCCTTCGTGCCCCCGCAAGTCGTGCGAAGGGGGCTGCCCAACTGCTGCTCGCTGCCGGCGAATTCGAGCACAGCTGCCTTAGGGTAGGCGAACCGCCCAGATTCTATTGCCGCTTGCGGCTTCGCAATCCGCCTTGTTTCATTGCGCCTGGCAGCCGTTCGCTCGGGCGTTTAGGCTAGCGATAAGTCTTGGGCTGTACGCGGGTTGCATGGATCGGAAACCAAGGCGAGCTGGCATTTTCGCCTGTTTTTTTAATCGACCGGGGAAATAATTGTGGGCCCCGGCGCATCGTTATCTGCAAGCCGCAACAGAAACTTGGGTGGCGGGAGCCAGAATTTGCCCTTGGCGGACGATCGCAAAATCGATTCTGCCGTTGTCGCGGCTTTGTATGAGGAACATGCCGGCGAATTGCGCCGGTTCGTGCTTGGGGTGCTACGCGATCACGATTTGGCCACCGATGTGCTGCAAAACACATTTTCGAAGATGGTCGAAGCGGGGCACGCCGTGCGGCAGGAGACGCTCAAAGGCTGGTTGTTCCGCGTGGCCTTCCACGAGGCCCTGGCGCTGCGGCGCCGGCAGGGCGTCGATGGCCGAGCGCTGCGGCAGCTTGCCTGGTCGGCTAATGACGTATCGGAACAACCCGAAGATTTGGTTTGCCGCGGCGAGACGGTCGAGCGCGTCCGCCAGGCGCTCTCGCAATTGCCTGCCGATCAGCGGCAGATTGTGAACATGCGGATCTACCAGCAGCAGAAATTTGCGGAAATTGCCGCGGAACTTCAGTTGCCGCTGGGAACCGTTTTGACGCGAATGAAGCTCGCCGTCGAAAAGCTGCGCCGGAAATTAGCGGGAGACGAATAGTGGCGGATACCAACGAAAAGACCGCGATCGGCGATGCGGAACTCTTTTGGCTGGCCTTTGAATATGTGGCCGGCGAATTGAGCCATGATTCCGCCATGGCGTTTGAAGCTCGCTTAGAGCACGACCAGTCGGCGCGTGAAGCGGTTGCCGCCGCGGTCGACTTGGTTGCATCCGTATCCAGCGTCGAATGCAAGCTGCCGGCGGGACCAGGCCAACTGACGCCAGCCTCCAAAGACTGGTCGCAATCCAGCGTTTGGACCGTTCCGGCGGGCTGGTTGGCCGTGGGCGCCGCAGCGTGTATCGGTTTAATGCTCGCGACTTATTGGCCGGCGGATCGTCCGGGTGCGGCGGTAGCGCGGCGTGAGTCTGCGTCGAAGACGGACGATACGAGACTGGCCGATGCCTGGGCCGAAACGGTTTGGAGTTCAGACGGCAGGGGCGAAGATGCGGACGGTTCGCTGGCTTTCCCCTCGGACGACTTGATGCTGCCTGAAGACGTGGACGACTTGTTATCTGACGAACAACTAGAGAGCATTGCCCGCGTCGGCCCGGAATGGGAATCGGCCGACGGCGAATTGGTGATCTCTGACTGGCTGTTGGAAGCCATCTCTGCCGAGCAAGCGGCTGTTGCCAAGTCAGGCCATCGCGAGGGTTGATTACTATGCCAGGTTGCAGAAGTCTTCTCTCATTTGGATTCGGCGCAGCGGTGCTGCTCGCCCTGCTGGCTTTGCCGGCATCCGCCGAAACAAGCGATCAGGAGGCTGGCCAAGACAAGCAAGCGGCTGAACCGGAACGCCAGCCAGAGAAGCGGAAGAACGACTCCACTCGCAAAGAGAAACGCAAGGCGGCTCAGGCGGCGGGCGAGAAGGCGGCAAGCGACAAAGCAACTGCCGAGAAGTCTGCTCTCGATAAAAAGACGGCGAATAGGCAAGCCGACAAAAAAGGCAAGGCCGCCCCCGGCAAGTCCGAAAAAAGAAATGCGTCGGCCGAGGAAAAAGAGGCTCTCGCGCTGGCGCTTGTTCGCGAACACCATCCCGAATTGAGCGAGTTGCTCGAACAACTGAAAGCCGACAATCCTAAACAATATCAGCAAGCCATCGCCGAGCTCTATGGTTCCAGTCTGAGGTTGTCGCAGTTCAAGGAGAAAGATGCCGATCGTTACCGACTTGAATTGAAGGCCTGGCAACTCGACTCGCGCGCCCGGTTGTTGGCAGCCAAGCTGACCATGGAGACGCGGCCTGAGTCGGAAGAACAACTGAGAGCCGTCCTTGCCGAGCGCGAGGATGTGCGGATTGAGTTGCTGAGCCTGGAACGCACGCGAGCGGCCGAGCGCTTGGCAAAGCTCGAAAGCCAGCTTGCAACGTTGCGCGAAGATCGCCCGAAGCGAATTGACCGCGCCTTCGATCAACTAATGCGGCGCATTGCCAACACGCGGCCGAAGGCCAAGGCGGCAAAAGAAACAAAGCAACGCCCCGATTCGAAGACGGACAAATCCGTCAGTTCAGACCAATCTGCGGCAACGCCAACTGACAAATAACCCCAACCATTTGCTGTGGGCGCCCTCTGCCCTGGGGCCCCAGCAAGAACGAATTCCACGAGGTCGAATACGATGAAATGGATGCTTCGCGTAGCACTGGCGGCTTTGCTATGGCCGGCCTCATTGCAGGCAGCCGACGTACAGGCCCCGGCGAATGAAAGATTTGCCGCGCCCGAGGGAGAGGAAACGCCGAGCTTCCGCCGGCACCTGCTGCCGTTGATGGGCCGGCTGGGCTGCAACGGTCGCGCCTGCCACGGGTCGTTCCAAGGACGCGGCGGTTTTCGGCTGTCATTGTTCGGCTACGATTTTCAGGCCGACCACGAAGCCCTGATCAAGGGCGACGAACCGCGAGTCGACCTCCAAGATCCGCCCAGTAGCCTGATTCTGCAGAAACCCACGCTCGGCATCGACCACGAGGGCGGACGCCGCATGGAATCGGAGAGCTGGCAGTACCACGTCTTCCGCCGTTGGATTGCCGGCGGCGCGAAGGGCATCGCTGAAAATGAACCCGAGATTATCACGTTGCAGGTCGAACCCCGGGAACTCGTCTTTCACGGCGACGGGGAGCAAGCGCAGTTGCGCGTCATCGCTGTTTGGGCCGACGGCTCGAAAGAGGATGTTACGCCGTTGTGCCGCTTCCGCAGCAACGACGAAGCGATCGCCACGATCAGCGAGAACGGTTTGGTCAAGATTGTCGGCCCCGTGAGGGTGCCGGTG
>JAICIG010000167.1 GCA_025924495.1 Pirellulales bacterium | reverse complement strand
CCGCAAATTGGCCCTAGTGGAGGCGGCGGGAATCGAACCCGCGTCCCGAAACATTTCCACGCCCGCTTCTACGTGCGTAGTCGGATGATTTCCGCATTTCGCCCGCCGAGCCCCAACCGACGGGGTCTCTGGAAGGCTAGTCGGGCACGTTTTTTAGCCCCGGGCGTTCCCAACGTTGACCCGGGACGATTCGGATTTAGTGGCCGACTTTTGGACCTCTCCGACTAAGGTCCGCAGCCGGGGTTGCCTTTAGTTAGGCAGCCAAAGCGTAGGTATCTTCGGCAATTGAAGATAGTGATCAGCTTTTTACGTGGCCAACTGATCAACCACGGCACGCCACTTGCGCTTCAGGCTGTCCGGTCGAACCCTGTTCGCCCCCGAAAAGCAGAGCAAGTCTTGGTATCGGTCAATTATAGGCGGAAATTGACCGCGGGAAAGGCGGGTAAGGAGAGCGCGGAACGCGGAGCCGGAAGGCATCTACAGCGCCGCGGTGGGCGAGGCGGTGGGGGCCGCCAACTGCCAAGCCAGGAGCACGGCCCCGAGCAGCAGGCACCAATAGCCAAACCAGTGCAGGCGGCCGGAAACGAGTACTTTGAGCAGCAGCCGCAAAGAGACGACTCCGACGACAAACGAGACGGCGGCGCCAAGGGCCAAGGCGCCGGGTCCCGAGCTGATTTCGGCTCCGCGGGCCAGTTCGATGAAGGCCACCAAGACTGCTCCAGAAATCGCCGGCACGGCGAGCAGGAAGGAGAACGTCGCGGCGTCGTAGCGGCTGAGTCCGACGGCCAGACCGCCGGCAATGGTCGTTCCGCTGCGCGAAATGCCTGGCAGCGGGGCGGCCGCCTGGCAAGTTCCGATGAACAATGCCTGCCCATAGGTCAGGTGCTGGTAAGGCCGGTTTCCTTCCTGGCGGCGGTTGATCCAGAGCAGGATGCCGCCGTTGATCAGCAGCATCGCTCCGGTCAGCAGCGGGTCGGTCAGCCAATCGCAGCAGTATTTCTTCAGCGCAATTCCGACCAGGCCGGCTGGAATCGTGCCGACCACAAGCAGGCCGATCAAGCGACGATCGGCGCCGAGCAGGCGCAGCAGTTGGCGCCAATAAACGACCAAAATCGAAAGCAGGGTGCCCAGGTGGAGAATGATCGTCTCCAGCACATCCCCTTCAGGCAGCTTTTGGGCGCTGGTTAGCGCAAGCAGCCGATCGGCCACGACCAGATGTCCATCGGAGCTGATGGGCAGGAACTCGGTAATGCCCTGGACGATGCCCAGGATGATGATCCGCAAATAAACCATGTGGCGCCCGGCGGTGCTAGCAAACAAAACGGACCGGAAAGTATAGCTTTGCGGAGAAAGTCGGTCTGCCAAGCGGAAAAGTTTGACGTTTGCTGCAATTTTGCGCCGCTTCAATCGAGCGCCGTCCGCTTGATGGCAATCCGCGATTTGTCATAATGAACCGGCGAGCTTCTACCCGCGGCACGTTGCCGCCTCTTTCCCTGCTGCGAAACCCTGGAGGACGTTGATGTTCAAGAATCTGAGCCCGGAGGCGCTGGGGCTGTCGACCAGCCAGAGCGAGTTGATTGAATTAGCGCTTTCGTTCGGATTTCGGGGCATCGACCTGGACGTCGCGGATTTTGCCGCACAAGCGAAGGAGCAGGGGCTGGCCAAGGCACGGCGGCTGCTGGACAGCGCCAGGTTAAAGATCGGCGCTTTCAAGCTGCCGGTTCGCTGGCAGGCCGACGACGAAACGTTTCGCAGCGATCTGGCCAAACTGCCAGAATTGCTGGCCCCGGCTGTAGAAATCGGCGCCACGCGCGCCATCACGAAGATCGAGCCGGCCAGCGACGAACGGCATTATCACCAGAATTTCGAGTTCCATCGCCAGCGGTTGGGCGAGATCGCCAAGGCGCTCGAGCCGATGGGCGTGCGGCTGGGCGTTGGTTTCGAGGCGGCAGCCAGCTCGCGCCAAGGCAAATCCTTCGAGTTCATCCACAAGCCCGACGCGCTGTTGATGCTGCTCGGCATGGTCCAGGCCAAGAACCTGGGCGTGGCGCTCGATCTTTGGCAATTGTGGTTGTCGGGGACATCTCTCGACCAACTGCGGCCAAAGCTGAAATCCGACCAGATCATCGCTGTCTCGGTGTCGGATGTCGTCGATCCGGCCGCCGACCCAGAGCAGCAACCCGAAAATACCCGCCGCTTGCCGGGCGAGAGCGGGACAATCGACGTGGCGGCGGCTCTGACGACATTGGCTGAACTCGGCTACGCCGGTCCGATCTCCCCGCTGCCGCATGCCAGCCAGTTCGCCGGCATGCGTCGTGACGCGATCGTGAAGCTAGCGGGCGAGAAGCTGGACGCCGCCTGGAAGGCTGCGGGATTGAGCCCCAGCGGCAAGCTGGCCGCTTCGGCGGGCCGCTAATCCGTCGCTCAAATGGCGACTAGATAAATCAATGCTTGACTTACGGCGTCGTCGGCTGAGACGGCGCCGTAACTCCTTCATGCTTGCTTGGATGCCATTTACTGCCTACCGTTTACGGCGTTCGGCGAATGAGGCGGGGCAAGCCTGGCATGATGCACCTTAAGGCGAACTCTCCTTGCTACACTTTGATCGTGGGTTGAAGCTGACCAAAGCCGATTTGGCGGTTGATTTTCGCCGCCGGCAACCACGTGCATTCATCTCGCATGCCCACATTGATCACATGGCGCGGCATCAGTATGCGCTGTGTACCCCTGAAACTGCCAGGCTGTATCACTTGCGGTTGGGTCGGCGCGAAGTGCTGGAAATGCCTTACCGCCAAACCATCGACTGGGGCGGTCTGCGGTTGACGACGTATCCGGCCGGGCATTGTCTCGGTTCTGCCATGTTACTGGCCGAGGACGACGGCCAGACGCTGCTGTACACCGGCGATTTCAAACTGGGCGAATCCGCGACCTCGGAACCGGCCGAATTGCCTCGTGCTGACATCCTGGTCATCGAGAGCACCTACGGCGAGCCGCAGTATCGGCGGATTCCGCGCGTCGAAGTGGTCGCACAATTGATCGACGTCGTCCGCACCGCCTTGGCGCAGGATGCCACGCCGGTGATCCAGGCTTACTCGCTAGGCAAGAGCCAGGAAGTGACGCGAATCCTCACGCTGGCAGGCATTCCTGTGCTGCAGCACCCGAAGGTCTTTGAAATCAGCCGGGTCTATACGGCCTGCGGCGTTGAGTTGGGGGACCATGCGGTTTAT
Organism: Pirellulales bacterium; assembly: GCA_025924495.1. Next base: position 12,113 of record JAICIG010000167.1, on the reverse strand, counting down.
GCGGGTCGGCCGCTCGACGGACACGCGGTGGTTGCGCCGCCGTTTATGCATCGGCCCGGACACCTGCCCGGATTGAAGCGGACCGTATCGATTGCGGTGACGGGTTGGGCTCAAGACAGCCGGGCGAGATTTCGGCTCGGGGTCGAGGTTGCCATTCCGCTGTCGGATCATGCGGATTACGACGACCTGTTCAAAGCCGTGGAATTGGTCGGCGCCCGCACGATCTATTGCACGCACGGGCCGTTGAGCTTCGTGACGCGGTTGCGCGAGGCAGGCTTTAACGCTTTTCCACTCGATGGCCGAGCGGGCGACGCGAGCCACTTCGACTTCAAAGTTCAGCAAGTTCTCGCCGGCTTCTGACGTTCGATTGCACGCACCATTTGCCGCCGCCGGATGCGGTCTGTGAGGCCTTTGCCGTTGCTGCCGCGCGTGCGTTTCGCGCCGTTCGCTCTATGACGACTGTTCCGCGGCGCGCCGAGTCGAGTGCTCCGTGCGAAGCGATTTTGCTCAGGGCGACTTCGCCGCCCGGACGATCGCATTAGGTAGGCACGCTGCTCGGATGCGGCGCTGCGTGGCGGAATCACGGAATCGAGCAACGGTTACGGACGGATGACTCTTCGCCGCAATCACGGGCGGCTGGTTTGCTGGACCAGCCCGCTATGGAGTTCGCTGCTGCTGGCCGGATGCGATTCCGTGCCGCGCAGTTCACTGAACCACATCGCGGTCGAGCGTGCAGTTGAAGCGCGCGCCGCCAACTCGATGCTGCGTCCCTGCGCGGAACCCGCCTTGCTGCCGCCGAGCGACGAAGGCACGCAGGTGTTGGCGGCATCGCATCCGGCGCCCTCCGACGTTGAGCGTCTGCCTCTGATTCCGCATCCGTTCCCTGCGGCGGAGCCCGGCGTGCCATTGTCAGCCATGCTGCAGCCTCCGGCGACGTTGCGAGCAGAGCGTTTGCGCCCCACGCCCTTGCCGCCTGCAGGACCGACGTTGCTGTCGCCTCGAGGCGCGTCGACCGAGCCGGATTTTGGCCCGCCGCCTCCGCCCCGGCTTTCGGAGAAGGAAGTCCGAGCACTGCGCAGCGCCGGCGAGCCGACGCGAATCCGCTCGACGCCGACATCGTCGCCGCCTCCCGCCTTGCAGGCGGCGCCCAAGATCGGCGCAGCGCCATCCGCAGCGCTGCCCAGGCAGACGCCCGAGCCGCAAGCGGATGCGGCGGCTCCTGCCCGGATTGTGGAAAGCGCCCCGGAGGTGAGGCACGCCCTGCCGCTCGATGCGGCGCGACATGGCGGCGCGCCGTTGGCTGCCCCGCAGCCTGCCCGCTCGCCCGAGATCGAAGCTGTGGCCCGGCAAGCCGAGCGCCAGGTGCGCCGCGGCTACGATCTCGCGGCGAGAGGCGCGCTGTATTCAGCGCGCTCGCAGTTCATCCAAGCCCTGCGCACGATCGGCCAGGCGCTGGACGTGCAGACGGGAGATCGCCGACACAGCGAGGCATTGAGCGCAGGGCTGGGGGCGCTGGAAGAGGCGGAAGACTTCATGCCCCGGGGCTCGCGGCTGGAGGCCGATCTGGACGTGGGAGTGCTGGTGCAAGGTCATCGTACGCCGGTGCTCAAGCAAGCGCGGCCAGAGGACCTTGTGGCGGTAGTCGCTCAGCAGCGGTACTACACCTATGCTCAGGAGCAACTGACCCTTGCGGCGGGAGGCGAGGAGGCTGGGTCGATGGCGCTTTTTGGTTTGGGAAAAACCTACGGCACGCTGGCCGCGCAGCGATCGCCGCAGGCCGTCGCTCCCGAGTCGAAAGCGATGGTCTATCACCAGGCCGCGCTTAATGTAGCGCCGGGAAATTATCTGGCGGCGAACGAGTTGGCCGTTTTGTCGGCGCGCTACGGTCGATATGAGACCGCGCGCACGCTGTTGCAGCATAGCGCCGCGCTGGCGCCGCGTCCGGAGATCTGGCGAAACCTGGCAATCGTCCATCGTCGGCTGGGCGAAAGCAAACTCGCCGATCTGGCGGAGAAAGAAGCGTCGACTGCCGCCGAGCGCGAGGCGACCGGGCAGTTGCCGAAAGCTGCTATGGTTCCCGCCGAAGTGCAATGGGTTGATGCCAAGACGTTCGCCTCGACGACAAAAACCGCCTCGGACCTGCAGAAACCCGCCGCGGGGACCGGCGAACCGAAAGCCGCGGCGTCTGGAGCGGAAGCCAGTGGCGCGGTTCCCTGGCTGCGGCAGACTTCGCAATCGAATGCTCCGCCGACGGCTCAACGCTAAGGCGATTGTGGTCCTCTCAATTACGGCCTTGAATGACCTCGCTGATGACTTCTAGAACTTCCACCTGCCGTGAACACGTCAACGACGCGTTAACCAAACCAGCCGATGCGCGCTGCGCCGGCCGACTCGGCGCGAGGCGGCGCGCGTTAGGTCTGGCAGCGGTTGCCCTGGCAGCGGTTGCCCTGGCGGCGCAGTTTTGTCCTGCTTTAAGCGACTGGCGGCCTTCCTTCACGGAAGTCTCGCAACGAGAGCATCGGTCGGTTTCGACTGCAAAGATTGCGCGAACGGAACGCCGCCGGGCGAGCGCCACGCAAGCGCCGTTGCCCGGCGAAATCACGCTCTGTCAAGCATTAGGGCCTGCGGCTCCTTATCCCATCGCAGGGCTCGATTGTGCGTCGGGCGCCTGCGGCGAGTTGGGCTGGAAGGCGGCTCGGCCTATTCTCTGGCAGCGTTATGCTCAAGGCGAATATGTAGGCCATGAACGCACGGCACACGTGCCCGAATACCGCTTGCGCGTCGATGACGAACTGGAATGTGTCTTCCGGCTGACGCGTGAAGAGACTTCGCATCCGTACCAATTGAATGTCGGCGACGAGATCCGCATCGAATCATTCACCGAAGAAGCGCTTAATCGAGAGTTGATCATTCAGCCCGACGGCACGATCACGTTGCCGCTGCTAGGGCAAGTCAAAGCGACGCTCCGCACCGTCACTCAGCTCCGCGACGACATTGAGAAACTGTATCAGAAGTATTACAAGCAACCGGCTATCACGGTCACGCCGCTCCGCGTCAATACGCGGCTGGAAGACTTGCGGGCAACGGTTGACAGTCGCTTCGGTTTCGGCGGCCAGTCGCGGCGGGCGAAAGTCACGCCCGAGGGAACCATTCAGTTGCCGGCGGTCGGATCGGTGCCGGCTCAGGGCCTGACGCTCAACGAATTGAAGCGCGAACTCGACGAACGCTACGCGGCCGAAGTGGAAGGAATTGAGATCACGCCGGTGTTGACGGCCCGCGCGCCACGCTATGTCTATGTCCTGGGCGAGGTCCGCGTGCCTGGCCGTTATACGCTCGAAGGGCCGACCACGGTGATGCAGGCCATCAGCCTGGCCGGCGGCTGGAACCATGGCGGCAATCTTTGGAAGACGGTCGTGTTTCGCCGCGGTGACGACTGGCGCTTGATGGCCACCATGCTCGACTTGCGCGGACCGCTTTATGGTAAACGCCCTTGCCCTGCCGACGAGATTTGGCTGAACGACTCCGACATCGTGTTGATCCCGAAGACAGGCATCCTGGTCGCCAACAACTTTATCGACTTGCTCTTTACGCATGGGCTGTATGGCATCGTCCCCTTCAGCAGCGCGACCTCGTTCAGCATCACGCGATTCGGAACGCTGCACTAAGCCCAAGTTCGCGGAAGGCGCTCCCGCGGGCGGCCACTGTCAGCGATTGAAGGTAATCACGCGGTCCGGCGCAAGGCGGTAAGATCGGCGCGGCGCCAATTGCTGCTGACCTGACCGCAGGCATAGCTCAACAGGCCGAGCACCAACACGATGGCGCCGCACCAGCCGCTGGCAGAAGCGGTCGAGGCCGTCAAACCGAGCGGCGGCGAACCTTGCGACGACAACGCGAACAGTCCCATGCCTGCGGCATAGACGGCGGCGGAAATGCCGAATACCCACGTGCCGATCCGCACCGAGCTCCAGTCAGGCACAATCATCAACCAAACCGCGTAGGCCAGTTGCATTCCGGCGAGCAGCAACATGATTTGCGCCCAGCCCGGCGCTTGGTCGAGCTGCAGGTAAGCCAGCGAGGGCGCCGCCGCGAACACAATCACAAACAGCAACACCACCGCGAGCCAGTTGGCGGTTTCGATTTGCTGCGGGTTGGCTCGATATGCCCGAGTGATCAATTCTTCATTCGCCCAGGCAATCCAACGCGGCCTCGATCTTCCCACGCTAGCTTCGTTCGATGCTGCCGCTGAAACGGGCGCCGCCTCGAAGCTCGGCAGAGCGGTTGAAATCTCCATCGAAACCGCAGCCGCCGCCGGCATGGATTCCGTCTGCATCAAGGATTGCTGCGGAAGAGGAACGGGCGGTGGAGGCGGCGGAGGAAAAGCGGTGTCTGCCACCGGCGGAAATGGCGTCTTCCCCTCGGCAGCCGGCACTTGTGGTAGAGTGGAACTCGCGGAGATAGCCGGTTCTGGCGGCGTGGGCGGGGGCAGCGACGAAGTTACGAGTTCTTCCGGCAAGGCGATGTCGGTTACCATCCGCGACGACTCCGGCCGAGAAGACGAAGCTGGCGAAGATGACTCCGCCTGGGAAATCGCTGAAGGCGCCGCTTCAGTCGCCGGCTCGATTTCCACATTGCTCGTCGGCGCCGCAGGCGCGGTTGGGGCCGGAGGAGCGTCATCGAGTTCGATGCGATCGGCCGTTGAGGCGTCCCAGTCGCGCTTTTCGCGTCCGCTGGGAATGGGATTCGGCACGGGCACGATCACGCGTTGCTGGCAGGTCGGACACCGCCCGCGCTTGCCAGCGCGATGGTCTGGCACTTTCAGCCGGTGGCCGTAGGGGCATACGAAATGAATGGCCATGACGGTCGCGATCCGTCCGCAACAGGCGGTGGTTGAGTTCCGGAAGAATTGCCTCTCTGCTTCAGTCTCGCGCGGCCGCCCCAATTCGTCAAGGAAAAAGCCGCGCAGAGCGAGGCCTCGGCCGTCACCCGACGGATGAGCCGGAGATGCTAGCCGGCGTCTTTCCCGGCGGACGTCGAACTCGGCGTCTATTCGGCGATGACCGGAGAACTGAGCGTGCCGATCGAGGCGATGGTGGCTTCGAGCCGGTCGCCGGGTTTCAGAAAAGTTCCACTGGCGCTTCCCACGCCCGACGGCGTGCCAGTGGAAATGATATCTCCCGGCTCGAGCGTGACGATGCTGGAAATAAACTCAATGACCGCCGCGACGGGAAAAATCTGCTGGCCGCTGGAGCCATGCTGCCGCGTCTCGCCGTTGAGCTGCAAAGTCATTTCCAATGCTTGCGGGTCAGCGATGGAATCGGCCGAAGTCACGCAGGGGCCGCAAGGACAAAAGCTGTCGTGCCATTTGCCATGCAGCCAATCGAAGAATGCGTCCTTATCTCTCTTCGTCCGGTTCGCGTTGGGGCGAAACTTACGATTCGAGATGTCGTTGATCACGGTATATCCCGCGACGACTTTCAGGGCGTCGGCTTCGCGCACGCCTTTCGCTTCTCGACCAATGACCACGGCGAGCTCGAGCTCCCAATCAATGGCGGCAGGTGAAACGGCCGGAATCTGGACGGGCTTGTTGGGGTCGGTCAGCGTCGTGGTAGGCGGTTTCATAAACACGTACGGAAACGTTTCAGCGCGTTCAGGCGCCGATCCGCCATGTTCGATGATATGCTCGGCATAGTTGCCAGCCAGCAGAAAAAGCTTGTTTGGCCTGGCAATCGGAACGAGCAGCTCTGCTTCGGCTGTGGGAATCGCGGCGCCAGAAAGATGGTCGCGCGCGCCAATAAGCCAGTCAGACAACTTGCGCGCCGCCGCGAAACCGCGACCGTCAGGCGGCAGGTAGTCGAGCAGGCTGTCACTGGTCGGCAATTCGAGCCCCGCGCCGGTTGCTTTGGCGTACGCATCGGCGCCTTGGGCCAACGGAACGATCTGTCGCTCATCGTAAAAGCCGATTTGAATCTGACCTTGGCGGCGGTAACGGCATAAACGCATTCTGGCAAGTTCCTGAAAGGTGCCGGGCAGTGGTGAATGTGTTGCGGTCGACTAGCGGACGGTCACTTGGACGGTTTGAACGCCGTTCCAGCCGTAGCCGGCAGGATTCCAGCCGATCGCGCCGTCAAGCGGCTGCGTGCGGCCCAAGGCATCGATGGCGCGCGCCATGATCTTTTGTGAGCCAGTTTCCAACGGCAGCTCGGCCTGCCAATGATACCAGGCGTACGGACTGTCGGGCGTTTCGAGCCTGGCTCGGCGCCAGCTTCGCCCGCCATCAGTCGACAACTCCACCGCGTCGATCTTGACCGAACCGTCGTTGAAAGCCACGCCTCGTACGGCAGCTTTCGAGGATACCGTATCGCCATCGAGCGGCGCGAAGATGACGCTCTTGATGCGCATCCGCCAGTTCGCCTCGCTGTTATCAAAGTCGTACTCGAAGTGAGAACCAGGCTTGATCGGTTCGGATGGCGTGCGATACCGGCGGCGCTGATGGTGGTTGAACGTCTCGCGCGTTTCGAGACGCAAACGGGTCAGCCATTTCATGCTCATCGTGCCGTAATAACCGGGCATGACGAACCGCACGGGGCCGCCGTGAGCGGCGGGGATCGGCTCGCCGTTCAGTTCCAGCGCCAACAGGCCGCGCTCAATCGCTTCGGCCAGCGGCACGCTATGCTCGAAATCGGCCTTGTCGGGCGCTGGAGGTCCGTCTTTGCCCTCGGCCGTAAGGAACGTTGCCGCAGGAGCGATGTTCAAATCGAGCGAGTCCAGCACGTCTTTCAGTTTGGGACCGCGGAAGCGGACATTCCCCATCGCTCCATACCGCCACGGTGAGCCGCTGACTTCGGCCGCCTTGGAAAACAAGGCGCGGCCGTTGCCCGAGCACTGGAGCACCATTTCGACATCGACTTGCTTCCGCTTCACCAGTTCCTCGACGCTGACGCTGCGAGGGTTTTCGATCTGCCCCACGACCTCGACCGTCCAGCCCGTCGCGTCGAGAGGCTTGATGGTGCGAGTGCCTTTCAGTTCCTGGTTGCTGCGAACAAATAAGATGTCTTTCGGCGTGATCGCCTCGTTTCGCAACAACTCGAGCGGCGTTTCGATTTCGGCGGTCTTTGTATTATGTACGATCAGCCGACTGTCTTTGCCGGCGATTAATTTGGCGGCATCTCCCATCGATTCCACCGCGGCCCAGCCAGGCGTCGAAAGCGAATATCCGGCAAGGCCGCCGAACAGGGCTCCCGCGATGGCCTTTTGGCCGGTGGATTTCAAAAACTCGCGGCGGGTGGCGGCGGTCGGGGACGCCGAGAGAGCAAGGCGGTCCAAAACGGCGGCGTGCATGGCTGAGTCTCCTCGTTTTCGCGGAGTATCGCACAGCTTGCTTTGTTTGTCTATTCTGCCCGCTTTAAGCCGGACCGGCGTGCCGACCCCCGCTTCGATGAGAAAAGCCGGCGTGAGCCCTCGGTTCACCCGTGCCCGGCAAGGGTCACAGACAAGCGGAAGTTTGCTTTAAAGCAACTGGTCTTTTGTTCGCGGGGGACGCTCGCTAAGATTCGGCCCCTTGCTGCAGGATTGCGGGCGTCGAAACGGCGCGTCCGTGGCGCCAGAAGTTTTTGTTGGCGTTGTGGCAAGGAACAAATGAGCCGAGGAGAATCAAGGATGAGCAAGCTGGGCTTTTACGGTTGGATCCGCGAAAATGTGCGTCGAGCCGTGCTGTTGGGGTTTTCTGACGCCGTCGAGCAACTCGGAACTCCCATCGAAGGGGACGAAATGCATCCGCAACTCGTCGCGGTTCTGAAACAACCGAAGCCGCTGCTGACGACTGACGAACCGGCGCGCCCGAAGCCGTCAACCGTGCATGGCGGTCGTAAGCGTCTGGGGCAGACGCTCGACCAGATTCAAGAACGAGCCGCTGGTAAAACTGGCCCCGCCAGCGCCTGATCTGGCTCTTCACCTAAAATTCGCGTGCCGCGGTCCACACGATGCGACCGGGGGAACCATTTTTCCGGCGCATTCTTGGAACTCATTCTCCGTGCGCCGCGCTTGATTGATGGCGCTGTCGTTCTGACGGGGCGCCTGAACAAGATCCTAGCTGGCCGTTCGCCGCCATTTGCGCAGGCTTTCAAAGCCCCCGAAGCGGAAAAGTTGCTGTCTTCGGAAGATTTCTACTAGATCGCTTGCGGATCGCCATTCCTTCAGACCGATAAAGATGTAGACCTTGCGCGCGCGGAGGCTCGCGGGGTCATGCCTGCCGTGCAGGCGAGATTGGGTCTGGCAGCTCGAACCTGCGTGTTCAAGGATGATCCGCGTGATGAAAATCTGGCTGCATGCCGTAGCGGGGCCAACTGCTATCTTGGCGTTCTCCATCGTTTTCTCTTCCCGCCTCGCAGCGCAAAGCCCCCCTGCCGTCGATAGTTCGCCGGTGCGCGTGCTTGATGTTCGATTGCATCAGCAGCGCGGCGAGCCGCCAGTAGTCAGCGCCGTTTCCATCAGTCCCGATGGGCGCTGGCTGGCGGCGGGCGGCGACGACCATCTCGTGCGAATCTGGAACCTCGTCGACGGCAATCCTGCAGGAGAACTGAAGAGCCATGCCGACTGGGTGCGGTCCGTTGCCTTCGAGCCTGGCGGCGCGCGATTGGCGACAGCCGGCGATGATCGGTCGATTGTGTTCTGGGACTTCAAAACGCAAAAGATCGCGTTCAAGCTCGCCGACTCGGATCAGGTGATTTACGCCATCGCTTTCAGCCCGGATAGCGGCTTGCTCGCCGCCGCCGGATTTGGCGAAAGAGCGCGTATCTTCGAGACGAAAACCGGGAAGCTGATCAAGGAACTGGAAGGACCGGGGCGCGAGAACCGCGCACTGACGATTTCGCCCGACGGGAGGTTGTTGGCCGTGGGCGGCCGGCAAGGGCGAATCCGAGTGTGGAGCTTGCCCGAGGGAGAACTGTTGCACGAGATCAAGTCGGACAATCTACGGATTCGCTGCCTGGCTTTCTCACCGGACAGCAAGCAATTGGCCTCCGGCGGCGATAGCCGAATGATTCATCTGTTCCATGCTGACACCGGCGAAGCCGCAGGCGAGCTTCCTTCGCGGGGCAAGACCCTGGCATTGGCTTATTGCATGCCGGGCAAGTTGGCCGCCGGCGGCAGCGACAACTTCATTCGCATTTGGAATCTGACCACCGGCGCAGAGGAGTTGCGTCTGGCGGGCCATGCCGGTTCCGTCAGTTGCTTGTCGTTCCACAGTGAAAGCCGCCTGCTGGCGTCAGGAAGCTTCGATACGACCGTGCGCATTTGGGATCTCGCCCGCGAAGGGGGCAAGCCGGTGCGTCAGGCGGCCAAACCCAGCGCCGCCAAGTAATGCGGCGAGCCGATCGGCAATCAGCCAGTGACAACATTTCTCACGATCGAATGGCGGCAGGACGCGCAGAACTAACACGGAGGAGCGTTCGTGGGTCTACTCAGCAAAGCATTGCAGTGGCGACGGCGGCGATTGATCCTGCCGGCGCCGCAGCGTGAAGCCACGACGAGCGGATGGCGAATCTGTCGCTTCGAGCAAGTGGAAGAACGGCAATTGATGGCCGCGGACATCCATCTTGGCGTCGTCTACGATGATGCTGCCAGCGGTGGAGACGTGACGCCCAATACCTTCACCGTCACCTGGAGCGGCGGAGCACCGGGGACCGAACTCAAGCAGCTCACAATCAACACCGATCCGACCGGTCAAGGGTTGCAACTCGGCGAGGTGTTCTTCAATACGGCGCCGGGCGGGCTCGGCTCCTACGCCAGTTCGCCGCTCAATATTGTCAGTCATAATGGCTTTCAGGTCTCAGGACAGACTCCGGCCAATGGCACGCAACTGCTGACGCTGAACTTCTCGGGTTTCACGGCGGGCAAGCAGCTCGTTTTCACGATCGATGTCGATCAGAAGACCTTCCTCGGTTCCGACGCCATTGCCGAAGGCGCCGAGTTCGAAGGCTCGATCCTGACAGGCAGTTTCTCTGCTCCTCACTACGCCGATCTGACCTCGAACGACATCTTCTACGACAGTTTTGATACTAAGCTGCAGGCCAGCGGTCTGTCTTTGCCTGCCGACGATTACATCGGCGGCCTGATTGGCGGCACGCAGGTCAACAATACGCCCGTTCCAGTGCTCACGGCGGGCGCTTTCTTGCAAGGCAAGCAAACGCCGCTCCCTGTCACGCTCGAAGGCACGGTCTATTACGATCCCGACTTGAATAACGTCCAAGAGCCGGGCGAGCCGGGCATTGCCAATGTGCCCCTGACGTTATACAGCTTTGACGGGACCAACTATGTTTCAACCGGACTAACCACGACGACCGACGCCAATGGGCACTACAAGTTCAACAACCTGGCGCCGGGCAAGTATCGCATCGTTGAAACGCAGCCGGTTGGTTACTTCAGCGTCGGCGCGTCGGCGGGCAACATCAACGGCGTCACCGATGGCGTCGTGACGACGCCCGACATTCTGAGCGAGATTTCGGTGCTCGGCGGCGAAGACGTCGTGCATAACGACTTCTCGGAAGCCTTATACAACAGCATCAGCGGCAAAGTCCGCGTCGATGTGGGGGGCGACTGCGAAACGAATCCCAATTCGCCGCCGCTGTCGGGCGTGAAGGTCGAATTGCTCGATCCGCAAGGCCACGTGCTGCAAACCGCATTTACCGATGCCAATGGCAACTACAGTTTTGGCCAGTTGATCGCCGGCACATATACGGTCCGCGAGTACACCAAGACCGGCTACTTCGACGACGACGCTCATGCCGGTTCCGCCGGCGGCACGGTGCTCGACCCGACGCACATCATCTCGATCGGTCTGAGTTCCGGCATCGACGGCGTCCATTACGACTTTTGCCAGGCGCTGCCCGTCAGCATCAGCGGCAAGGTGATCGTCGATAACTTCGGCGATTGCGATACGAACCCCGCCAATCCGCCGCTGGCGGGCGTGACCATTCAACTAGAGAATTCCAGCGGCCAGGTCATCGGCACGACGACGACCGACGCCCAGGGCAATTACAAGTTCCAAGGACTGGCGCCGGGAACCTACACGGTCCATAAGATCACGCCGGTCGGCTACTTTGATGAAGAGGCTCACGCCGGCTCGGCGGGCGGGAATGTGGTCGATTTGAACACGATCAGCACGATCGTGTTGGCTTCGGGCGTCGACGGCACGAAGTACGACTTCTGCGAATTGTTGCCAGTCAGCATCAGCGGCCGAGTGATCGTCGATAACTTCGGCGATTGCGAAACAAACCCGAACAACCCCACACTGGCTGGCGTGACGGTCCAACTGCTCGATCAGTCAGGCCACATTCTGCAAACCACCGTAACCGACGCTAACGGCGCGTATCAGTTCCAAGGCATGATGCCGGGAACGTATACAGTTCATAAGATCACGCCAAATGGCTATTTCGATGAGGACGTGCATCCTGGCTCGGCCGGTGGAAATGCCGTCGACCTGAATACGATCACCACGATCGCGCTCACGTCGGGCACCAACGGTACGAATTATGACTTCTGCGAAGTGCTGCCGGTCAGCATCAGCGGACAGGTTCGCGTCGACAATACGGGCGATTGCGAAAACAGCACGGGAAATCCGCCTCTGGCCGGCGTCGTGGTCCATCTCGAAGATGCGGGCGGCCACGTCCTGGCGACGACGACGACCGACGCCAATGGCAACTACTCGTTTCAGGGCATGCGGCCCGGCACGTACGTCGTGCATAAGGAAACGCCGGCCGGCTATTTCGACGAAGACGATCATGTCGGCACCGCCGGCGGTACGTCGATCGACGTCAACACGATCGGCTCGATTACGCTCACCTCAGGCATGAGCGGCCTGCATTACGATTTCTGTGAAGTCGCGCCGGTCAGCATCAGCGGCTACGTGCATGTTGACACGGGCGGCGACTGCGAGACGGATCCCAATGCGCCCCCGCTAGCTGGAGTCACGATTCAACTGCTGAATCACAACGGACAGGTCATCGGCACGACGACGACAGACAGCAATGGCTTTTACAAGTTCGACAAACTGCCGCCAGAGACTTACACCGTTCACGAACTGCTCCTACCTGGATATTTCGCCGGAGATGACCATG
>JAICIG010000166.1 GCA_025924495.1 Pirellulales bacterium | reverse complement strand
TCGCATGGTCCGCGAGGTCGCCTCGAAGACCAGCGACGTGGCCGGCGACGGCACCACCACGGCCACCGTCATGGCGGAAGCGATTTTCAACGAGGGGCTGAGAGGCGTTGTCGCCGGCGTCAATCCCTTGCAGATGAAGCAGGGCATCGAGAAGGCGGTCGAGGACATCACCGACAAGCTCAAGAAGATGTCGATCTCGATCAAGAGCAAGAAGGAAATGGCCCAGGTCGGCGCCGTGGCCAGCAACAACGACCAGGAAATCGGCGATCTGTTGGCCGAGGCCATGGAGAAGGTCGGCAAGGACGGCGTGATCACCGTCGACGAGGGGAAGAGCCTGAAGACCGAAGTCGAGTGGGTCGAAGGCATGCAGTTCGATCGCGGCTACCTCTCGCCGTACTTCGTCACCGATCCGCAGAAGATGGAATGCGTGCTCGACGATCCGTACATCCTGGTGATGGAGAAGAAGGTCACCAACGTCAAGGAACTGGTGCCCGTGCTCGAGGCCGTCGTCAACGCCAGCCGTCCGCTGTTGATCGTGGCGGAAGACGTCGAGGGCGAAGCCCTGGCGACGCTGGTCATCAACAAGCTCCGCGGCACGTTCAAGTGCTGTGCGGTCAAGGCGCCAGGTTACGGCGATCGCCGTAAGGCCATGCTGGAAGACATCGCCATCCTCACCGGCGGCCAGGCCATTTTCGAAAGCCTCGGCATCAAGCTCGAGAACCTGACGATTGCCGAACTGGGCCGCGCGAAGAAGGTGGTCGTCGACAAGGACAACACCACCATCATCGAAGGCGCCGGCAAGAGCAGCGATATCAAGGCGCGCATCGACCAGATTCGCCGCGAGATCGACAACTCGACCAGCGACTACGACAAGGAGAAGCTCAGCGAGCGTCTCGCCAAGCTGTCGGGCGGCGTGGCCAAGGTCAACGTCGGCGCCGCGACCGAGAGCGAGATGAAGGAGAAGAAGGCCCGCGTCGAAGACGCCCTGCATGCCACGCGTGCGGCCGTCGAAGAAGGCATTCTGCCCGGCGGCGGCGTGGCCTTGCTCCGCAGCTCTGCGGCCTGCAAGCCGGAAGGCCTGAGCCACGACCAGGAAGTCGGCTACAACATCGTCCGCCGCGCCTGCCGGGCGCCGTTGACGATGATCGCGGCCAACGCCGGCCAAGACGGCGGCATCGTCTGCGAGAAGGTGCTCGAAGGCAAAGGCAACTTCGGCTACAACGCCGCCACCGACGTCTATGAGGACATGGTCAAGGCCGGTATCATCGACCCGACCAAGGTTACTCGCACCGCGTTGCAGAACTCCTCCAGCGTCGCCATCCTGTTGTTGACCAGCGACGCCCTAATCGCCGAGAAGCCGAAGGAAGGCAAGAAAGCTGGCCACGGCGGCGATCACGATATGTACTAAGTTCAATGTCCTGAGCCGTGACTGCTCAGTGCATTATTTCCGCAACACCCCGTCGGTCCCTAAGCGGGCCGGCGGGGTTTTTTAATTGGCCTTGCCGTGGCGCACCCTGCCAATGATGCAGACGCAGCCGGCGAGCCTGGTAAGGCGGAGATCACGCGACGGTTTTTCGCCCCAAGGGCATGACCACTCGCATCGAGTACAAACTAGCCGCGGACAGCGGCAAGTCGGCCGCGGCAAGCGCCCAGCACGCGTAATTGCCTGCGGGTCTCCATTTTCCGAGGCCAAACAGTGCGCTAAGCAAAAATCGTTGCGAGGCCCGCAGAGCAGTGATACGATGTTTGAGCGGCTGCGAACCCCACGTCTGGCTATATGAGGGTAGTGAGGTGATCGGCCGAAGTCTCAGGCCTGTCGAAATCTCAAAGAGGGCGTCCCGATGGACCAACACCTCGCGTGTCCCTATTGCCAGCAAACCGTCGCCGTATCCTCTGATCTGGCAGGACAAACGGCGCAGTGCCCCTACTGCAGCGGCGAGTTCGTCGTGCCGGGAATGGCCGTCCCCCAAGCGCCTCGCGGGGCGGCGCCGGTTGTTCCCAATCGCAGCTTGCGCAGCGGCGGAACTGCCGGCGTCAGAAGCAACCGCCCTGCGCAAAAGCGCGCTGCGAGCAACGACAATAGCCGACGATTTTTAATTGGCGCTGCGGCAGGACTGGCAGCGTTGCTCCTGCCGCTGGGCGCCTTTGCCGTCTATCTGCTGACCAGACCTGCTGCGCCTGTGGCTCAAGCGAACGAACCCGCCGTCGCAAATCCGGCGGAAACCAGCGCGGCGCCGACGGTTGAAGCGGCTCCGTCCGCGACGGTCCTTTCCGGCGGCATCGTCGCGCCAGCTCCCGCATCCCCCCCCGCGGTCAATCCGGCTAGCTTGCCTGCTCAGAACGCGGCTTTGCCTCAAACGACCATTGCGCAACCAACCGGGCTGAATTCCGCAACGAACCCGCCGACAACGATTCTGCCTCCGGCGAGCGTTCCCGCTGCGGCCTCGATTCCAACGACTCCCGCGACTCCGCCGGCGCTTGAGCCCGCGACTCCCGCGGCCACGTCTGGTTCGACGCGAGAAGTGGTTCAGGCGATCGAGCCCTCGGTGGTGGTTATCGAGGTGCCGGGCGTCGGACTGGGCAGTGGATTTGTGGTCGACGACCAGGGCACGATTGCGACCAATTACCACGTCATTGAAGGCGCAAAGACGGCGAAGGCAACGTTCCTGATCGATAAGACATCCTTCGACATCCAGGGCTTTCTTGTCGTGGCTCCCGGCAAGGACCTGGCGATATTGAAGATCAATCCAGGCAATTACCGGCTGCGACCTCTTCCGCTGTCCGCCAGCCGGCCCGAGAAGGGAGAGTCGGTGCTGGCGTTCGGCGCGCCCAAAGGTTTCGGCGGTTCGGTCAGCGATGGCATCATCAGTGCGGTGCGCACGGGCAATGACATTCGCGAATTGTTGATGGCGGGCTCCAAGCGAGACATTTACACCGAAGTGCTTGGTTACGATCGAGATGCCGTTTGGCTGCAAACCACGGCGCCCATTTCAGGCGGCAACAGCGGCGGGCCCTTGGTGAATCTGCGCAGCGAGGTCGTCGGCCTGAATACTTGGAACCGCACCGATGGACAGAACCTCAACTTCGCCATTTCCGCCGAGCACATTCGCCAAGTGATGCAGTCGGCGCAAAGCGGATTGCGCCCGCTCGCGCAATTGCCGCCGCCGCGGAAAGACAGCGGCTCGCTGGCGATGGGCGACGGCAAACGCACGCTGGAGTACTGGAAGCAAATCGGCGAAGTCAATCGCACGATGTACGACAAGCTCAAAAAGGTCCCGCGTCCGGCGCTGCCCACGTCTTTTAAGAAGAGCCGCAACTTCGGCCAGAAGGTCATGAATTTTTATCGCAAGTGGGCTGAAATCCTGCCCGAGAGCGCATCTCAACTGAAAGACTTGGATGTCAAAGACGTCGATCCGGAGCTGGTGCTGCTTGTCACCGCCGACGCCATGATGATGGAGAGCATTGCCGAAGATCTGCGAGCCTTGGCCTTATCTGCCGAAGCGGGTCGAGCGAAGATCTTCGACACGGATATGATCATGCGGAAATCGTACGGCGGAAAGACAACGATCGGCCAGACGTACGATATTCTGCGGCTCAAGTACAACGTGCAGTACGGCGTCACATTTCCGAACATTGCGGGGGACGCCCCTCGTAGCAAGGTGACGGCAAAGACGCCAACCTCCACGACTCCTTCCGCGTCTGACGACGACGATGACGCCGGAGCGGCGGCGCCTGCTACGCCGGAGGATCGCGAGAAAGCCGCCGCGCGCGGCCTCGCGCTTGCTAAACAGATGTTGAAGAACCCGATCACGCGCGACGCGGGACGGGAGCGTCTGGAAAAAATCATCGCCGATTTCCCCGGTACGAAGGCTGCTGCCGAAGCTAAGGAACTGTTGGCAGGAATGGGCGCGAAGTAGCGTGCTGCATCCAAGCCGCCTAGCGCTTGCGCGGCGGTTGGAATTGAGCGATTGGCGCGAGCTATTCTCTCTCACCTAATTTTCCCCCGGGGCCACAATGCCTATCGTCGTCAACTGCCCTGCATGCGGTTTGGCCTGCACGATCGCCGATCAGTGGATCGGCCACCCCATGGCGTGCCCGTGCTGCGGCTATGGCTTAAATGAAACGGTTGGTGGGTTCTACCAGGAGCAACAATCGCCGGGCGGCCAAGGGCAGTTCCTGAAGAACCCTGTCTGGCTGGTCGCAGCGGCGGGCGGCGCCGTGGCCTTGGCAAGCGTGTTGTTGATCCTCATCAGTAGCTTGTTTCGCCACTCGCCCGAGCCGCTCGCTGAGAATCCGGCGCCCGCCGCGCTACCGCAGCCGAATTGGCCGCCTGCTGCGAGCCCGGCAGCGCCGCCGAATATCAACGTGCAGCCGGCCATTCAACCGGCTTCCGCGCCAACCGTTAAGCCAGACATTTCGCCGGGCCCCGTTCGCTCCAATCCGAGCGGCAGCGAGACCGTTAAGGGCGGGGGGACGGCGCCTAAAATGAAGGGTTGGAAAGCGGCGCCGGGCGGACGAATCGGCGGACCGAACGAAGAGGCGCCGCCCGTTCCCGCCGAGTGGCAAAGCGCCGTCGATCCACCTGCCGAGCCAATCATTTTTGACGCGACACGCAAGTACCACATTGCATTTCCAGGGGAAGGACACGAAACGCGGCTCGTTCGACCCGATGTCGCCAGTCCATTCATTGCTCTAGGTTCCGGCCGCAATGCCAATCACGACTGGGACCTGTGGAACCTCGTTGAAGTCAAACGCATTGCGTCGGTCAAGCAAGTCATGATGGGCGATCGCCAATACGCGCTGAGCCCGGACGGTCGTTACTTAGCGTCCACGGAATCATTCAAGAACCTGATTTATATTTGGGATTTGATTGGCCGAGAATCGGCGGGCATCATCGAGCTGGAATCCGAGAGGTCCTCGACTCATGCGATTGCTTTTCCCAGTGCAACACAATTGCTTTACGTCGGCGAGGCCCGCGGCAGCTCACAGGCTGAGATGACCATCTGGAAAATGCCCGATGGCATTCCGGAACGAACCGTGAAACTGCCCCAGTCGAGCGGCCAGGACGCCTTTGGCATCAGTCCGGGCGGCAAATACCTGGCCATGATCACTCGCGGCTCGCCACCGGCACTGCGGATTTATGAGCTCGAAACGGGCCAGGTTCGAGGCGCGACGTTTGTGCCGCAATCGGAGCGAGGTTTCCATGAGTTCACCGCGCTGGTTTATTCGCCCGACGGCAAAGAGCTTGCCGCGCTAGGCGGTAACTTCGGCAAAAAGCGATTGTTGTGCTGGGACATGGAAACCGGCGAACTGGCGACAGAATTCGAGCTGAAGGAATCGTTTGGCGACAAACTGGACGGCGGCAATCGCTACACGGGCCGCAAGCTCGAATGGTTCCCGGATCGCCAGCGCTGGTTAGTCTCCGGACAAGTGATCGTCGACCGATCCGCTCAAGGAGCCGTGTTGCGCCTGCCGAACGAGACGGGGATGCATACTGCCGAGCAGCGGATCTTGCTCGACAACGAGAATCTCTTGGTCGGCATGGGCGGCTCCCGCAACCGCGCTTTGACAGGTTACAAGATTGAGCAAAAACAAGTGGCGCGCGGTATCGAAAACGCCGAACGCGGCGGGCGCGAAATCGACCAGCAACTGCCGCCGCTAACGCCCCCCGACATGTCGGCGGTGCAGGAATTGAGCGGCTTCGCCGACTCGTGGCAGGCCAAGCCTGATCCGGCGCCTCAGCCCGCGGGCAAACTGTTGCCGCGTCCCCTTGACCTGAAGGATGGAACGGGAAAGATATTCTTTGCCAGAGCCGACGTCGGCAAAGTGCTGCTCGATTGCACGTCCAGCCCGCCAATTAATTTGAACTCGCGGCGGGGCGCGTTTCCCATCGTTCAACCGGGGCAAGTTCACCGCCTCTGTCTTTATGACCTGATTAAAGGCCAACATCTCAAAACGACTCCCTTGGCCTATGACGCCGAGACCGTCGCCTTCAGTCCCGACGGAAATCGGGTTGCGGTGCGGCTCTCGGAAGGACAAGACCGAATTGACGTCTTCCACCTGCCCACGGAAAAGCACGTGGCCGGCTGGAGACCCTCTCCGGACGACAAAGAGGCTGGCGATCGATTTCCGAGCAGTTTTTCTAATCATCGCGAACGGATTGAGGCGGCGGAATTCATCGACGCGGATCACCTCATCACGAAAGGCCAGGGCGAAAAGCTCGTACTCTGGAAGTTGCCCGAGTGCCAAGCGGTCTGGAGAACGAAGGCCTCGCACTTTCAGCTCACGCCGAATCACAAATACGTGGTCCTCAGCAATCACAACAGCGTGACGTTGGTGGATGCGCTCACCGGCGAACCGCAGGGCCAGCTCGAAGCCAAGGGCTCCATATTGGCGCTCGCGGTAGACGCAAAAGGCAAACAATTGGCAACCTTATCGATCGATGCGGCGGACAGCGTGCTGGAATGCTTCAGCCTTGAGGATGGTAAGCAGACGCAAGCGTTCACTTTGCCCGTCTCCGGACAAACGCTGCAATGGTGCGGCGACGAGCACTTGCTGTTTGGCCAGCGGCTCCTGGTCAGCCTGCGGCGCGGGATGGTGATCTGGGCCTACGATTCAGGCGGCGGCCACCAAGCAAATGAGACGCCCGACGGACGCTTTTGGTATACGGCGATGCGGGGCGGAGTCGGCGGCATGAATTGTTCGCTGAATGCGATCTCCTTGCCTGACCCGCTGGCATCGATGAAACTCGCGTCGCTCGGTCCTCGCCGCGACCTGGCCGTCGGACTGGGAACCAGCCTGAGCCTGAAGCTGAATTTGCCGTCGATTTCCGATCGTCCCAACTTTGCGGATGAAGTGCGGCGCTCGCTCATTCAGAAATTCGCCGCGCACCAGGTGACCGTGGTCGAAGGTCAGCCTGTCGTCCTCGAGCTGAGCTATGCGTCAAGCCCGACGGGCCAGACGATCGTCTACTCGCAAGGCGCCTTCAGCGTCTTTCGCAAGCCCAGCAAAGAAGCAACGCAAATGCCCGAGATGAAGGTCGAATGCCGGGCAACAATTACGCTCGACGGCAAGACGCTCTGGGAGCGCAAATCTGCCACGACGACGCCCACGGGCAGTTTTAAGATTCCCGCCGGCGAAAGCATTGAAACGCACATGAACAAAATCCTGTGGCGCAACGCCGGCGCCTTCTTCGAAAACCTGGCCGTGCCCACCGAGGTGCTCGCTTCTGGAAAGAACGAAGGTTATGGCGTTTCTGTGCTCAGCCGGGGCGGCTCAATTCCTAAGGATGAGTCCGTTAAAGGCTTTTTGCCAGGACAATAGGCAGCCGCTAATTCGGTTCTGCGGAACTTTCACCCGTCGTGCCGCAGTTGCTTCCCGGCGCCGGTCCCTACCTCAGAGCTACGGTCTCGGCCTCCTCATTTCTCACTCTTCGCTTCCGCCGCGCGTTCGGCTGCTTGTTGCGCTTCCGCCAGGCGTTCTTGCATAGCTTCGGGAGACTTGGTTGCCCGGCTTTTCGCGCGTTCGAGCGCGTCGCGCATCAGCGGCGAGTTGAGCAGACTGTGGTCGCTATTGCCCGTCGCGTCGTAAGGAATGATGAACACGTTGTTCGGGCCGGCGGCGGCTTCACCGTAGACCTTGATCTGATGCCAATATAGGAAGAGCGGATTTTCGGAGAGGCTCTCGCCGATGATGCGGTTCGAGTCGGCGATCATTTTGGCTTCGAGCAGCTTTGCCTGGTATTCCTTATTGGCGGCGCGCAGCCGCCCTTCGGCCTTCGCCTCTTCGATGGCCGCATCGCTGCGGGCGATTTCGATGTCGATCTCCTTTTTCTTTCTTGCTTCATTGGCCAATGTCACCGTCTCCGGATAATCGGTGTTGGTGAAATCGATTAACGCAACTTCTACCGGCGTTGCGCCGCCCATTCGCTCTCGACAGAGCTGGACAATCTCGCGCTTGATTTCGGCCATGTCGCCGCCAATTTGGTCTGTCTCGCGCTTTGACACGACATCGTAAGCGGCGGGCACGACAATCGGCTTCACGTAAACGTCGTAGAGTTGATCTCCGGTAATCAATGCATGTCCGGCTCCCGCCTGCTGTGCTTGCACGCGCAAGAAGATCGCATCGCGGCTAGCCTGATCTGTCTTAGGTCGGGTAACAATCACCAGATCGCAACGGAAATTGAGCTTATCTGCGCAAAGGATGTTGAGATGCTCGGTGTGAGACTTGTCGCCCGTGGCCAGCAAATAAAGTTCGTCGCGCCCCCAGCACGAAACGTAGCCAGGCTCCGAAACTCCGTCGCCCCACCCTGAAGCCGCCAATACTTTGCCGACGTGCCCCTGAGGAATCTGCTCACTGCAACCGGCGCCGCACAGCGCGGCGATCGCCAACAGGGCCGGCCCGAAACCGAACCAGCGTGTCATGGAAGTTTCTCCTTCGTGAAAGAATCGAGTCATCAGTTTTATTCGCGACGAGTTGCACAAACTCGCCTATTGCCGGTTATGTCCAGCCAGCATTTGTTCTAGAAGTTCATCTCGCTCCGCTTGTTCGCATGCACGGCGCTCGCGCTCCGCGTGCCTTTCCTGTTCTAGCGATTCCCTTGCGCTCGATGCGGCTCGTCGTTGCAGCATCTCGCGCGAAGCTGCCTCGACAGGCTGATAACGGACGTTCCAGGCGGGCGCGGCATTCAGAATGCGCCGTGGGGGTTGATGATTGAAAAACAGTGTCGCCAAGATCAACAAGGCCGAGGCGGTAAATACCGCTTCGAGCCCTCGGCTGGCGTTTCGCTCGGCAATGGCACGATATGCGCGCCGAGCGATCGCAATGGCCGCCGCTGCGCAGCCGCAAAGCATGAAGAGTGTCGTCACTTCGATCGAATTCAGGGCAAAGCCGGGCATAGAGCGTTCTCCCGCGAGCTGGTTCTTTGCCGCGATGCGAGCCTGGACCGGCATCTGTCTGCTCTGGCGCGAGCCGCAGCCCGAGCAGAGCGGAAAAGGAACGTCGGCAGATGCGACCATGGAAGGCGCGCAACGGCAACGTTGCGGCCCAGGCCACAAGGCGGCAGCTAGATCATGAGAACCATGCGTGCCTAAAAAGAATTCCTCAGGACGCCGACGAGGTTAGCTGACGGGCTCGGGGCCAAGGAATCCCCCGTCCAAAGTGGATAAGCCCCCACGGGTGGTTCCCCCGTTTCGCCGTTGCGGGCGAATTAGGCGTTGTGACGTTCTTAATTCGTCACACTGAGCGCGATCTTAGCGTGTCGCCCTGCCAAGTCAACAATCGCCTAAACAGCAAATCGGCGCCAAACGCGCAACCCCTGGCGCCGACGTCTGTTCCGCTCGCCCGAGACACGAGGGAATTCCTAGGCAGAGTGATCATTAAGCTCGCGCGAATTTGGTCATCGTCGCCCATTACGACGATTTAGAGCATCCGAACAGGCGCGATTAAATGTAATTCGCGCCAAGCGATAATGGGCGCATCTTGCGCGTTTAGGCCGTAAGATCGAGCGTCTGTCCGGGACTATTCGCCCCGGCGCCGACAACCGAGCTTGCGAAAGTCGGCGGCGACGCGCCGCCAGCGGTTGAATTCGGCGCCGACTGACTTCCCGACGCGCTCTGCAGCGCCTGAAAGATTGAGTTCAACGCCTGATGCACATGATGCCGGCCGTGTCCTTTTTTCCCCGAGGTCCCGTCGCCACCAGTCAGCGCTTGGTTGATTTTATCCAGCACAGTCTGCTTTTGCGCATCGGTGAAACCGAACTGCCCAAGCGTGTCGGAAATGCTCTGGTCGAGCTGAGACTGAACTCCGCTTGCGTTTGCGGTATTTCCCTGCCCGCTTCCACTGGTTGAACCGGCGCTAGAGAATGCCTGCTTGAGATCCTGTTGCAGTGCCTGGCGCAGTTGTTGTAGTTGGTCGCTGGAAAGCTGAGGCAATCCTTGAAGCTCGCTCGAACTCGAGTTGTTTGACGAGTCGGCGAACTGCAAGAACGACGAACTTAGTGCGGCGCTGCTGGAAGGGATGTTCTGGATCGACATAAGGGCTCCGGGACAAGTTGAACCTGCTGGCCCATGCCGCTAGCGTCATTTTTCATAGGTATTGCCCGTCCTATTACCAGGCATGGACTGGAGTCCCGAGAGAGGAAGGGAGACGAATCTTCCAGCTCTATATTTCGGCACGCTTGCCCGGCAAAAACATTACAAATTCGCTAGCTTGCCTTTCGGCTAAGGGCTGACATCAAGAATGCCAGCCGCGCAACTGACGCAAACTTCGCGATACAAGCGTGCGAGCAACAGCGCGTCAGCGCTGCAAGTTGCCATCGCCGCGAGGATTAGACAAACGCAGCGGCCGCTCTGCGACATGTGCAGGCTCGCGCGAAGGCCCGCTTGCCGGCGCCTGCGATTCGGCGGGCGATCTGCTCGGCTCGATCTGCAACGCCAGCGAGATCAAGCCTTCCAAGTGCAGGTTCCAGACTCGCGCCGTGCCGTCCTCCCCCGCAGTCGCCAACCATTGCCCATCACGGCTGATGGCCAATGAGTCAATGGCGCCTTGGTTGGCATGCAGCACGATCGGCGTTGCATCGCCTGAGAGGGTCGCCATGCTCCAAAGACAAATGTTCTGGTCGCTGCCCGCAGTCGCCAGCCAACGATTGTCGGAACTGAACGACGCCGCCAGCACGGCGCCTCGATGTCCTCGCAAGGCGAAGGCGCCGCGTTCCGGAGCTGTCAGGTCCCACAAGCAAGCGGCGCCATCATCAGCCGCAGTGACAAGCCAACGGCCGTCGGTACTGGAGGTCATGGCTCGGATCGGGCCGGTATGCGCCGATAACTGAATCGGTCGAACTTCGGGTTGCGAGGCTTGCAGATCCCACAACCACGCGTCGCCCGTCTTGGCAGCGCCGCCGGCGCCTGCGGCTGCCAGCCAGCGGCCATCGGAGCTGAAGGAGAGCAGATGCAACTTGCCTTGATGGCCGCTAAGAACCGATGCACGGACCGAGGGCCCGTCGGCGGTCATGCTGCACAATCGCACCATGCCATCATCGCCGACCGTCGCCAACCAGCGATCGTCGCGGCTGATGGCAATTGCCTGCACGCGGTCGCCATGGCCTGGCAGAACTCGGGATGCATCGGCGGGATCGGAAGCAGCTAGATCCCAAACACGCAACTCGCTCTCGCCTCGGTTGTAACCGCTGCTCGCGGCAAACAGCCAGCGCCCATTGGAACTGATTGCCAGGCTGGTAATTCGTCCTTCGTGCCCTCGCAAGACCAAGGGCTCCTTAGTTGGATCGGTTGCCGCCAGGTTCCAGATGCAAATGGTTGAATCGTAGCTGCCGGTGGCCAGCCAACGATCGTCCGGACTGAACGAGACTGCGCTGACCCGACCGTGGTGGCCGGCCAGTACGATTGGTTGGGCCGCGGCGTCATCCGACTTCAGATCCCACAATCGCGTCGTATTGTCGATGCTCGCCGTGGCTAACCAGCGGCTTTTGCGACTGATCGCCAGCGCCGTAATCTTGCCGCCGTGCCCGCGCAGATAACGGCCATCGTCGGCCCCCAACTGATCTCGCAGATACTGCACTGCCGACGTGATGGGCGCTTCGCCATTGCGTTGGGTCAGGTTCAACGCTTCGGCGGCAAGCAGCAGGCTATGTTCGGGGTGCTCGGTACGGATCAACTCCGACCGAGCGGCCAACTGCTGGGCAATGGCTCCGCGAACCTCGCGCTCTGCCAGACGGCAGGCTTCTTCGGCCTCGCGGCGGGCATGCTCCGCCCGTTCGGCAGTCTGGGTCGCTGTCGCCAGGCGTTGCTCAAGCTGGCGCCTCAAGGCTTGTTCCGTCTTCCAAAGCGAGATGTGGTGCTCGAGTTCCCGCGAGTTTTCCGCTTGCGACGATTCGGCCTCAAGTCGAAGGTCTTCGGCCGTTTCCCGAGCGACCACTGCTTGCCGCAGACGCCAGGAAGCATGCAGCCAAGCGGAGAACGAGGTCAAAGCCACCATTGCCAGAGCAACAATGCCAACGCCTAAAGCGCCGCTGGTCAACCAGTGGCGACGCGCCCAATTCCGCAGCCATTCGGTCTCGGTAATTTCCCGTGGCTGAATTGGCGCCCCTTGCAGCCAGCGATCAAGAGGATCTGCCGGCAGCGTCGTCTCTGCAGCGCAAGCGGCCTGATCATCTTCCTCAGCCGCTGGATCAGGCTTGGGAGGAGCAGGCGTGAAGCTCAGGCCGCAGCCAGGACATAAGGCTCTCGGTGCTTCGTCCGCAATCTCGAATTGGTTGCGGCACAACGGACAAGTCGCCATTGCGGCGGGCTGCTCGTCAGTCTCCACATGGAGCTTGATGATGACGCCAGGATCCATTTGCCGGGCCTTTCCGAACGCAGAATCGGGCTAGTCCGCCAGCCGGCAAGCGCCTTACAGACGCTTCAGCTGGCAAAACGCACACGATTCAGATCGGCGCTCCAGTGCGGTTAACCCGCAGAATTCCCCCTCGGCGGGTAAATCCGGTACAAGCGTTACTAAGCTCAAGCTCGGACCAGATGCTTCGGCCGCGGCTTTAAGCCGCCTTACGTCGCGGCAGAACCTTGGCTCGTAAATGTTCAGAATCGTCGGCATCGGCCCTCGAAGCGCCCCAACTTCGCTTGCTTTGCAGAGCCTCAACCAGCTCGCTGAGCTTTACCGTGCGATTCTCGATCTCCAGCGGAATCTCGGCGCTAGGATCGCAGAACACGTCAACCGAGCCGTCTTCGGTCATCAAATCATCCAATTCGCGAAGCAATCCATCGCGAACTGCTTGCCGTACGATGTGACCGCGCGTGGCGGAAATGCCGTCGGCGGCATCTCCCAATGCGGCGTGCGCCCGCTGAGCCAGGGCGGGTAGATATTCGCTGGGCACTTCGACCGTGCGTGGCACGTAAATCTTGACTTGCATGACGGTATCCCCTCCCTGAGATAAACGCCGCTGGTATTTGCCGAAGCCGCGGGCAATCAGGCCGCGACCTTCTCGGGCGGCGGCCCAGCTTAAGGGCCGCCGGCGCATCTTCACCTACTGCATATCGGCAGCCTGCGGCTGACAGTTGCAACGATTCTGGCAACTTTTCCGATTGTTCGGCAGATGCGGTAGCACTACTCCGGCTTCAAGATCCGGATGCCATACAGCTTAACGTCGTCCCAATCGCCCGTGTCGTCGAATGAGCCGACGCCGACCTGTCCCCAGACGAAGGTCTTGTCGCGTGCCGTCATCACGGGAGTCTCGAGATCGTCATAAAAGACCTCGATGGTCTCGTCGCCTACTCGCCGGACCACTTTAACCCGATGCCAATCGTCGTTCCAATCGGTTCCGTCTGAGGTCTTCGTCGAGATCTTGGTGCGAGGCGAGCCATTGACGATGAAAATCTGATTGGCATGATCGTCGGTCTTCTTGCCAAAGTGGACGTAATAGAAGTGGCCCGGGTCCTGGTAGCCAAACACCAGGCACATATCGCGATGGCCATAGTCTTTCACCGTGCTGCGGACACGCGCCTCGAGGGCGAAGTCGCCGACGACGACATCTTTGATCAGGCTGAAATTCAGCGGACTACGATGCGGCGGCTGATATTTGCTTTGCTGAAATAAGCTGTAGAACCGATTTCCTGACTCTTCGCCGACCTTCCACGCCTTAGCGTCTGTCGGCTGCCAGTGTTCCGCGCCGTGTTCAAAATCGTCTCCGAAGACCTGCGGCAGAGACGCATCGGAGTCCGCCGCGTGTGCGCAGACCGCGGTCATCAGCAGGAATATCGCGGACGCCGCCAGCGACAGCCCAGCCGATCGTCGTGTCAAACCTCCGGGGCGTTCCGCCATAGGTATGCTCCTTGTACGCCCCTTATTCGTTCGCCTCATAAACTTGGGCCGGATCAAAGACCCGTTGTCCGACGACTTTCAGGCCATCCTGCCCTACTTGTCGGAAGAAACAACTGCGGTATCCCTGATGGCACGCGGCGCCTCCGCGCTGTCGGACTTTCAGCAACACGGTATCGCCGTCGCAATCGACCAGCACATCCAAGACGTCTTGGACATGGCCGCTTTCCTCTCCCTTGCGCCACAGGCGGTTGCGGCTACGGCTGAAAAACACAGCCTGTCCAGTCGCCAGCGTCTGGGCATAACTCTCCTTGTTCATGTACGCTAACATCAACACTTCGCCCGTGTCGGCGTCTTGTGCGATGGCGGGAATCAGCCCGTCGCCTTTGGAAAAATCTGGAATGCTGGCGGGTTGTTTCGACAAGGGGACAAGGTCTCTCAGCGCAAGGCAACGACGCATCGTATGGACGGCATGCTCAGCATAATCCAACGTCCTGGCGCTCGCCAGTTGCCGCAAAGTCGTCAGGCAGCTAATCGGAGGCCGCCAAATTTTCAGGCTATCCGAGGTTACGCGACGCTTTCATCGTGCAGCCTGGCTGCGTCGCAAGCAAGCCTTCCGTCATAGCTCAAACGTTCGCGCGTAGCAGCATAAACGGCTGTTCCACTATACGTTGCGCCAAAGGTTATCAGTCGCCGAAGTTGCAGCCGGCTGGCGGCGGCGTCCGATGCATACGTGCAGCCATCCCGGCGCCGCCCGCGATCTGACGTAGACGCGGGGACGCGGGCTGTTTGTCGCAAAGGAACTGTGGTGTTGAAAGCTTCGTTGAGCGTGTTCGTTCCGGTTCACAACGGTCAGGCGCAGCTTGTCTCCGTCATTTCCGACCTATTGGAAGTCTTGCCTGATCTGAGCTCTCAATTCGAACTGGCAATTATCGATGACGGTTCAACGGACGCCACACCGGAAATCGCCCACGAGCTGGCGTTGCAGTATCCGCAAATGCACGTGATTGTGCATCCGGCGCGATGGGGACAAGCGGCGGCGATGCGCAGCGGCCTGTCGCATAGTTCCGGCGATCTCGTGTTGCTGCGCAACGAGAGCTGCTCGCTTGGCGCCGGGTGCCTGCCCGCGATGTGGCAATCGATAGGCGCCCATGACGCGGCGCTGGCGCGACCTATCTCCGATGCTCCGCTGGGCATGATCCCGCAACTTCCCGGAAACCAGCCGAGCGATTTTGGTTGGTGCCTCGTCCGCCGGCGTTTGCTGGATGCCTGGCGACGCGAGATGCACGATGAAGACTGGCTGGGGTACGTCATTACCCATGCCAAACGGATCGCCGAACTACAGATTCGGCCTCGCGACGCGGCGGCAAGTTTGACTCGAGGAGTACGGAGCAAGGCCGGAATACACGGCAGGCCGCCAGTCAGCTTCGCTAGCGGCGCCAGCCAGCCCGCAAAACGGCCCAATTACCTGGCCCGGCTGCGAGCTTTCGCCTTAGGCGAATAGACTTCCAGTAGCGAAGAAATCGGCCTTTATTAGCAGTTCCGATAC